>JAIKXV010000074.1 GCA_024683935.1 Lachnospiraceae bacterium | reverse complement strand
AGGTTACCAAGTTTTTCAATAGTTATTGAAGTAGTACCCCCGCTCTTTTTACGTATGCTTTTTTGAACGTAGAAGCAGGCAGAATTCTTAGATTTAGTCACAGTCAGTTTCATGGCATTGCCCTCCTGCTTTTATTATTTCGCATAAAGACACAAATAGCCACAAAAAAATACACGAAATTTGACAAATAAATAGACCGGAAAATCCAGTCTTTACAAGGGCTTGAGGCGGGTTTAAGATTCAGTTATCTGCGTCCAGACTGTCAAGCTTCCGGTATCAATTAATCGGGGGGTGGCTCTTTCGGGCTGTCCCCTTTTTATGTCAAAACAGTGTAAAACCTGTCTGATTCAGTGTGGATTTTCATATATTAAATTGTTCTGCTATACTCCACAACGAAAAAATGCTTTACTTTACATAATTGTATTGCTATAATACCAAGCGTTACATAACTTGTGCTTTTGTTTATAGTAAACTAAATATAATATTTCGTTTTCTGTAGTGCTGAGTACAATTTGAAGGGGATTATTGTAATGAAAAAATTTTATTCCAGGTTAATTGTTATCTCGCTGACAGGTATTCTGTCGCTTCTTTCAATTTCAGGCTGTTCCTTACTGCAGGGTAAGGAGGAAGAGGAGCCCACAGAGGCGGTTGATGACTCCATTGAAGTAAAAACATCAAATCCGTTTATCAGAACCATCTCAATAGAATCAAATTTCTCGGGGACCGTGGAAGCTGAAGACACGGTGCGTGTTATCCCCAAGGTTGCCGGAGAAGTAATAGAAAAGCATTTTGAAGTGGGAGATCATGTAGTTGCAGGGGATCTTCTCTTTAAGATGGATGATGAAAGTGCCAGGCTGCAGCTGGATAATGCAAAGGCCACTCTGGACAGTGCCAATGCGGGCTTAACCGCCCAGCAGGCCACCAATGCCAGCACAAAGGCTCAGGCCACAGAGACCATAGCGAAGATATCCAGTAATGAAGCCCAGCTCGATTACGCGGTGGACAGTGCCTATGCCCAGAAGAGAAGTGCAGGGAATAACTTTGAAAATGCGGTAAACACCGAAGAATATTTTGAATATAAATATGAAGAGGCCAAAGATGATCTTCATGATATGAAGAAAAAGAAGAAGAAGCTGAAGCAGCAGAAGGAGTCCATAAGCAGTACTATTAGTTCATATAAGAGCCGTGTAAATTCCGACGGTGTGGATAAGGCAAATGAATGGCTGAGAGGTCAGGGTTATAGTTCTGCCAATGAGCTTGAGAGTGCCTATTCATCTGTTTCTTCTGCCTATGAAGGGGCGAAGTCATCCATCGACGGATATGAGGACACCATCAGAAAATATGAGATGATGGATGGTGAATCCTATGAAAACACTGCGGATTCTGCCGAGATGAGCTACTACACTGCAGAGGAAAACGTGGCTCTTGCACAGCAGAACAGGGATATCTACAGAAATTTCACCAAAGCAACAACCCTTTTCGGAGTTAATGCACAGGTGGTTGGGGCTGACGCCAGCCTTGTGAATTCTGAAGTAAATGTCCGTCAGGCTAAGGTGGGTGTGGAAAATGCCCAGATGAATCTGGATAACTATACTGTGACTTCTCCCGTAAGCGGAACGATCACAAATATAGGGGTTTCCCTTTACAATATGGCTACTTCTGCTACGGAGGCCTATACCATAGAGACAGACAGTCCCAATAAGATAGTGTTCTATGTTTCTGAGGAAACCATGCACTATGTCGAAGTGGGTAATAAAGCGCTTATCACTAAAAACGGAACAGATTACTCTGCCAGGGTAACGGATGTGGGAACAACCGTTGACCCTGATAAGGGTCTCTTTAAGGTTGAGGCTGTTGTACAGACAGGAGGGACAGCACTGTTGAACGGATCCACCGTAAGTATCCGCACAGTAACAAGGGAGTCAAAGAATGCATTTACCTTACCGGTAGACTGTATATATTTTGATGGTGAGCAGGCCTATGTACTCATTTCTGAGGGAGACAGGGCAGTGAGACGGGATATTGTTACCGGCATCTCCGATGAAGAGGGTATTGAGGTCACAAGCGGTCTTTCGCCTGACGATAACGTTATCGTCACATGGTCCTCCATGCTTAAGGACGGGGCAGAGATCAAGGTTACGGGAACAGAAAAGTATACCATGGCAAACACTTCAGGAAATAAAAACGCCGCTGAAAAGAAGGTGATAGATCCTGCTAGTATTACCGCGGGTTCAGCCACGATCGAGGCGGCTTCCGACGAACTCTATGACGGCGATGAAGATGAAAATAAGGCGGAGGCTGAGTAAATGAAGACTATGATCGCCGGGATCATAAAGCGTCCCGTTACAGCCATTGTAGCCATAATAAGCCTTGTGGTCTTTGCTGCTGTTTCCCTTACAAGCATGCAGCTTAAGCTTATGCCGGATATGAGTATACCGGTCTTAGGTATTCTTACTTCTTATCCCGGGGCTTCCCCCGACCAGATAGATGAACGGGTAACGGATCCCATATCTGATGCATGTGAGTCCATCACCGGTGTAAAACATATACAGGCTGATTCAATGGAAAATATGAGTCAGGTTATTTTACAGCTTGACTACGGCGTTGACATACAGGAAGTTAAAAATGATGTCCGGACAAAACTGGATAAGATAAAAAACGATCTTCCTGAAAAGGCCAACGACCCTACTCTTCTGGAAGCCAGCTTTTCAGGCATGGCAGATATGACTATTTCAGTGGCTTCTGATAATCCCGATGAAGATATTCTTGAAATGGTTAAGGATAATATCGAACCTGAGTTCCAGAAGATCACCACCCTTGCCGAAGTGAGTACCAAGGGCGGACGGGAAAAGTATATAAGCGTTGAACTTGTTCCGGAATATGCAGCCCAGTACGGAATGAGTGTTTCATCCATAGTTGATGCCATAAAGGCCGTCAATTTCTCTATGTCCACTGGAACAGCTGCCTTCGGTGACCAGAAAATGTCAATGAATGCCGAAGTTAAATACGAGGATATAGCCGAGATCGAGCAGATCCCCATAACCACATCCACAGGCCAGACCATACATTTGTCTGATGTGTCCAGGGTGCGTTTTGCAAATAAGGATGCCACATCATTAAGCCGATATAACGATCAGGATAACGTGAGTGTGTCTCTTAAGAAAAAGCAGTCCGCATCTCCCGTTACCCTTTCAAATGAAGTGAAAAAAAAGATCGCTGACCTGGAGCTTATGTATCCTAATCTGACTTTTGAAATAATAAGCGATCAGTCAGAGACCATTATAAAAAGTCTTTCAGAGGTGTTTAAGACCATTGTGCAGGCAGTGTTCCTCGCAATGATTGTGCTCTTTATCTTCTTCGGTGATCTCAAGGCTTCACTGATCGTTGCAAGCACAATGCCGGTTTCACTGCTTGCAACCCTTTGCTGTATGAAGCTTGCGAACTTTGACCTTAACACCGTTACAGCGGGATCCCTTATCATTGCTGTCGGAATGATGACGGATAATGCGGTGGTGGTTTTGGAAATGTGCTTCAGAAAGAAGGATGAAGGACTGGATTATCATGATGCGGCTCTTATGGGAGCGGTCATTGTGGCGAATTCCGTTATCACATCCACCATAACAACGGTGGTGGTTTACCTTCCCATGGCTCTTTTAGAGGGTCTTTCAGGACAGATGTTCAAACCCATGGGCTTTACCATCATCTTTGCCCTGACGGCCTCAATGATCGCAGCGCTTCTTCTTATCCCCTTATGCTTTGCTTCATACAAGCCTGTTGAGAAAAAGGATATCCTTACAAACCGCATCCTTGCCAGGGTGGTCGTAGTATATGAAAAGGTGCTGAGAAGAGCCCTTAAATTTAAGAAGACCGTTCTTCTTATCGTGGTCTTAATGGTGGGGGCAACCATTGCCCTGACTCCCATGCTGCAGACGGAACTGTACACATCACAGGATGAAGGTATAGTAAGTATCAATGTTACGTTCAGACCGAACTTAAATATTGAGGCCATGAATGAGAACGTGGAAAAACTGGAGGAATTTGTCAGAAATTCTCCGGATATCAAAAAGTATATCACTTCTGTAGAAGAAAGCTCGTCATCAGCCACAATAGATGCTTATAAAGCCGATGAATGTGATAAAAAGACCCAGGAGATAGTTGATGAATGGAATGTTCAGTTAAAGGATTTCTCGAATATCTGTGAGATCACCTGTTCGGCAGGATCATCCTCCGGCGGCATGACGAGTGCCGACACTACGGATATTGTTCTCCAGTCCACCAATTTGGATAAGCTTAAAGCCGATGCAGAGGCAATTGAAGATAAACTTAAAGAAATTGACGGGGTAATTTCAACTACCTCGTCCGTCAAGGATTCGGGAAGCAAGGTGAAGGTCGTTATAGACCCTGTGCTTGCAAGATCCAAGGGCTTTTCGGCACAACAGGTGGCGCAGCTCATATATACCAATATGAACGGAAGCAATGCCCTTGATGTGGATCTTGACGGAAAAACCTATACCATCACAGTAGAGTACCCCAAGGGCTACTATGAGAGCGTTGGGGATGTGGAATCCATGTCATTTCTGGATAAGAACGGAAACAGCGTACCCCTTACCGAGATGGGAGAGGTGACATACGCATCTGCCCCCCAGAGCCTTACCAGAAACGACGGCATGTATAAAGCCACCATTACTGCAAGAACGACTTCAGACAAGAAGGATTTTGTGACAAAGGAAGCAAACCGGATCTCTGAAGAATTTGAACTGGATCCTGAAGTAATACACGGAATGGATATGGAGCAGGAGATGGAGCAGGAAGAGTTCTCTGCATTGGGAATGGCTATAGCCATTGCGGTGTTCCTGGTATTTGTGGTAATGGCGCTCATGTTTAATTCGATCTCCATATCGCTGCTGATAATGCTTGAGATACCCTTCGCCATAGTGGGATCGATACTCTATATGATAATCACACAGTCAAAGATCAGCATGGTTTCCCTTATGGGATTCCTGATGCTTGCCGGTATCGTTGTTAATAACGGTATCATCCTTATAGATATGGCCATACAGAACAGGGATAATGGAATGGATGTGTATGAAGCCCTTGTGGATTCCGGTAAGGGAAGACTCCGTCCCATCCTTATGACCACACTCACCACAATACTTGCCATGATACCTACATCCCTTGGTATAGGCGGCGCTGCCGATTCCATGCAGGGCATGGCGGTTGTTATCGTGGGAGGTCTGCTGGTTTCAACTGTCCTTACACTGGTGGTGCTTCCTACTTTCTATCTCCTTCTGGATTCCGGTAAGTCGAAGTTTGCTGCCCTGGGGAGACGGATAAGCGAAAAGTCAGCTGCAAGAGCCCTTGCAAAGCAGGAAAAGAGGGCACTGAAAGAAGAGCAAAAGAGGGCTCTCATAGAGGAGAAGTCGGAAAAAACAAAAGAGCCCGAGAAAGAAGACAAGGACTGAGATGCAGTACAGGAAAGATAGGAACGGTGTTGAACTGTCAGCTCTAGGCTACGGCTGCATGCGTTTTTCCACAAAGAACAATAAGATCGACATGGAAAAGACGGAGAAGGAACTTCTCCGGGCCATTGATCTCGGTGTAAACTACTTCGATACCGCGTATATCTATTCCGGCAGCGAGGCCGCGATCGGTGAGATCTTTGAAAGAAACCATGTTAGGGAAAAGATATATATCGCGACCAAGCTCCCCCAGTACCTGATCGGCAGCAGAAAGGCCATAGACAAATATTTTGACGAGCAGTTAAAGAGGCTCCGCACCACCTATATCGATTATTATCTGATGCATATGCTGACCGATATCGAGGCCTGGAACAAGCTCTGCGATCTCGGTATAAAGGAGTGGATAGCCGCCAAAAAGGAAAGCGGAGAGATAAGGAACATAGGTTTTTCCTTCCACGGAAATACGGAAATGTTCTTAAAGATCCTGAATGCCTATGACTGGGATTTCTGCCAGATCCAGTATAACTATTTGGATGAAAACACCCAGGCCGGCAGAAAGGGTTTGGAGGAAGCGGAAAAGAAGGGTATCCCGGTTATTATAATGGAGCCCTTAAGAGGCGGTAAGCTCGTGGACCTGATGCCTGAAGAAGGCAAGGCACTGATAAAAAAGAACGAGAAGGGCTATACCGCGGCGGAGCTCGCCTTCCGCTGGCTTTACGACCAGCCGGGGGTTACCGTCGTATTATCCGGCATGAATTCCATTGAGATGCTGGAAGAAAACTGCCGCACCGCAGACAGCGCCCTTCCGGGATCCCTGGATGACGGGGATAAGGCACTGATAAACAGTGTGCGGGACATCATACAGGAAAAGATGAAGGTTGGCTGCACCGGCTGCCGTTACTGTATGCCCTGTCCGAAAAATGTGGACATTCCGGCGATCTTCCGCTGCTATAACCATATGTATTCCGAGGCAAAGTCCGCCGGCAGACGGGAATATTTCCAGACTGTGGGCTTTCAGAAGAATCCGGCAGACGCCAATCTCTGCGTCCAGTGCGGCAAGTGCGAGCAGCACTGCCCGCAGCACCTTCCGATAAGGCAGCTCCTTAAGGAAGCCGACAGGGATCTCCGTCCCTGGTACTTAAAAATATTTGCGGCTGTGGCTCGCAGATTCAGTCTGTAAAGTAAATTATCTTAAAGTCCAAAAGCAGAGGCAGAAACCTCTGCTTTTATGTACCCTTTTCACTATTGATAAGTTTTCCTTTTTATTTTATACTAAAAAACGCGCATCTTTTTGATGCTGCGGATAATGAACGGTTATTGAATACAGGAAGGATGTCTGATCGTATGGATCACTACGATTATAAAACAAAGGGTACCTGCGCGGTGCAGATACATTTTGATATTGATGACGATAAGAAGATAAGGAATGTGAGATTTGACGGGGGATGCAACGGGAACCTGAAAGCGATATCCACCCTTATAGAGGGAATGGATGCAGCAGAGGTCAGTGACAAGCTCTACGGCAATCTCTGCGGCATGAGGGGTACCTCCTGCGCGGATCAGCTGGCCCGCGGGATCAGGGAAGCTCTTGCGTAAAGAATTAATCTGAGGGATAGAAGGTAATGGCGAGAAGAAAGAGAAAGCCCTTTATAGACAAGGGCATAAAGGACAGTGAAAAAATCGAAGAAAATGTTTCCGTGGAGGAGCCTGAGGTGGAGGAAGCGGTGAAAGAGAGACCGTCACCTGTTATAGAAGAGACCGCGGAGCAGAAGACAGAGATTTTGAGGAGCCGGATCGATGCGGACGGCGCTCCGAAAACCGAAGTAAAGGAATCAACTGCCGGGATGCTGACAGATGGTATGCCGGAGTTTCTGCGGAGCGCGAATTCCACGATAAGGCGTGACGGTCCGTATAAGAATTACAGCGGAAATGCGGATGTACTCCGCCATAAGAGAAGAGAGCCCGAAAAAGGCAGGAGCAGAAAGACAAGAAAGGGACATGACAGCAAAAGGGAGAGGAGAGAAGGCATTCTCTCCACCGAGACGATTTCCCTTATAGCCCTTGTGATAATACTCGGCACCATATTCTTCTGCGCTATAAAGCATGTGGAGATGAGGGAGCTTTCACTTCCGATCCTCCTCGTTACGGTGCTGATAACGATAATAATGGGCGTGCTCCTCGGAGACACACCTTCGTATGTGACCCTTATTTTGGTGGCGCTCATAATAATAGCGGGAGCCATAACGGGCTTTTTCTCCGAAGTTATCACCGGAGCGCTGTTTTTCCTCGGTACTGTGCTGGCAATAAAAGGACGGTTTGAATAATGGCGAATTTATGGGGCGGACGGTTTGAAAACGAGACCGATAAAGATGCCTTTCAGTTTAATGAATCCTTTTCCTTTGATAAGACGCTGATAAAGGAAGATATCACCGGAAGCATCGCCCATGCGGAAATGCTCGGGAAATGCGGCATCATTTCAAAGGAGGATTCCGAAGCGATCACAGAGGGCCTGAAGGGTATCCTCCGCGATCTTGAAAGCGGGGAGCTGCTCCCTGAGGGCGGTTATGAGGATGTCCACAGCTTTGTGGAATCTGTCCTGACCGAGCGTATCGGTGATGCGGGAAAGAGGCTGCATACCGGCCGGAGCCGTAATGACCAGGTTGCCCTCGACATGAAACTCCATATCAGAAATGTGATTTTAAGCCTTGATGAGAGACTTTATGATCTTGAAAAGGCTTTATTTATTATCATAAAGGATAACACGGGCACGTACATGCCGGGCTTCACCCATCTGCAGAAGGCGCAGCCCGTATCCCTGTCCCACCATATGGGAGCATATTTTGAAATGTTCATGAGGGACAGAAGAAGATTAAAGGATATTTATAAGAGTACGGACACCTGCCCCCTGGGAAGCGGGGCACTGGCCGGCACCACCTATCCCCTGGACAGGGAATATACGGCGGAAAGGCTCGGATTTACCGGAGGCCCCACGAGGAACAGCATGGACTCCGTATCCGACAGGGATTACCTTATAGAATTCCTGTCAGCCCTTTCCACGATAATGATGCATCTTTCCAGATTTTCCGAGGAGGTCATCATCTGGAATTCCAACGAATACCGTTTTGTGGAAATAGATGACCGTTTTTCAACGGGCTCCAGCATCATGCCGCAGAAAAAGAACCCCGATATCGCAGAGCTGGTGCGGGGAAAGACAGGAAGGGTGTACGGCGCACTGATGTCCATCCTCACCACTATGAAGGGCATTCCCCTTGCCTATGACAAGGATATGCAGGAAGATAAGGAAGTCGTTTTTGATGCGGTAAACACCGTATCTGACTCATTAAAGCTCTTTACCGGCATGGTTTCAACGATGCGCTTCAATAAGGACATAATGGAGAAAAGCGCCAAGAACGGCTTTACAAACGCTACGGACGCCGCCGACTATTTAGTGAAAAAGGGCATGCCCTTCAGGGACGCCCACTCCGTCACGGGACGGCTGGTGCTGAAGTGCATAGCGGAAAACAAGGCGCTTGACGACCTGACACTGGATGAATGGCGTTCTGAGTCGGAGCTCTTTACGGATGATATCTATGACGCGGTGTCACTTAAAACCTGCGTTGAAAACCGGGTTACCTTCGGGGCGCCGGGTGAGAAGTCAATGAAGAAGAATATTGAGTATTACGAAGAGTATCTCTCGGAAGGAACACTGGGTTAAGGAGGAGAATGTTATGGAAAAATTACGTGTAGCGGTTCTTGGAGGAACCGGAATGGTCGGGCAGAGATTTATAGCCCTTTTGCATGATCATCCCTGGTTTGAGGTGAAGGTCATAGCAGCCAGCCCGAGGAGTGCTGGAAAAACATACGAAGAAGCAGTGGGCAGCAGATGGAAGCTGGAAGTTCCGATGCCCGATGAAGTAAAGAATATCGTTATAAAGGATGTAAGTGACGTTCAGAATGTGGCGAAGGATGTGGATCTGTGCTTCTCAGCAGTGGATATGACCAAGGAAGAGATCCGCGCCATCGAGGAAGAATATGCAAAGACGGAGACCCCGGTGGTTTCCAACAATTCAGCCCACCGTTGGACTGAGGATGTGCCGATGATCATCCCGGAGATAAATCCGGAGCATGCAGAGATCATCGAGACCCAGAAAAAGCGCCTCGGCACCAGGAGAGGCTTTATCGCGGTTAAGCCGAACTGCTCCATTCAGTCCTACGCTCCCGTGCTCTATGCCTGGAAGGATTTCGAGCCCTGCGAGGCAGTGGTTTCCACCTATCAGGCCATATCCGGCGCAGGAAAGACCTTTAAGGACTGGCCGGAGATGGAGGGAAATATCATTCCCTACATCGGCGGCGAGGAAGAGAAGAGCGAGAAGGAGCCGCTCAAGGTATTCGGACATGTGGAAGGCGGAAAGATCGTGAACTACGATGGCCTGAAGATCACTTCCCAGTGTATCAGGGTGCCCATCCTTTACGGACATACCGCTACTGTTTTCGTTAAGTTTAAGAAGAACCCCACCAGGGAAGAGCTGATATCCGCAATGGAGTCCTTCTCCGGAGAGCCCCAGAAGCTTAACCTTCCTTCTGCTCCGAAGCAGTTTATCCAGTATCTGACCGACGACAACCGTCCCCAGGTTCAGATGGATGTGAATTACGAGAGAGGCTTCGGCGTATCTGTGGGCAGGCTTCGTGAAGACAGTATCTACGACTGGAAGTTTGTGGGTCTTTCCCATAATACCGTCCGCGGTGCAGCCGGCGGCGGAGTGCTCTGCGCAGAATTACTCAAAGCGAAGGGGTATATCTAAGAAAAATGTTACTCGCAATAGACATGGGAAATACGAATATCGAGGTGGGTGTCATCGATGACGACACGATCCACTTTACCGAGCGTATTTCCACTGATATTGATAAGACTGAGCTGGAATACGCCGTTATCTTAAAGACCGTAATGGAGATACACGGCATAGCTCCCGCCGATATAGACGGCTCCATCATTTCATCCGTGGTGCCGCCCTTAACCCATATCATGAAGCAGGCCGTGAGAAAGCTTGTGAAAAAGATCAATCCCATGGTGGTGGGAAGCGGGCTGAAGACCGGTCTGAATATAAAGATGGACGATCCCCGTACAATGGGCGCGGATCTTGTGGTGGATTCCGTAGCGGCAATGACCGAATACGGAGCGCCCTCCATTGTGGTGGATATGGGTACCGCCACCACGATAACGGTCATTGATAGGGATAAGAACTACATAGGAGGCGTGATAATGCCGGGAGTCAGGACTTCGCTGGAAGCGCTGGTTTCCGATACTTCACAGCTTCCGAGAGTCAGCCTGTCCGCTCCGAAGCACTATATCTGCACCAATACGGTGGACTGCATGAAGAGCGGTATCATAAACGGGCAGGCCTCCCTTGTGGACGGTATGATAGAGCGCTTTGAAGAGGAACTTGGCTACAAGACCACGGTGGTTGCCACCGGAGGGCTTTCAAAGGTGATAATCCCCAAGTGCCGCCATGAGATAATACTTGATAACGCCCTGATGATGAAGGGATTAAAGGTTATCTACGACAGGAACAAACCAAAGACATAAGTCCCTGTTATTCTGAGCGGAGCGAAGAATCTGATGATTGATAAATTTAAGAGAATAAAACGCGAAGTCCTGAGGAAGAGCAACGTCCTCACCTACTGCATCGACACGATGCAGCTTCCTGACGGACAGACGCAGGAATACGATATGATGCTTCATAACGGGGCGTCCGCAGTGGTTCCGGTCACTGATGAGGGAAAGCTCGTAATGGTGAAGCAGTACCGCTTAAGCTTTGACCGGGTGACCCTCGAGGTGCCGGCAGGAAAGCGGGACGGAGATGAGGAATTCATAAAGGCCGCAGAGCGGGAGCTTTTAGAGGAGACCGGCTACACCTGCAGTAAGATCGAGCCCTTTATAACGATAGATACCGCCATAGCCTACTGCGATGAGGAGATAAAGGTCTTCCTCGCCACCGGCTTAAAGAAAACGGACAGGCAGCATACCGACCCGGATGAATTTATCGATGTGGGGGAATATGAGCTCTCGGACCTTAAAAAGATGATCTTTAACCACGAGATCAGGGATTCCAAAACCATCGCCTGCATAATGGCGTACAGCGCATATCTTGAAAACAGAGGATGATCTGTAGTATTATAGCAGATGATGATTTCCCGATTGGGGCTGTAGTTCAGTTGGGAGAACGCTTGCATGGCATGCAAGAGGTCGCCGGTTCAAGTCCGGTTAGCTCCATGTATATCATAATTAATTAACATAATATAAAAAAATAATAAAAAATTTTTTATCACAATATGTTGCGAGTGGTTAATTGACATAAAACGATATGTTGTGATTTTTTATGTAAAGTGGGTGAAAACAGGCTATTTTGCCCGAATTACAAGGATTGCAATTCCATAAAATCCCCTATATAATGACTAAAGTGGTTTTCGGCCGACGGCCAAAACTAAGGAGAGAGGTAATTGGGGATACATGGAAGAACAGGTTCTGGAGTTCATAAATTATTTACATAATATCAAGAAATCTTCAGAAAATACCAGACTTTCATACAAGCGGGATCTGATGAAAATGGTCAGCTTTCTCGCGGGAAGAGGAGTGACCGACGCACTGCTTGTAACAGAGCAGGATATGACGTCGTATCTTCTCTATTTGGAGAAAAGCGGTTATACGCCGGCAACGGTTTCGAGGAATGTGGCTTCCATGAAAGCGTTTTTCCACTATTTTGTCAAAGAGGGCAAAATGAGGAAAAACCCTGCGGAGAATCTGAAGGCGCCGAAGATCATAAAGAAAGCGCCGGAGATACTTACCACTGTGGAGGTGGTGAAACTCCTTGACCAGCCGTCAGGAGATACTCCGAAGGATCTTCGGGACAAGGCCATGCTGGAACTGCTCTATGCCACGGGAATGAGGGTTACGGAGCTTATCACGCTGAAGACCTCTGATCTGAACCTTGCCATGGGATATGTGGAATGCCATGATGAGGACAAGGAGAGGATCATTCCCTTCGGAAACGAGGCCAAGCAGGCGCTGTTAAAATACCTGGCACATTCCAGGGAAGTGATGGTTGAGAATAAAGAGGAGACCGCACTTTTCGTGAACTGTTCCGGAGTGCCCATGTCCAGACAGGGATTCTGGAAGCTCATCAAGTTTTACGCGAAGAAGGCCGGGATAGAGGCGGACATCACGCCCCACACGCTGAGACACAGCTTTGCGGCCCATCTCGTCGAGAACGGTGCAGACCTCAAATCCGTACAGGAAATGCTGGGACATTCGGACATCTCCACCACCCAGGTTTACGCCAATATGACAAAGAATCATCTGAAGGAAGTGTACGACAAGACACATCCGAGACACTGAATAAAGTAGAGCAAAGACGCTCTGCCCTTAGGCAGGGCGTTTTTCATAAGTAACAGGGCACAGCCCGAAAAGAAAGCAAACAATTTAAGGAGGAGCAGGATTATGATGAAGAGAGTGTTAGCGTTATTATTAGTATCGCTTCTTACCGTGTCCCTTATGGGCTGCGGCGGAAAGGGCGGCAGTGCGGGAGCTTCCGGAGACGGTAAGACCTGGGTCATTGCCACCGATACGGCTTTCAAGCCCTTTGAATACAGGGATGATAACGACAATTTTGTAGGCATAGATATGGATATCCTGGCTGCCATCGCAGAAGACCAGGGCTTCAAGTACGATCTGCAGATCCTGGGATGGGACGCATCCATCGCCGCATGCCAGGCAGGACAGGCTGACGGCATGATAGCCGGAGCTTCCATCACAGACGAGCGTAAGGAATCCGGATGGATCTTCTCAGACGGATACTATGATGCAAACCAGTGCATGGCTGTTGCTGCTGATTCCGATATCACAGGCTTTGACAGCTTAAGCGGAAAGTCAGTTGCGGTTAAGACCGGAACCATGAGCGCAGAATATGCTGAGAGCCTTGCTGGTCAGTACAATTTCACCGTTACCTACTTCGAGGATTCACCTACGATGTATCAGGCAGTTGTTGGCGGACAGGTAGCAGGCGTATTTGATGACACCCCGATCATGGCTGCAAACATAAAGGACGGAGACCTTCCGATGAAGCTGCTTCCCGAGACAGGAAACGATCCTGCTGCATACGGCTTTGCTATTTTCAATAAGGACAATCAGGCGCTTGTGGATATGTTCAATGCAGGACTTAAGAACATCAAGGCAAACGGCAAGTACGATGAGATCCTTAAGAAGTATCTCGGAGAGTAAATACTGTTTTGAGCTGCGCAGAGCATCTCAATAAAAGCTATTCAGAGGAATAACAATGTTACGTATCATTTCGGTATATGGGGGTATGCTGCTTACAGCCATGGGGAGGACGCTTTTGCTCGCCCTCCTCGGGCTGTTCTTTGCCTGTATCATAGGACTGTTTTTCGGCATACTGAGTGTTATCAGGAACCGCGTCTGCAACGTGATCGCCCAGGTTTTCGTGGATGTGATCCGCGGCGTTCCTATGATAGTTCTGGCGTTTTTCATTTATTTCGGAATACCCTATTTATTTAATACGATCATCGGGGGCTTCAATATGACCCTGACCGCGCTGCAGGCCGGAACTGCCTGTCTCGCGCTGAACTGCGGTGCCTATATGTCGGAGATCATAAGGGCCGGCATACAGTCCGTGGACATTGGACAGATGGAGGCCGCCAGGTCTCTCGGCCTGTCATACGCCACCGCCATGAGAAAGGTGGTGCTGCCCCAGGCCATCCGCACGATGATCCCGAGTATCATTAACCAGTTCATAATCACCTTAAAGGATACATCCATTCTTTCGGTCATCGGTTTCCCGGAGCTCGTGAATACTGCGAAGAATGTCCAGGCCAATACCTTCATGGCTTTTCAGACCTGGGCCATCGTGGGAGTCATGTACCTTATTGTGATCACCATTCTTTCCAGAAGCGCAAAGGTGGTTGAAAGGAGACTGAATGTCGGAAGATAGGGAAGTAAAGATAAGGGTAAAGAACCTGAAAAAATCCTTCGGGAGCCTGAATGTATTAAAGGACATTTCCCTTGATGTACATGCGGGAGAAGTGGTGGTCGTGATCGGACCGTCGGGTTCGGGAAAATCCACGCTTTTACGCTGCTTAAACCGGCTGGAGGAGTCTACCGGCGGAAGCATTGAGATCCACGGACAGGATATCACCGGGAAAAGAGTGAATATAAATAAGATGCGGGAAAATATCGGCATGGTTTTCCAGCATTTTAATCTCTTTAACAATCTGGATGTCATGGGAAATATGATACTGGCACCGGTGGAATTAAAGAAGTGCTCCGTTTCAGAAGCAAAGAAAAGAGCGGAGAATATGCTTGAAAAGGTGGGACTTTCGGAAAAGGCCGAAGCGTATCCCACACAGCTGTCAGGCGGACAGAAGCAGAGGGTGGCTATTGCCAGGGCGCTCTGCATGCAGCCGGATATCATGCTCTTTGACGAGCCGACATCTGCCCTTGATCCGGAAATGGTCGGGGAGGTGCTCTCTGTTATGCAGGAGCTGGCTGCGGACGGCATGACCATGGTGATAGTTACACATGAAATGGGTTTTGCAAGAGAGGTTGCGGACAGGATAATCTTTATGGACGGCGGCTACATCGTAGAAGAGGGGACACCCGATGAGCTTCTCTCCAATCCGAAGGAAAAACGTACAAAGGATTTCCTGGACAAGGTGTTGTGATGAAAAAGATTATTACGATAAGCCGGCGCTTCGGCGCAGGCGGAGGACAGATAGGACGGAAGGTTGCCGACAGGCTCGGATATTACTACATGGATAAGGATGTGGTGATACGCTCGGCTATTATGAGTGAAGGCCTCACGGCGGACGATATCAGGCGCTACGATGAAAATGTGCCCTTCGATTTCGGTTTCGGGCAGAGCCTTTTCGACTTTTACCGCCGGCCTTTGGATGAGCGGCTTTTTGAAGCGCAGAAGAAGGCCATTTGCAGGGAAGCCGAAAAGGGGAACTGCGTGATAGTGGGCAGGAACGCGAATTACGTACTGAAGGAATACGACTATTCCCTCCATGTATTCGTAAGCGCTACCGACAGATTCTGCCTCAATAATTTAAAGAGCAAGATGCCGGACTACAGCGATGAGAAGATACTTGAAGAAATGAAGTCCGTGGACAAGAAGAGGAAGAAGTACTGCAGCCATTACACCAATACCGTTTTCGGGGATGCGCAGTATTATGACCTCTGTCTTAAAAGCTCCACGCTTGGCATAGACAAATGCGTGGATATAATCTGTGATATTGCAACAGCATGATCTTTCTGCCGGGAGAATGGATAATAAGGTCCTCTCCCGGCAATTACTTTTTTAAATAGTACCGGTGGGATGGATTTAGCGTATTGACATTCTGCCGGTTTTGAGCAATAATAACTCACATCTTTCAGAAGCAGGGTTCCCTGCGAAATTCCCGGATTAAAAAATATTAGAGGGGAGGATTATCGGACAGCAAAAAAATTATTGTTGTATTTGTAAGTGATCTAAGGCACTTTGCAAACGGATCTCAGGGATTTTTTTTCTTGACAATAAGGTTTGCTTTTGTTACTATTGATATCGAACAATAGTTCGATAGTTCCGGAGCCGTATTTAAGGAGAGTATCAGACGGTTCTGATGAATGAAAGGAATTAAGAAAATGGATGAAAATAAGCAGAAAGCATTGGATGTAGCACTTTCACAGATCGAGAAGCAGTTCGGCAAGGGGGCCGTTATGAAGCTTGGAGATCAGAGCGCGAACATGAATATAGAGACCATACCCACAGGCTCTCTTTCACTTGATATAGCACTGGGTCTCGGAGGCATACCCAAGGGCAGGATAATAGAGATATACGGACCCGAATCCTCAGGTAAGACCACAGTGACCCTTCACATGATAGCAGAGGTACAGAAGAGGGGCGGCATTGCCGGCTTTATAGATGCAGAGCATGCCCTGGATCCAGTGTATGCGAAGAATATTGGCGTTGATATAGACAATCTCTATATATCCCAGCCGGATTCCGGAGAGCAGGCACTGGAGATAACCGAGACCATGGTGAGATCCGGTGCTGTGGATATAGTTGTTGTGGACTCCGTTGCGGCTCTTGTACCGAAGGCGGAGATAGACGGTGAAATGGGAGACTCCCATGTGGGACTTCAGGCCAGACTCATGTCCCAGGCTCTCCGTAAGCTTACAGCGGTCATCAGCAAGAGCAACTGTACGGTAATCTTTATCAACCAGCTCCGTGAAAAGGTGGGCATCATGTTCGGAAATCCTGAGACCACCACCGGCGGCCGTGCCCTTAAGTTCTACTCATCTGTGAGACTGGATGTGCGCCGTATCGATAAGATCACCCAGGGCGGCGAAGTGGTAGGAAACCGCACCAGGGTTAAGGTCGTGAAGAATAAGATAGCTCCGCCCTTCAAGGAAGCGGAATTTGACATCATGTTCGGAAAGGGCATATCCACCGTGGGCGATATACTGGATCTCTCGGAAAAGGTGGATATCATAAATAAGGCCGGAGCCTGGTATTCATATAACGGAGAAAAGATCGGCCAGGGCAGGGAAAATACGAAGGCATATTTAGAAGAGCATCCTGAAATCCTTACCAAGGTTGAGGCCCAGGTGCGCGCCCGCTACGGACTTGGCGGAGAGGCTGATGCAGATCCTGCGGGAGAGGGCAGGAATCCGGAGGAGGCTGCGGATACGGCTGCAAAGAAGACTGCTAAGGCTGAGAAGAAATAATGGTCATCACATCCATTTCCGAATGGCGTAAGGGGAAGAGCCTGATATCTCTTAATGATGAGCCGGGGTTCCTGCTTTATGCTAAAGAGATCAGGGCCTATGACCTTCATGAGGGAGAGGAGCTGAGCCCGGAAAAGTATCAGGCCATACTAAATGATATCCTGATAAAAAGGGCAAAGAGCCGTACCCTTCACATACTGGATCGTCGGGACAAGACGGAAAAGGAGCTGAGGGACAGGCTCAGGGATGATATGTATCCGGAGGAAGCCGTGGACGCGGCGGTGGAAGCTGCGAAAAAGGGCAGGTTTTTGGATGACGGGAGATATGCGGCGCAGTATATCTATGAAAAGTCCCGTACTAAAAGCCGCAGAATGATAGAAACGGAGCTTGCGGGGAAGGGGATAGCAAAGGAGCTTATTGATGAAGCCTATGCGGAGTTTACTGAGCTTACCTGTGACGGGGATGAACCTGACAGGGAAGAAGAACTGATACTGAAGCTCATCAAAAAACGCTGTCCCGATCCCGGCAGCCTCGATAAGACCGCCAGGGATAAGCTCTACAGATATCTGACGGGTAAGGGTTTCGAATTTCCTAAAGTAAAAAGAATCCTGGAACAATACTTAGAATAAGGGGATCAAGAAAATTCCGGAGCTCTATTTGCAAGAAGCCGGTAACATGGTATAATCATTTGGTCATTATCAGATACAGAAAGGAGCGGCTTATATTATGAAGCACGTTAAAACTCTTAATACCAGAGATTACAGGAAGAGCATGGTTACAGGAGGCTGCGGCGAATGCCAGACATCCTGCCAGTCAGCATGCAAGACCAGCTGCACTGTAGGAAACCAGTCATGTGAGAATAAGAATAGCAGGAAATAATACTATTCATACAAAAAGCATTTTTTAAGGGAGGGTCGAAAGGCTCTCCCTTTTACGCTCAAAACGGGCGTCCCGGAATTGCGGGATAGAAAAAGACGGAGAATCACTAATGGTACATCAGTACAAAAGCCATGGTTTTAATATAGTTCTGGATGTGGAGTCCGGAGCGGTGCATATAGTTGATGATGTGGTCTATGACCTGATCCCTTATATGGAGAAGAGGGAGAATGTATCGGTAAAGGAGGCCGCGGACTATACAAAGGGAAAGTACTCCGATACGGATCTCATGGAAGCGGTAAATGAGATCAATGAGCTGAGGGAGAACGGCGCCCTTTACACAAAGGATATCTACGAGCCCTATGTGGACAAATTCAGCGCTGACAGGGCGGAGAGCGGCATAGTGAAGGCCATGTGCCTGCATATCGCCCATGACTGCAATCTCCGCTGCAAATACTGCTTTGCGGAGGAGGGAGAGTATCACGGACGGAAGGCCATGATGACCTTCGAAGTCGGAAAGCAGGCTCTCGACTACCTGATGGATCACTCGGGAAACAGGGTGAATCTCGAGGTGGACTTCTTCGGCGGAGAACCCACGATGAATTTTGATGTGGTGAAAAAGCTCGTGGAGTACGGCAGGGAAAAGGAGAAGGAAAGGAATAAGAAGTTCCGCTTTACCCTCACCACAAACGGCGTACTCCTTGATGATGAGATACTGGACTTTGCAAATAAGGAGATGGGAAACTTAGTGCTCTCCATCGACGGGCGTAAGGAAGTAAATGACAGGATGAGACCCACCGCAAACGGAAAGGGATCCTATGACATCATCCTCCCGAAGTTCTTAAAGGCCGCTGAGTCAAGGGGTCAGAATAATTACTATGTAAGGGGCACCTACACCCATTACAATACGGACTTTGCGAAGGATGTGCTGCACCTCCACGATCTCGGCTTTGAGCAGATATCGGTGGAGCCGGTGGTCTGTGATCCGAAGGAGGATTATGCCCTCAGGGAAGAAGATCTGCCGGCATTGCTGGAGCAGTACGATATCCTGGCGGATGAGATCATTAAGCGCAGAAAGAACGGGAAATACATCAATTTCTTCCACTTCATGATAGATCTGGAGGGCGGGCCCTGCATCGCAAAGCGGCTTTCCGGCTGCGGAAGCGGCGGGGAATACCTGTCCGTAACCCCCTGGGGGGATATCTACCCCTGCCACCAGTTTGTAGGGGAAGAGAAGTTCCTGATGGGGAATGTGTTTGACGGCATCACAAAGCCGGAGATCACAAAAGATTTTGCAAAGTGCAATGTTTACAGCAAACCGGAGTGCAGGGAATGCTTTGCGAAATTCTACTGCTCCGGCGGCTGCAGTGCGAACTCCTACCATGCCACAGGAAATATAAACGGGAATTACACCTTCGGCTGCGAGCTGCAGAGAAAGCGTATCGAATGTGCGATAATGATAAAGGCAGCCCTTGCAGGGAACGAGGATTTTGCCGGTAAAACGGAGAACAGTAAAATTGCAGCGGAATGAGAAGTGGGTCATCCTTTCCCGCCCCGGAGATTATACGGAGATAGGGAAAAGGTATAATATCTCTCCGGTCCTTGCCAGGATCATGAGAAACCGCGGGATAGAGAGCGGCGAAGAGGCGGAGGATTACCTGTCAGACGACCCGGAACGCTTAAGAGAGCAGAAATACAGCGGCTTTAACCTGAAGGATATGGACAGGGCCGTTGATATTACTCTCGGGAAAATAACGGAAAAGAAGAAGATAAGGATAGTCGGTGATTATGATATTGACGGAGTCACCGCAGTTTTTATCCTCTTAAAGGGCCTAAGGAAGGCGGGAGCCGATGTTTCATACCGAATTCCCCACAGGATACGGGACGGCTACGGACTGAATAAAAACATCATAGAAGAAGCAAGGGAAGCCGGGATCGATACGATGATCACCTGTGATAACGGTATTTCCGCTATGGATGAGATCACTCTTGCAAAGGAATACGGCATGACGGTCATAGTTACCGACCATCATGAGGTGCCCTTTGAAATGGAGGGGGACGAAAAAAAGGAGCTGCTCCCTCCGGCGGATGCGGTGGTGGATCCGAAGAGATCCGACTGCACATACCATTACAAGGTGATCTGCGGAGCCTGTGTGGCGTATAAATTCATTGTTTCCCTGTATGAAAAAGCCGGTATCGGCGAAGAGGAAGCAGAAGAATTCCGGGAGATCGCGGCCTTTGCCACGATAGGGGATGTGATGCCCCTGAAGAATGAGAACAGGCTTCTCGTGAGAGAGGGATTAAAGAGGCTCGCTTCCACGGAGAACCCGGGGATCAGGGCGCTGATCGACTTAAACCAGCTGCAGGGGAAGGATCTTACCCCTTACCACGTGGGATTTATCTTGGGACCCTGCCTTAATGCGGCGGGGAGACTGGACAGTGCGGATGATGCGCTGAAGCTTCTCCTTTCCGAAGATAAGGAAAGCGCCCATGAACAGGCCGTGATCCTTAAGGAAATGAATGACAGCAGGAAGAGCCTTACCGAGAAGGGCGTGGAAAGGGCGCTGTCCCTCGCTTTTTCCGATGAATACGTTAAAGATAAGGTGCTGGTCATCTGTCTTCAGGACTGCCATGAGAGCATAGCCGGGATAATAGCCGGAAAGGTCAGGGAGAGAACCGGGAAGCCGGTATTCATCCTTACAAAGGGAGAGACCTTTGATGATAAGCCCTGCCTGAAGGGGTCCGGCCGCTCCATAGAAAAATACAATATGTTTGAAGAGATGACGAAGGTCCGGGATCTCTTTATACGCTTCGGTGGTCATGCGATGGCTGCGGGACTTTCCCTTCCGGAAGAAAACTCAGAGCTTCTTCGGGAAAGGTTAAATGAGAATACGGTTCTTTCAGAAGAGGACCTGGTCATCAAGCGGACCATCGACATGGAGCTTCCCCTTTCATTCGTAAGCTTTGATCTTATAGAGGAATTAAAGCGCTTAGAGCCCTACGGCACGGATAATGAGAAGCCTGTCTTTGCGGCGCGGGACGTGAGTATCAGGGATCTCACCATCCTTGGAAAGAGCCGGAATGTCCTTAAGGGAGAGATAAGCGACGGGACGGCGGTACATGACTGTATTTTCTTCGGATCCGATACGGAGGAAATAAAGGAATATATAGAGAGTAAGGGCGGGAAGGGGCTAAAGATAATATACAGCCCCGACATTAATGAATTCCGCGGAAACAGAAATATACAGATAATCCTTAACGGGATAAAGTAACTTTTTTATTAAGCAGTATCCTGAAGGAATGAAGGAATTTACAGGAGAATAAGATGTTTAAGAGAGTCCTTGCCATTGCGGGCATAGTAATACTGGTACTTATGTACCTTATGACCTTTATATTAGCCATTATGAACCATCCGGATACCGGGCGGCTGCTGATGGCATCCATAGTCTGCACGGTATTTATTCCGGTAATGATACACCTCCTGCTGATGATGAATAATGCCCGTCAGGGAAAAAGCGTATACGACGAACCCTATTCCTATAAGCGGAAAGAGGAGGGGGATAAAGGGGAAACAAAAACAACAGAGCAGTAAACTTGATAATATTCGGGAATAACACTATAATAAACACGTATTTCAAAATACATAAAGCTAACGAAAGGTGGGTACAATATGACTGAGAAACTATTCAAAAAGGGTGATGTGATTTTCCGCGAGGGAGACGAAGGCGACAGCCTCTTTGATATAAGCGAAGGGACAGTCGGCATATTCGTGAATTACGGTGCGGAAGGAGAGCAGAAGCTCACCGAGTTAAAGTCCGGTCAGTTCTTTGGGGAGATGGCAGTCATTGAAGCATATCCCCGCAGCGCTACGGCTGTTGCCCTTGATGATGTGAAGGCCTTTGAGATATCCTGCGGTGACATGAACGGATACTTTGAGTCACAGCCTGACAGGATCGTTGCCATCATGAAGCATCTTAGCTCCAGGATCCGTGCTCTTTCCAATGACTATGCAGAGGTAAGCGGTGCCATCAATGAGTTCGGAAAGAGTGATGTTCAGAGCGGAAGCTTTATTGATAAGATAAAGAAGTTCGCAAATATTTATAAGCACAGCAAGAATACTGCAAATGTAGACAGCGCAGAGACCAGGAGGAAGATTTCCCAGACCTCCCATGCAGACGGCTTTATCAATAAGGTAGAGTCCTACTCCAAGGGAACGATAATCTTCAAAGAGGGAGAAACCGGAAACTGCATGTATGATATCCACGGCGGAACGGTAGGTATCTACAAGGGCTACGGCACTCCCGAAGAAAAGCGTCTCGCAGAACTCGGAATGAACAAGTTCTTCGGAGAGATGGGCATGGTTGATAATGATGTGAGAAGCGCTACGGCTGTTGCCCTTGAAGACATGACAACGGTTGAGATCATATCCGTAGACGATCTTACAGAGCTCTTTACAAAGAATGCGCCGAAGGTTGAGATGATACTTGCGCATATGTCATACAGACTTCGTACCCTTACCAATTCCTATATGGATGCCTGCAAGCTTGCAAATGATGTTTCCGATGCTGCGGCTTCCGGAAATGTCAGCGATGAGCTGAAGAAGAAGGCAGGCAGCTTCCAGCCGGAATACTATGTAAATATCTGATAACAGGCCCGCTCGTTTTCTTCGAGCGGGCATTTTCTATTCATAAGCTAAGTGTTGGAAAGGGGGTATAATAAGAACCGATGGCAGAATTAAATGCACTGTTTCGAGACAATCTGCTGGAAAGCATGACCGAAGGGGTTATGGTAATAGGCTTCGACGGGGTTATCATATATCTGAATCCGGCGGCAGGGGAGATAATGGGATTCTCGAATGAAGAGGTTTTAGGACAGAAATTCGCATCGCTCTTCTTTGATGATGAGAGAAATGATAATTTCACCCAGACCGTCCTTGATGCCATATATGACCGCAACAGGACCCAGCATAATATGGTGGACTACTACACGGGTACGAAAAAGCTGGAGCTCCATGTGGTATCTTCCTTCCTTACGGATAATGACGAGAAGCTGGGAGTCATCATCGTTTTAAGTGACCTCAGCGAACTCATGCAGACCCGTGACGCTTTCGGCCGCTTTTTATCTGACGATATAGTTAAGCAGCTCCTCGATACTCCCGACGGACTTACCCTCGGCGGAGTGAAGAGGGAGCTTACGATAATGATGAGCGATCTCCGGGGCTTTACAGCCATGAGTGAGAGGATGGATCCTACCGACCTTATCACGATGCTGAACCACTATCTCGGGGAAATGACCGAGATAATCGAGACCCATAACGGAACGATAATAGAGTTTATCGGAGACGGTATCCTCGCGATCTTCGGGGCGCCCATGGCTTCGGAAAAGCATGCATCCGACGCCGTTGCCTCAGCCCTCCTGATGGAAGCACGCATGGAGGAGATCAATAAGTGGAATAAGGAGAGGGATTATCCTCTTTTGGAAATGGGTATCGGCATTAATACCGGTGAGGTTATAGTCGGAAACATAGGAAGTGAAAGACGTACAAAGTACGGCGTTGTGGGCAGCCACGTGAATCTTTGCGGACGTATAGAAAGCTATACGGTGGGAGGACAGATCCTGATCTCTCCCGCGACCCGGGATATGATCAGCGAAGAGCTGGAGATCATAAAGAAGATGACGGTATATCCGAAGGGTGCCAACGGAGAGCTGGAGCTTTCCCAGATAACCGGTATCGGAGCACCCTACGATATTCATGTGGAAATGACGGACAGCGCCCTGCAGCAGCTTGAGCACCCGATCGCCGTATGCTTCCATAAGCTGGACGGAAAGCATGAGGATGCGAAGGTCCTTTACGGCGGCCTGACGGCCGTAGCCAGGGACGGTGCGGTTCTTGAAAGCGACGCATCCTTTGAGATCTACGACAATATAAGGATAGATGCAGGCGGAAAGCTCTTCTGCAAGATAGTAGAGAAAAACGAGAAGGGCTATGTCCTGCAGTACACTTCAGTTCCTACGGGCTATGCAGGCTGGCTGAAGACAGCCAGGTCTTAAATTATCTTTACGAAATTTAATCCAATATCCTGTGAGCGATATTGACAAGCATATGACGGATGATCCCGAGATCTCGCCTCAGTGACTGAGGGAGGGTCGGGATTCTGTCATATATGATCTCCAGATATTCAAGCTCAGATTCTTCCATATCTATGATCTCTACAGCGTAAACACTGGAGTCGCTGTGTCTCGGAGTGATGATGCTGGTCAGAATACCGGTGACGGTGGCTTCCGTATCATCCTTTTCCACAACTACCTTTACCTTGTCGCCGATAAAGAGATCCGATGCTTCATCCAGGAATACCCTCATGCTGTGCTCTGTCATATAAGTTGTGACTCCGTAGAAGGAGGGAGACAGGGTTTTGTCGTGGTTTATCTTATTAAGGGTAACCATCTCCGCATCTATAACCTTTACGGTTTCGCTGTCGCTGTCACGGCCGTCTACCAGGAAGACTGACATTACAAGGTAGTAGAGGTTTCTGATAAGCCAGAAGAGGAGCACTACTATTCCAAGGGCCCTGGTGACGGAGAGGACATAGATGGATCTGAATATTCCCCATACGGAAAGCACGATCAGTACAAGGAAGGGGGCGAGGAGACGGTAATCCGTCTTCTTTTTCTTTCCGCCCTTTCCGGATTTATCCGTTACCAGGAATTTGGACGCAGTCATACCGAAGGTTTCCTTTATAATAGGGATCAGGAGGTAGGGCATGACACTGGTCTCATAGATACCGCTCCATTTCAGGGATATGGCGTTGCCGCTGAATACCCGGAGGGTGATATCCTGCATAATGAACATCGGGAACCAGTACAGTAAAAGGTCTGCCCAGCTGCACTTGAACATGGGTATCATAAAGGCGGCGAATAGCAGTGGAGACGCCAGGTAAATAAGTGTCTTGACGGGAGAGTACCAGTAAACAACGGAGCTTAAATAGCTGGCTCTCTGCATGATGGAAAGTCCGGGACGGGTTAAGAGCTTCAGCTGCTTGGCCGTACCCACAACGCCTCTGCCCCAGCGCTGTCTCTGCTGTATATGTTCCTGATAGGTGGAGGGGGCCATACCGCTCGCATAAGGAGTGGGAATGGCAAGGCTCACAAAGCCTTTGGACTCAATAAGGAGTCCGGTGGCAAAGTCCTCGGTTATGGATTTGGTATAGAAGCCGCCTATGGCTTCGAGGGCTTCACGGGAAAGGATGGTATTGGAACCACCGTAAATAACGCTGTTGGTGGATGTTTTTGCAACCTCAATGGAGCGGTAGAAGAAATCCTGCTCGTTAGGAGCGGTTTTTTCGGAGAAGAGGGCTCTCTGGAAAACGTCCGGCTGGTAGAAGCACTGGGGAGTCTGAAGAAGTCCCAATTTTACGCCTCCGTTTTCAGTCTCTTTTTTCTTCGCATCCACGAAATAGGGGATGGTATTTAAGAGGAAGCCCTTCTGGGGGATCATGTCCGCATCAAAGGTAACTATATAGGGAGCGCTGGTTTTACTTAATGCATTATTTAAGTTACCGGCCTTTGCACCCTTATTATCCGGACGGTCAAAGTAGCCGACGCCCATTTCTTCGGCAAGCTTTCTCATGGATGCCCGCCTGTTGTCATCGCAGATCCAGATATGAACCTTTGACTTGTCGGGATAAGACATATGGTTGCAGCCGTTTATCGTTTTTCTCAAAAGCTCTTCCGGCTCGTTATAGGTGGCGATAAAGATATCCACGTCGGGGAATTCGCTGTCCTCTATCTTCGGCAGAGGGGGAACATCCATATGCATGAGGTTTGCATATAATATGATGGATTCGATAAAACCGATTATCTCAACGATAAGCAGCAGTATATTTCCGACTATGGGCAGCACTCCCGCGTCCTTCGGTATGGAGTACATGATACGCCAGGTCAGATAGAGTATGGAAAAGAACAGGCTGACAAAAAGGGTGGAACGCCGTAGGAACACGAGAAATGAGTCTTTTTCCTCGTTACGGATATCGGCATAGGTCTTGTTCTTATCAAATACCTTTACATAGATAATATTGATGGTCTGGAGCACGGCAAGGATGATCGCGATATATAACGCGAGATTTTTCCAGTTAAATAAGGGCATCAGCTCATCCGGGTTCAGGCTGCTGATAAGCTGTGCCGGAAGGCTTGTGCGGTCTGTCGTGTCTTTGGGGATGCTTATCTTATAAGGATCTTCACCCTGTATAAGAGAGCGGACCCAGAGTCCCGCGGGGCTTAAGTCGTCAATTGTAAGCTCGGTCTTCGCATCATAAGTGGTCTTGAAGAGGGCCGAGGATTCGTTCTTATTGGAAATACTCCAGACGGTGTAGCTCATGCCGTAGCTTCGAAGCAAATCAAACCAGACGGCAGCGTTATTATAATCTATCACGCCGTCACCGCTGGATTCGGAGATACCGCATTCTGAAATGAATACAGGAAGGCCGTTCATCTGTGACTCCCTTAACTCCGCTTGCAGATCGGACTTGTGCGTACCTGCGTAGAAGTGGAGTACGTACATAATGTTATCAAAATCCACAGGGGATCTCGATACGGCGGTGAGATTCTTGTCATATTCGGGAGTGCCCACCAGTATTACATTCTCGGGACTGATATTTCTGATGAAGGGGATCATCTGATTTGCGTAATCCTTGACATCAGACCAGGTGGTTTCCCCGTTAGGCTCATTACAGATCTCAAATATAATGTTGGGGCAGTTAGGATACTCGGAACAGATGGTATTAAAAAATGTTTTGGCGAATTTCATGTTTACATGGGGGTCTTTTTCCTCCAGGACATGCCAGTCAACCAGCACATACATATCGTTTGCAATGGCTGCATCGATACCGGTGCGGACAAGATCCAGGGTTTCACCGTTTTTCTCATGGGCATATACATCTGAATATGCCGCGAGACGTATGAGATTGCAGCCCCAATCTCCGGAAAGCGTTTTGAAAAGTCCTTCATTCACAAATTCAGGGTACCAGGTCAGGCCATGGGTACTCAAACCGCGGAGAACCACGCGGTTTCCGTCCTTATCCACCAGGTGGCCGCCGTCCACATGGAGCATGCCGTTTACGGAAGGCCTGGCGTCAATAGTATCCGGATAGCTTTCAGTCTCTGACGCAAAGGCAGTATGAATAAATAAAAGAGATAAAAGCAGGGGAATACATAAAAGAACTGGAAGAAAGAATTTTTTTGTTTTCATATTCTCAGCTTTCCTTTATAAATATATACAACAGATGTACTAATTATAAGGGAGAGGGCAGTGCTTGTAAAGAAAAGAGAATGCTGTTATAATTTGCTACTGATGTTATTCCAAACGAAAGGAAATACTTGAAAAATGGCCAAATTACTTAAACAGTGGACAGACATGGCATACTCGGAAACTGCCGATAAGGGTGAATTAAAGAAGCTCTGGCAGGAGTACTTCTTAAAGGAAAAGGATATTTACGCCGAACTCTTAAAGGATCCCGATACGGAGGTTAAGGGTACAGTTAAGGAACTTGCGGAGAAGTATGATGTGGACATCATGACGATGACCGGCTTCCTTGACGGCATAAATGAGTCCCTGGTTACCGCCAATGATATCGAGAACATGGAAGAGGATACGGAAGTATCCCTCGGCTTCGACAAGGAAAGCCTCTATAAGAACATGGTGGCTGCAAAGGCCGACTGGCTCTACGGGCTTCCCGAGTGGGAGAATATCTTCTCAAAGGAAAAGCTGGATGAGCTCTATAAGGAGCAGAAGAAGGCCGGAACCTTTGTACGCGAAGGAAAGAAGATAGGCAGAAATGAGCCCTGCCCCTGCGGTTCCGGAAGGAAATTCAAGCAGTGCTGCATGGGAAAAGGCATTTATGATTAATTTTCCCTTGACAGGGACGAGGTAAAGTGATATTTTACCATAGTGCGAGTGACACGGAGGCTTTTCGTGTCGGACAACAAAGCAGAGCATAAGCTCTCACCCTGAGGCGTAGGCTGTCAGGTGTTCATACAGGATTGATTGATTTGATCTTATTATGGACGGTGAGTTATGCTCGACCGTCCTTTTTTAATCAGATGCAATATAAATGTCATTCTTTATGAGTGACCGACAGTCTGTTCAGGACGATACAAATAGGAGGATAACACAATTAGCGATTTATTTATCAATGAGCAGATCAGAGACAGGGAAGTCAGACTGATCGGTGAAGACGGCGAACAGCTCGGAGTAATGCCTACATCTGAAGCGCTCAGGCGTGCGGATGAAGCGGGTCTGGATCTTGTGAAGATCGCCCCGGGGGCGAAACCGCCTGTCTGCAAAATAGTTGATTACGGCAAATTCAAGTATGAGCAGACCAGGAAGGATAAGGAAGCCAGAAAGAAGCAGAAGATCATTGAGGTCAAGGAGATCAGGTTTTCTCCGAATATCGATACCAATGACCTTAACACCAAGAGCAATGCTGCCCGCAAGTTCCTTATGAAGGGCGACAGAGTGAAGGTTACCATGCGCTTCCGCGGAAGGGAAATGGCTCATATGAACGCCAGCAAACACGTGCTGGATGAATTCGCCGAGAATTTAAGCGATATCGCAGTTGTTGAAAAGCCTGCAAAAGTAGAGGGCAGAACCATGACGTTACAGCTTGCCCAGAAAAAATAGAAGGGAATATCCCTTTAGGATAGGAGGAAAGATAAGATGCCAAAGATGAAGACCAGCAGATCTGCAGCAAAGCGGTTCAAGGTTACAGGAACAGGAAAGTTAAAGAGGTTTAAGGCATACAAGCGCCACATCCTCACAAAGAAGTCTGCAAAGACCAAGAGGAATCTCCGTCATGCAGTCATGACAGATGAAACAAATGTAAAGAATATGAAGAAAATACTGCCTTATCTTTAATTTAGGTACGGATTATACGGAGGTTTTATTATGGCAAGGATTAAAGGCGGCTTAAATGCCAGGAAAAAGCATAACAGAGTATTAAAGTTAGCAAAGGGATACAGAGGAGCAAGATCAAAGCAGTACAGGGTTGCAAAGCAGTCCGTTATGCGTGCTCTTACTTCCAGCTTCGCAGGAAGAAAGCAGAGGAAGAGGGATTTCAGGTCTCTCTGGATCGCCCGTATCAATGCAGCAGCCAGGGCTAACGGCATCAGCTACAGCAAGCTTATGTTCGGATTAAAGAAGGCAGGGATCGATATCAACAGGAAAATGCTTTCAGAAATGGCTATCAGCGACGCAGAGGGCTTCAAGACCCTTGCCGAGCTTGCAAAGTCTAATGCATGATGATATACTCTGACGTGGGTTAATCCATCGGATACCAATGTCATGGAATTATTCAGAGCAAAGTCCTTTGTCATTCTGAGCGGAGCGAAGAATCTTTCATACAACGACAGGATCCTTCGCTGTCACTCAGGATGACAGGGGAAGCTCTTTAAGAAATCCGGTGACATTACCATATGCAGGAATGGCGGAATTGGCAGACGCGCAGGCTTCAGGTGCCTGTAGTAGCAATACTGTGAGGGTTCAAGTCCCTTTTCCTGCAGTTCCAAAATCAGGAAAGACTGTCTGAATGGACAGTCTTTTGTTACAAGAGGGATGTTTAATGCTTTTAAGGTCGTCACAGGTCAGGAGAGCAGTGGTGCTCTTTATCGATATATTCGGGATCTTCATTGCCTTTATCATATCCTGGTTTTTTAGATTCGGGGCTCCTTTTTCCTGGATCATCAGCGAGCTTTATACTTCCACTCTTGTCATCATCACCCTTCTCTATGTGGTGATCTTCGTTTTCTATGACAATAAACGGCCCTCTGTCGTTCATCAGACCCCGTTTGAAAATCTGATATCCGTTTTCACTAACCAGGTGCTGTTAATGGTACTGACGGTATTCTACCTCTTCGCAATGCAGAGGGGCACGCTGATCTCCCGTTACGTTATCGGCCTTACCTTCGTGATCGCCTTCTTTACAGATTTCATTCTCCGTATGCTTTTCCGGATAATAATAATCAGATACTCCCAGGATGTGGAAAAGATAAATAATGTCATGCTGGTGACCCTGTCCTTCCGGGCGAAGGACATACTGCAGGAATTTGAGCAGAACCAGGGGTATCTGATGCGGATATCCTGCATCACTATCCTGGATAAGGACATGGTGGGACGGAATATTAACGGTATCCCGGTGGTGGGAAATGAGGAAAACTTCCTCTATACCCACAGGCAGAATGTCTTTGACGAGGTCTTTGTAAATATTCCCTATAATTATGAAGTAAAGCTCCGTAAGATAATAATGGGCTTTGAGGAGATGGGCGTTACCGTGAACCTCAATATAGAATTCAACGTGGACGCCAGTGAGAAGAGGATAAGGAACTTCGCCGGCTATCAGGTGGTAAGCTTTTCCGCGGCGATACTCGATCCCGGTTCCCTCTTTATTAAAAGGCTTATGGATCTCGTCGGAAGCATAGTGGGGCTTCTTATCTGCGCGGTTTCCATTATCATCTTCGGGCCGATAATAAAGATCACAAGTCCCGGACCCATATTCTTTGCCCAGACCAGGGTCGGGATAAACGGCAGGAGATTTAAGATATTCAAGCTCCGGACCATGTATTCCGATGCGGAGAAGAGAAAGGCAGAGCTCCTTAAACAGAATGAGATGAACGGGCTGATGTTCAAGATTAAGGATGACCCGAGGATCACCCCGATAGGGAAATTCCTCCGGAAGGCCAGTATTGACGAACTGCCCCAGTTCTGGAACGTGCTTATCGGCGATATGAGCATGGTGGGCACCAGGCCTCCCACGGAGGATGAATATGAAAAGTACGGGAATTACCACATGAGAAGGCTCTCTATAAGACCCGGCATCACCGGTATGTGGCAGGTTTCCGGAAGGAATGAGATAAATAATTTTGAAGATGTGGTGCGTCTCGACCTTTCCTATATAGATAACTGGTCGCTGCTCCTTGATATCAAGATCATTCTGAAGACTGTCTGGATAGTGATATTCGGGCGGGGAGCGTCATAATATGTCATTCTGAGCGAAGCGGTTTATATTATAGTGAGAAATGCGAAACCGGCGGATTGGAGGGTCCGCCGGTTTCTTCTTTAGGAGAGTATTAGTTTTGTTGGATTTTCCAACTAAGGGGGAGAATATCTATTGATTACTTTCGTAATCCCAACAGTTGAAATAATTATCTTCAACTGATGAACTCAGTATAAAACCAATTTGTGTCCAACCTGTGTTTTTTGAATAAAGTAATTATGAACTCAAAATAAAAAGAAAATATATTTATTAACTAATTATAAAGAGCCTCTTTATTAATTCTTAAGAGAAGATCATTCCGAGGTCGTCAATGCAGGAAATATCGGTGTCTTCCATAGTGCCGCTGTCGGACATACCGGCGATTTCAGGCATTACGGGAATCTGTGTGATAAGCTTTATGCCGTATTTGTCGCAGATCTCCTCTATGTGGCTTTCGCCGAAGAGCTTTATCTTCTCATTACAGTGGGGGCAGGGGAGATAGCTCATATTCTCCACTATGCCGAGAACCGGAACGTCCATTTTTTCCGCCAGCTTCAGGGCTTTTTCAACGATGACGGTAACGAGCTCCTGGGGGCTGGTTACTATTATTATTCCGTTTACGGGCAGGGACTGGAAGGTGGTCAGCATCACATCCCCGGTTCCGGGAGGCATGTCAACGAACATATAGTCCACATTTCCCCAGACCACATCTGTCCAGAACTGCTTTACAACGCCGCTGATCACGGGACCTCTCCAGGCCACGGGGTCGCTCTCGTCGTCAAGTATCAGATTTACGGACATCAGCTTGATTCCGGTGCGGGTCTCCACGGGCACCATCATTCCCTCCTCGGTGCCCATTGTTTTCTCGTGTACGCCGAAGATCTTCGGTATAGAGGGGCCTGTGATGTCCGCATCAAGTATCGCGGTGCTGTAGCCCATTCTGGAGCTTGCCACCGCTGAAAGAGAGGTTACGACGGATTTGCCGACACCGCCCTTTCCACTGACTACTCCTATTACCTTTCCTATCTTGCTGTCCTTATTGGCGGGCAGTACCAGGGACGCGGGATCCCTCTGCACGCAGGATGCTCCGCAGCTGGAACAGTTATGGTCACAATTAGATGAAGTTACGTCGCTCATTATTTCTTTTTCCTTTCTGAAAATAAAAATCAAAAAAGATTATAATACCTAATAGACATAAATACCAATTTTTAGTACAATATTGTGAGCGGGCTTGTAATGGCGCGTAAATTCGCTCTAAGAACGGGAGAAAATATGTCAGAATTACAGAACCTTGATCCTGAGCAGGTCGACATACTCGGAGAAATAGCAAATATCAGCGTGGGCAATTCAGCCACATCCCTCAGTGTTATGGTAAGGAATAAGGTTGAGATCACCACTCCCAGCGTAGTAGTTATAAACAGGAGTGAAGCCCTTGATGATTATGAAAAAACCTGTATTTTTGTTCAGATCCATTATGTAAAGGGGTTGGATGGCAACAATGTACTTATTCTGAAGGAAGATGATGTAAAGATCCTGACAGACCTTATGATGGGCGGCGACGGCACCAACATATCGGGAGAGTTGGGAGAACTTCAGCTTTCCGCAGTCAGTGAGGCCATGAACCAGATGATGGGTACGGCGGCCACATCGCTTTCATCCCTGCTGCTGGTGCCTACGGATATATCCACTCCCGATGTCAATACCATCGATGTTGAGAGTGTAAAGATATTTGAGAAGATGTTTGAAGGAAAGATGGATAAGTTTGTGAAGGTTTCTTTCCGGATGACAGTGGGAACTCTTATAGATTCCATAATGGTTCAGCTCTATCCCATGGACTTCGCCCTCGAAATGATAGAGAAGTTCAAGGTGGCCGGAAAAACGGCTCTTGAGAAGCTTTGATCCTGTTCAATATATTACATGCAGACTAAGGCCCGGGAGACAGCGGATCTTTCCGGGCTTTCATTTTGGAAAATACTAAATATGAAAAAATTCTGGGAAGATAAATATATAAAGATTTCTGTTTTAACCGTTATCACGGTGGCGGTTTCGTATTTTATCATATTGCTTTTAAGTCAGGGAGGTGCTTTTCTTAAAGGGCTGCTGTCCTTTATATTCTGGGCGATCGGTGTGATAACGCCCTTCATCGTGGGTGTGGTCATAGCGTATCTGCTTCTTCCTATAGTTGATTTCTTCGACAGGATTCTCAGGAAGGTGCCTTTCTTTGAGAAAAACAAGGGGCTTAGCAGGGGGATTTCGATCTTTGCCACGATCTTTTTCATCTTCCTGTTAATATTTATACTGCTTTCGATGATAATCTCCACCATTACGTCCAAAATCCATTTCATCAGCTTTGATGATATCAGTGTCCTAGCTGAATATGTAAGCAGTCAGATGGTTAATCTGTATAACGAAATAAGGGCTAATCTCATGAACTATGATATAGTCCTGCCGTCTGTCGATTTCCTGATCGGAAGCGTAAAGAAACAGATCACCCAGTTTGACGGAAGGAAGGGGACCGACATTGCCTTTTCTTTCGGGAACGGGGTTTTAGGGGCATTTAGCATAGTTATAAATGTTGTTTCCTCATTTTTCTTCGGGATCATTTTCAGCATTTATTTTCTGTTTGATACAAAGGGCATGGTGGCTTACTGGAAGAGGATATTTAAGGCCATTTTGGGAGAAAAAGCATACAGTGTATTCAGGACAGGTCTCCTGGACCTTGACAGCTGTTTTTCCGGATATGTCCGGGGACAGCTGGCAGATGCGGTTTTTATGGCGTTTGTCGTTACCATCGCCTTTACTATAGCCGGGATACCTTATGCGGCGCTTATCGGTATTGCCACGGGTGTGGGTAATCTTATCCCTTACGTGGGACCTTTTGTGGCATACGGAATGACGATCATATGCTGTCTTTTGGAAGGTGAATTTAAGCTTATCGCCGTCGGCATCATCGTCGTTTTCATAATTCAGACCATTGACGGCAATATAATAAATCCCCGTCTGCTTAGTAACAGTATCCATGTCCACCCGGTGCTTGTTATCGTGGCGCTGCTCTTTGGAGGAGCCGTGGGAGGTCTCGTGGGCATGCTGATCGCAGTACCCATAGCCGCATTTTTACGCCTTCAGTTTGAAAGATTTGTAAAATACAGAGAGCAGAAGCAGAAGGAAAAAGCAGGCTGTGAGAAGCCCTGACGGATCTTTTTGAAAAGCCGTATTTTTTTCTTGACTTTGGTCAGGGAGAATGGTATCATCATTTTCGCATGTTGATTTGCACGGCTCAGTTTGGCCAGCAAAAACGTCCGGCGGACGTTTTTGAGTCGCGTATACGAGCGCTGAGCGCGAGTGCGACCGTACAGCTACCTTTGGGAGGCAGAGGAAAGTTTCAGCATGTGAATTGAATAACGGGGTGTGGCTCAGTTTGGCTAGAGCGCTACCTTAGGGAGGTAGAGGCCGCAAGTTCGAATCTTGTCACTCCGACGAAAGACGCCCAATAGGGCGTCTTTTTTCGTCGGAGTGACAAGATTCGAACTCGTGGTCGCAGACCTCCCTCTTAGGGAGGTCGAGCAAAAAGGTCCGGTGGACCTTTTTGGACCGCGTTTAGCCTCGCCGAGCGAGGCTGCGGGCTGGGCAAGTTCGAATCAATAGGGCGTCTTTTTTCGTCGGAGTGACAAGATTCGAACTCGTGGTCACAGACCTCCCTCTTAGGAAGATGACTCCCTCCTTAATAAAAAACTAAAAATTTTATAAAGATTTTTTGGTCAAAGACTATTGATAAATTATTCATAATCTGTTAACATCTTTTCGTAATTTAGTACAGCCCAAAAGGGCTATTACAATTTTTTTTAGGAGGAAGTTACAAATGATGAAAAAGTTTCTAGCAGCAGCATTGGTAGCAAGCATGTCATTAAGCCTTGTAGCTTGTGGCGGTGCAGCAGGCGGCGCAGCTCCTGCAGCTGACGCTCCGGCAGCAGACGCTCCCGCAGCAGAAGCTCCTGCAGCAGCTGAAGAAGCAGCTCCCGCAGCAGAGGAAGCAGCTCCCGCAGCAGAGGAAGCAGCTCCCGCAGCAGACAGCGGTGCAAAGCACTACAAGTTCGGCTACACCTGCATGGACGGCACAAACCCCTTCTTCGTTACTATTCAGGACGAGATGAAGTCTCTTATCGAGGCAAAGGGTGATGAGCTCGTTATCACAGATCCCGGTAACGATGTTACCAAGCAGATCTCACAGGTTGAGGATATGCTTTCACAGAACCTTGACGGTCTCTTCATGAACCCTGCTGATGCAGAAGGTATCCTTCCTGCTCTTGATGCAGCTAAGGCTGAGGGCGTTCCCATGGTTGGATTCGACACAGAGGTTGCTGATCTTTCATACCTCGTTTCTTACACCGGTTCCGATAACTACAACGCTGGTAAGGTTTGTGGTGAGGACCTTGTAAAGAAGTGCCCCAACGGCGGTGACATCCTCGTTCTTGACTCTCCTACAATGCAGTCTGTAACAGACAGAACCAACGGATTCCTCGATGCAATCGACGGCCACGGTTTCAACGTAGTAGGACAGCAGGATGCTAAGGGTAACCTTGAAGTAGCTATGGGTATCGCAGAAGACCTTCTTCAGGCACATCCCGATGTAGTTGCTATCTTCGGCGGAAACGATCCTACAGCTCTCGGATGCCTTGCAGCAGCTAACGCAGCAGGTATCAAGGACTGCAAGATCTACGGCGTTGACGGTTCACCTGATATCAAGGCTGAGCTTGCAAGCGGCGACTCTCTCATCGAGGGAACAGGAGCACAGTCTCCTAAGTCAATCGCTGACAAGGCTGTTGAGATCATGTATGATTACATGGAAGGAAAGACTGTTGAAGACAGATATCCTGTTGAGACATTCCTTATCACAGCTGACAACGTTGCTGATTACGGCACAGACGGATGGCAGTAATCTTTAGAATCTGGTATTAAAAATCTCAAAGCGCGGGGCTTTATCCGGTTGATTTAGCTCCGCGCTTTACAAATATTATGGAGTGTTGAAGTGAGCGACAAGACTATACTCAGAATGAAGAAGATCACCAAGACCTTCCCCGGCGTAAAAGCCCTCTCTGAAGTGGATTTTGATCTGAAAGAGGGAGAGGTACATGCCCTGCTCGGAGAGAACGGAGCAGGAAAATCCACGCTTATTAAGGTTCTTGGCGGTATTTATCACGCAGATAGCGGCGAGATAGAGATAAATGATAAAGCTGTTAAGATCAACAGTGTTCAGGATGCCGAAGCTAACGGTATCGCTATCATCCATCAGGAGCTGGTGCTGGTTCCCTATATGTCTGTTGCCGAGAATATCTTCCTCGGACGTGAGCTGGGAGCAGGTATCAGTGTCAATTTAAGACAGCAGGAAAAAGAGGCCCAGGAAGTACTGGACAAGCTGGGCATGGACATAGATGCAAGGTCTCTCGTAAAGGATCTTTCCATAGCGAAGCAGCAGATGGTGGAGATCACAAAGGCGGTTGCCACGAATTCAAAGATCCTGGTTATGGATGAGCCTACATCCTCTATCAGCGAAAAAGAGGTTGAAAATCTCTTTAATATAATGAGAGATCTTACAAGCCACGGCGTGGGAATCATCTATATTTCCCACAAGATGAGCGAGCTTGACGAGATCTGTGACCGCGTAACCGTCATGAGAGACGGTGAATACGTGGGTACCAAGGTGGTTAAGGAAACATCAAGAGATGACCTTATAGCCATGATGGTAGGTCGACAGCTGACAAGCTATTACGAAAGAGATTTCATCGAACCCGGAGAAGAGGTATTAAGGGTTGAGAATATCACCGACAATAAGAGGGTATTCAATGTTTCCTTTAACCTTAAGAAGGGTGAGATAGTAGGTTTTGCAGGTCTGGTGGGTGCCGGACGAAGCGAGACCATGCAGGCTATTTTCGGACTTACCAAGGGAGTTACCGGAAACGTCTATATAAACGGCAAGAAGGTTGATATCAACAGCCCCATTGACGCGATGGACAACGGTCTCGTAATGGTGCCGGAAAGCCGTAAGGAACAGGGACTCTTCCTTATCCAGGATGTTCAGTACAATACCACTATTGAGATCCTGGATCAGTTCATAAAGAACTTCAGAGTCGATCATTCGAAGGAGTCGGAGGTTACCCAGAAGTACATCGATATGATGTCCACAAAGACCCCTTCCCAGCAGCAGACCATCGGTAATCTGTCCGGAGGAAACCAGCAGAAGGTGCTGATCGGACGCTGGCTTGCAACAGAACCGCAGATACTGATCCTTGACGAGCCTACAAGAGGTATCGACGTGGGTGCCAAGGCTGAGATATATGCAATTATGAACAGCCTCATCAAACAGGGAGTATCGATCATCATGATATCTTCCGAAATGCCTGAGATCATCAATATGTCCGACAGGGTATATGTAATGGCGGAAGGCACGATTAAGGGCTGCATCGATCATGAGGAAATATCACAGGAAGCCATAATGAAACTGGCTGCTGTATGATTTAATTAAAAAGAGAGATTCTTCGGGCAGAGCTCCCGGAATGACAATAAAGGTCATCATGAGCATTAGCGAAGGATTTTTACTTAGGAGGGAAAAATGGACGAAAACAAAAAAATGTCAATGCCGGCACCGAGAAATGCCTTCATGGGCTTCATTTTTGAAAACCTCGGTATTCTGGCAGCACTTGTTGTACTGTGCCTGATACTGGGACTGCTGCCGGCAACCAGTCAGTACTTTGTAACGGTAAAGAACTTATTCAACGTTCTCCGTCAGATTTCTACGAACCTGCTGCTTGCCTGCGGAATGACAATGGTCATCATCCTCGGCGGTATCGACCTGTCAGTAGGATCGGTTATCGCACTTAGCGGCGTCCTTGCTGCAGGCGGCGTGGTCAGATACAATCTTCCCATAGTACCCGCTATGATGCTGGGACTATTAGTTGGTATAGTATTCGGTCTTTTTAACGGATTCGTTATTTCAAAGACCACAATACCTCCCTTCATCGTAACCCTGGCTACGATGAATATCGCAAGAGGACTTGCAGGAGTTTACACAGGCGGTTCACCTGTCCGTGTTGTAACAAAGGAATGGCAGTGGATAGGTGCAGGATATGCCTTCGGCGTTCCCGTACCGGTCATCATAATGATCATAATCTTTATCATCTCACTCCTTATCATCAACAGGACGAAGATGGGACGTTACATCTACGCAGTGGGTGGAAATAACCTCGCAGCTACCTATTCAGGTATCAATGTTTCAAAGGTAAAGTTCTTCGTATATACCTATTCGGGAATTATGGCAGGTCTTGCAGGTATCATCCTTGCATCCCGTATGTATTCCGGACAGCCTACAGCCGGTGAAGGCGCCGAGATGGACGCCATCGCAGCGGTTGTTGTCGGCGGAACGAGTATGTCCGGTGGTTCCGGTAAACTCGGCGGAACCCTTATCGGTGCCCTTATAATCGGTATACTGAATAACGGACTGAACCTGATGAACGTCAATTCCTTCTGGCAGACAGTTGTAAAGGGCGTGGTTATCCTCCTTGCAGTTATGCTTGACTTCTTCAGGAACAGAAAGAAGGGCAACTGATAAACAGATAATGCTTATCCTTACTCTGATCCTTATAATACTTGCCGGGGACAGAACGGAATACTTTCTGAAACCGGCATTAATCCTTACGGAGCCTGTGTATCTTCTTATCGGGCTCGCAGTAAGCCTGACAGCTTTTCTTTTCCTTTTCTTTATTGAGGGAAAGAAGCTGATCGATATTTCAGAAAAAAAGCGCGGCTATATTCTTATAGCCGTGCTTTCTGTTCTTTTGTTTTCCGCGGAACTGATATTTACCTTCACTTCATTCTTTTATTCCGACTGGGATCCCGCCGGAGTGCTGGACTGTGTCTACAAGCTCCTCCGGGGAAGGGCGGGAGAGATCAGCCTCGACTATTTCTCTGCCCATCCGAATAACCTGATGCTGGTATATGTATATCTTTTGGTATTAAAGCTATCGTCATTATTCGGTACCGAGTCGGTATTAAGCCTGATGCTGTTCCAGAGCCTGCTTTTTACGCTGGGAGGAGTGTTTTTCTTCTTTATCGTGAAGGACCTGCTCTCCGTGAAGGCGGCGGTTTCCGCATGGTTCCTGTACGCTGTCTGGATAGGGCTGAACCCCTATCTAATCATCACCTATTCCGATGCGGCAGGACTTATTTTTCCTCTTATCACGATAAGGATATTCCAGTACCTTATGCTTAATGAGAAGCAGGGGAGTATGGGCACAGTTTCCCGGAGTCCGATAAACGCAGTTCTCTGTCTCGTTATGGGGCTGTCGGCGGCTGCGGGCTATATGATAAAACCCCAGACCGTTATAGCGCTGATCGCAGTGTTTATAATGACCCTGCTTTATTCCGTGATAAAAAAGGATCCCGCACAGATCGGCAGACTGATCATTGCCGCCGGTGGATTTATTATTTCTTTCTTTATAATCAGTAATGTGATCTTCCCCTCATTAAAGCTGGAACTGGATAAATCAAAGAGCTTTTCCTTTTCCCACTATCTGATGATGGGCTTAAATCCTGAGACTGACGGGGTTTATTCCAATGAGGATACGGAGTTTACGAATAGTATAAAGGATCCATCGGAAAGAAGATCCGAAAACCTTAGGGTCGCGGCTGAAAGATTTAATGCATACGGGATAAGGGGTTTGGCAGGACACTTAAAAAGAAAGCAGCTTATAAACTTTGGCGACGGCAGTTTTTCCTGGGGAATAGACGGGAATTTTTTTGCTGGACCTGTGCTCGGGGATATGCCTGAAGTTCAGGCGGACAGCGCCTTGCGGCCCTTCATACTGTCCTTCCTGGAAACTGGTGGCAGCCATAACGATCTCTTCAAAAGCATACTTCAGGTATTCTGGCTTACCGTGCTGTTTTTCGGTGCTGCAGCGGAGATTATCATGATAAGAAAGATGGGAACAGGATTATTTGAAGGGAATCCTGCATTTTTCACAATGACGACGGTGCTCTTATCCCTTACGGGCCTCATTTTCTTTGAACTGCTCTTTGAAGCAAAGGCCAGGTATCTTTTTACATTTCTTCCTGTTTTTCTGACGGCAGGAGTTTACGGAGCATGCTCCCTATACAGGCTGTTAAGGCGTCGCTTGTCTTCGTCAAAATAATCCCGATAATTACAATAAGCGTGAACAGGGGGATGAAGAAGATCATTGAAGTGATCCACCTGAAGGTAAAGCCCCGTACCAGCGCCATTACGCCGTAGAGCGTTACGTGGTGCACGAGGAAGATGCCGTAGGAATAGCGGCTTATTATGCCTAAGAGTCCTGACAGCTGCTTCGACAGGGTGAGAAGCGGCGAAAGGAAGGTCAGCAGCATATAGAAAAGTACCGCAAGTATAGTGCAGCTTTCCTGCTTATGAAGGGGAAGCTCCACAAGGAAGAAGGGGATTATAAGGAGCAGCACCGGAACCGCCGCGATCAGAGATCGCTTCAGATCCAGCTTTTTCGCAAAGGGAAGGAAGGCCTTCACCAGTATAAATCCCGCCCAGAAATTCATGATGCAGGTCCAGAGACACATATTGTCGCTTATCACTATGTGGCTGTTATAGTATTTGATAAAGACTATAAAGATATTTGTGTCGGGGGCGCTGGAAAAGTAGTGGCGCCGCAGGTTAAATAAAAAGATAAAGGTGATAAGGATCGTGGACGGTATCTTTGCCTTATTCCAGAGGAAGTTAAGGAGGGGGTATAAGAGGTAGAGAAGGATAATGCCCCCAAGGAACCATTCACCGAGGTTATAGTAGTTCATTCCGAGATGCAGGAAGTAGCCGTCCATTCCGATGAAGGACAGGAGGAAATTCCGCCGGGGTCCGCCCCAGAACCAGGATCCGACCCTCAGGGAATTGATGATATACATCACGGTCCAGGCTATGTAGAACATGGGGAAGATCGCAAGCCATCTCTTTTTATAGAAATTAAGGATGTCCTTAACGCCGCTGAAGCTTTCGTGATTATAAAGAAGGGCCGCGCCGCTCAGCATAAAGAACACGTCTACAAAGATGCCGCCGGCATCCCCGTTCTTAAAGCCTAAGAATTCCGGGCCGCTCTCCCGGATCGCATACTCGTAAAAGGTGTAGCTGTAGTGGCTAAGCACTATGGCGATGGCGCTTATCGCGCGTATGATATCAAAACTTGGTTCGTGGGCTTTTTTCATAATAGTTGATTTTACCTTCTTACCCTTAATTTTACAAATATTTAACTTTTAAGTCCAAGGATGCTATAATTTAAGCGTTGTTTACTGTAAAGATAAAAGGCAGGGATATATGATAGATTACAATACCAGACTGCTCTATACGATGAAATATTTCGGGGCGCTTACGATGCGCTACAGGTTCCGCATGAAGGAGCCGGTGGACGGGGATATTTTGAATTCCGCGATGCAGAAGACGATGAAGCGCTACCCCTATCTGAAAAAGAGGATAGCGGTAAAGGACGGTACATACGTACTGGAGGATAACCCGCTGCCGGTGCCGGTTTTTGAAACCGTTTCCCCTATGCCGTCCTTTGGGTCGGAGGAGATGAATGGGCACCTGATCTCAGCAGACTATAAGGATAATGATATCTGTATCGCTATCGCCCATAACCTGGGCGGCGGACGGGGCCTGTTTAACTGGTGCTTTTCGGTGCTTTACCAGTACGTCTGGGATAAATACGGGGAAGACCCCGGGTGGGAAGGAGTCCGTAAGCCCGATCTTCCGCCGGAACCCGGAGAAGAGCTGCTGCAGCCCCTGTTAAGCCTTCCGGAGATCCCGGTGGTTTGGAAGGGTTTTCCGCCGGAAGTAAAGCCGTATCCTATGAGCCGGCAGGATGAAGACATGAAGGAGGATAAGAAGGCCGGGTGTTACTTCAGCATATTCTCTCTTGATGAAAAGGCCGTGATGGACCGGGTAAAGGAGCTTCAAACTTCACCTTCCGTATGGTTTGCGGTTGTATATTACAGGGCATTGGTGAGCTGCCTTCCAGAGGTGCCGGAATACATGGATATGGGAGTGACCTGCGATGTGAGCGGACAGTACGGTCTCTCGGAAAGCATGTCGCTTATCACGAGATTCCTGCACTTTGTGATATCGAAGGAGGACGCAGGGCTTGATACCGGGGCTCTCTGCCGCAAGGGAAGAGCAATGCTTAAGGAGCAGAGGGATCCCGGAGCCACAAACGAGCTTCTTAAGAAGGAAAGGGATACCCTGACGGAAATGGAAAAGCTGCCGGGGATAGATGAAAAGGCAAAGTATTATCTGCAGCACTCCCTTATCGCGGATATGCCGCCATCAGCCCTGGTAAGCTATGTCGGGAGCTATGATATCCCGGGGCTTGAAAAATACGTGGAGCAGTATACCGTTGCCGGAGTCAACAATACGAGCGGTCTCGTGATCACGGCTCCGAAGGGCAGGTTCATGGCGGAGATTGCCCATAAGTATGAGGATGCGCATCTTCTGTCCGCCTTTGAAAAGGAGCTGAAGGCCGAGGGTGTCGCCCCGCTCGGAATAGAAAAAAATGTAGATCAGAATAATATGAGCATTATACTTCCGTGAAAAAAGATTCTTCACTTCGCTCAGAATGACACTTTGATCTGGTGAGTTAAAAAGGATACTAAAATATGATAAAACGACAGCTTTCAGGTTCATTGTTCGGGCTGGACAGAGCGGCCCTGCACAGGACGGATTCCAATCCCTTTATCCGTGTCATACTGGATAGACCGGTGGATAAGGAGAGGATGGAGCACGCGCTTTTCCTTGCCCTTTCCTACTGCCCTTATATTAAGTACTCGGTGAAGGAGGACGAGGGCATCTTTCTTTCTTTGGAAGAAAATGAAAGACCCCTGCCCCTTCTTGAAGAGGAGCCGGTCATTATTAATTCCGAAGAAAATAACGGTCATTCCGCCGCGGTCTGCTGCCGCGGCGATATGATAGGGGTGTATGTAGCCCACGCCCTGACGGATGGCTGCGGAGTGTTCTGGTTTGTGAGAACCCTTTTAGACCGTTATTTCGGAGAGGAAGAGGGAATATACCGGGGTGCGTCACAGACGGACTATGACAGCGATCCCATGATGTCGCTTCCTCCCCTTTCAGAGGATTATAAGAAGCCGTCCCTTCCAGGAGGCCCTTATCTTACGATTCCGATGGGGAAAAAGGACGGATTTAAAGGGACTTTCCTTTTTCAGGCGCCCTACAGGGACTTTAAGGCATTATGCAAGAAGCTTAACGGCTCTGCCCAGAACGTTCTCACCCTCCTTGGGATAAAGGCGCTTTCGAAAGTATTCCCGGATAATGAAAAGACGGTTTCTGCGCGGATACCGATAAACGCGAGGAACTATTTCGGTATCCCGAACAGTTTTCAGAATGCCAGCCTTGCCAATATGAGGGTCTGCATTCCGGGAAATGAGCTTAAAGACACAGAGGATGAAATCCTTTTAGAGAAAATAGCCGGGCAGTGCACCCTGCAGAATACGATGGATACGGTACTATCCCAGTACCATGACTGGCACGGGGTGCTTTTTGCCGCAGACCGGGAGGAGAGGATGAAGAGGATAATTCCTCTCGCAGGGCAGGACAGCATAATGATAAGCCATCTCGGGCGCGGGCTCGTGGCGGATTCTTACGAATTTCAGATAAAAGCCGCCATGGCGGGAGCACTGCTTTTCCCTCTTATGATGTACAGCTATGTGGTGGGAGACAGGATACTGTTCTACGGCTATGACGCAGGAAAACAGGGAGAGTATAAAGAGGCCTTCAGGTCAGTCTTGGAGAGGAGGGGGATCGGAATTGAGGAATTCGATCCTGCAGCAGATTAAGCAGTATAAAAAAGTTTTCATATTGGCACCGGTCTTCATGATAATAAGCGGACTGCTGGAAACTATGATCCCGCTTATGACGACCCGCATAGTAGACTACGGCATACAGCAGAGCAACATAAATGAAGTTCTCCGCTGGGGAGGTTATATGCTGATCTTTGCCGTGTCCGCCCTTGTCACGGCGCTTATCGGATACATCTATTCCGCCAGGGCTTCAAGCGGACTGGCCGCGAACCTGAGGGAAGCACTCTTTAAGAAGATCCAGGGTTTTTCCTTTTCAAATCTCGATAAGTACGGCGTATCGGGTCTCGTAACCCGTGAGACCACGGATGTCAATAATATACAGACCGCAGCACAGACCATACTTACCACCTTTTTCAAAACTCCGGTGGCGGTGGTCTATTCCCTGCTGCTTACCGTTCAGCTGAATAGGAGGCTGAGCCTCGTTCTGGTGATCGGTGTCGTTATCATCGGCGTCTTCCTTTCGATCATAATCATCCGGAGCATCGTCATGTACCGGAAGGTCTACGAAGACTATGACGGGCTTAACGGAAGGATACAGGAAAATGTCACCGGCATAAGGGTGGTGAAATCCTTTGCAAAAGAAAAGGCGGAGACCGAAAGCTTTGAAAAGCAGGCGGGTATGGTAAAGACCGGCTTTATAAAAGTGGAGCGGCTTCTCGCCTTCAATAACCCGGTAATGATGATGTCCCTGGAGTTCTGCTTTATAGGCATTGCCTGGATCGGCGCGAAATACATAAGTGTGGGAGATATGTCGGTGGGAGATCTCACCGGATTTATAACCTACGCTTTCCAGATCATGACCTATATGGCGATGATGGTGCTCTCATTCGTAATGCTTTCCTCCAGCTTTGCTTCGATAAAGAGGGTGCAGGAGGTCTTAAATGAGGAGCCGGGCCTTGTCTTTCCCGAAGGCCCTTCCCCCGAAATGGAGGACGGTTCCGTGGTATTTTCCAACGTATCTTTCCGCTACGGTGAAGGAAACGGAAAGAACGTATTGGATAATATCGATATCAGCATAGGCTCCGGCGAAATGGTGGGAATAGTGGGAGCTACGGGTTCTTCCAAGACTTCCCTTATTAATCTGGTATCCAGGCTCTATGATGCGACGGAGGGCCGGGTTTATGTAGGAAAGAGGGATGTCAAAGAGTATGACGCCGATACCCTTACAGATAATATTGCGGTGGTGCTGCAGAAGAATGTGCTTTTTTCCGGGACTGTGGAAGAGAACCTTAAATGGGGAAAGCCCGGCGCTTCAATAGAAGAATGTGAAGAAGCCTGCCGCCTTGCCTGTGCGGATGCCTTTATAAAGGAGAAGGAAGGGGGCTTTGGATTCATGATAGAGCAGGGAGGAGCGAACCTCTCCGGCGGACAGAGGCAGCGGCTCTGCCTTGCCCGGGCTCTTATAAAGAAGCCTTCGATCCTGATACTTGATGATGCCCTTTCCGCCCTTGATACCGCTACGGAATCAAAGATACGGACTTACTTAAAAGAAGATATGCCTGAGATGACAAAGCTCATCATTACCCAGAGGGTGGGCTCCGTCCGGGAAGCAGACCGGATACTGGTCCTGCATAAGGGCAGGGTCTGCGGCTTTGATACCCATGAAAACCTTATTGAAAGCTGCGAGGTTTACCGCGATCTGTGCGCGGCTGCAGAGGTAAAGGAGGAAGCTTCATGAAGGATACATTAAAGCGCCTCCTTAAATACATCACTGTCCGTTACAGGTTCTTTTTCCTGATAACGATACTCTGCGTGGTGGTATCAGCCCTGACTTCGGTTGCGGCCTACGCCTACCTGTCTGCCCTGGTGGACAGATACATTACTCCCCTTATAGACATGGAGGATAAGGCTGCAGGCTTTGCGGCCCTTGCCCGGGCTCTTATGATACTTATAGCGATCTTTGCGTCCGGCGTTCTCGCCCAGCTCATACAGGCGAGATCCGTGGCGAGGATGACCCACGGCACCATGTATGATCTGAGGAGAGAGCTCTTTGAAAAAATGGAGCGTTTCCCGGCAAAATATTTCGATACCCATGCCAGGGGCGAGATAATGTCCGTATATACCAATGATACTGATGCCATCCGTCAGATGATAAGCCAGGGCATACCGAATATCATTTCCGCCCTTATCACTGTGGTCGCTATCCTGGCAGCCCTTCTGTACCTGAATATCCCATTGTCGCTCCTCTCGGTCGTAATGGTGGCGCTGGTAATGGGAGTCAGCATGAAGATAATAGGATCGGCAAAGAGCTGCTACTCTGAACAGCAGGAGAATCTCGGAAACCTGAACGGATATGTGGAAGAGATCTTCAGCGGGCAGAAGGTGGTAAAGGTCTTCCACCGGGAAGAGCGCTGTGTGGAAGAGTTCCGGGTTAAAAATGAGGAGCTTCGGAAAAGCGCTTATCAGGCTTCGAAATATACGGGGATAGTATCCGCGGTAAATATGCAGGCCGGAAATATCGTATTCTACTTCCTCTTTGCAGTGCTCTGCAGTATCTTCGTGATAAACGGCTGGGGCGGCATGACGATAGGAAAGACGATAGCCTTCCTGTCCCTTTCAAAGACCATGAATGTGCCCGTGGTGCTGGCATCGGGGCAGATCTATTCCTGTGTCACGGCCCTTGCGGGAGCTAAGCGCATCTTTGAGATGATAGATGAAAAGAGCGAAGAGGATTCCGGCACGGAGAGGATAAGTCCCGCAGATGTGAAGGGAAGAGTGGAGCTTCAGAACGTGAACTTTTCCTATGTTCCGGGAACCCAGATACTTTACGACATAAATATCACTGCGGAACCGGGACAGAAGATCGCGATAGTCGGTTCCACGGGATCGGGAAAGACCACGATCACCAATCTCTTAAACCGTTTCTATGATTTAGACAGCGGAAAAATACTGCTGGACGGCAGGGATATACGGGAATACCGGAAGGAAGACCTTCGGAAGCTTATCGGTATAGTGCTGCAGGACACCCATCTTTTTACCGGGTCGATCTATGACAATATACGTTACGGCAATCCGGGGCTTTCAGATGAAGAGTGTATCGAGGCCGCAAAGAACGCCAGGGCGGATGATTTCATTACCCGCCTGCCTGACGGGTACGAGACGGTCTTAAGCCGTGATGCGGAAAACCTGGCGGAAGGACAGAGGCAGTTATTAAATATCGCGAGGGCAGTGGCCGCAGACGCACCCATACTTATACTGGATGAGGCAACGAGCTCCGTGGATCCCGGAACCGAGAAGCTGATCCAGGAGGGTATGGATAACCTTATGAAGGGACGTACTTCCTTTGTGATCGCCCACCGCCTCTCTACTATCAGGAACAGTGATCTGATCCTCGTACTGGATCACGGAAGGATATTGGAGTGCGGCAGCCACGATGAACTGATTAAGAAAAGAGGAGCCTATTACAGCCTGTATAAGGGCGTTTAAGATACGGGATCCTATTATTGTTTTAGCAAAAGGAGGAATGGAAAATGGACGGAGTCAGATTAAAGGAAGCCGGAGAAAAGTCTCTGGTCATCAGCTTTGAAGGCAGGATATCCCGGGACAATTCAAAGGAAGTTGAAGAGGAGCTTATGAAGCTCCGGCAGGAAAACAGGCAGGAGCAGCTGGTTTTCGACTTTGAAAATCTTTCATATATTTCCAGTGCCGGCCTCCGGGTACTCCTCAATATGGCGAAGGGCGAAAAGAATAAGATACAGATCTTCAATATTTCCGTAATGATCTACGATATCCTCGGAGACGTGGGTTTCTTACGGATGTTTGACGCCCATAAGGCATTGAAACAGTTCACAATGGATGGCTTTGAGCTTATCGGACAGGGCGCAAACGGAGCCGTTTACCGCGTGGACAGGGAAAATGTCATCAAGGTATTCCAGAACACCACTCCGATAGAGGATATTGAGAGGGAGAGGGATCTTGCGCAGCAGGCCCTGCTTTCCGGCATATCCACCGCCATTTCCTATTCTGTGGTAAAGGTTGATGACTGCTTCGGCATTATGTTCGAGCTTATCGACGCGGTTCCCCTTTCAATCACGCTGAAGTCAAAGCCCGATGAGTATGATCACTATACGGATCTCTACATAGAGCTTTATAAAAAGATCCATGAGAGCGAAGGGGATCCGGAATATTTTAATTATATAAAGGATCTTTATCACGGCTGGATAGACAGCTGCAGCGAGTATTACAGTGAAGAGGAGATACAGAAGTTCCATGAGCTTGTAAAGTCGGTTCCCGACAGGGATACCCTGATCCACGGGGACTACCACCCGAATAATATAATGGTTAAGGACGGAGAGCTGATGCTTATCGACATGGGAGACATGAGCATCGGACATCCGATCTTTGATTTCCTTGCGACCGCATCCACCCAGGTGAACCTCCCGAAACTCAGTCCCGAGTATGCGGAGATACATACGAAGATGCCGGTGGCTCTTATTGAAAAGACCTGGCGGAGACTTTTTGACAGCTACTTTGCAGGTTATTCAAAGGAAGACAGGGACAGGATAGAGGAGCAGATCAGCGTCTTTTCAAAATTGAAGGTGGCCCTGGCCCCGGTATTCGGAAGAGGCGCGGATCCTGCCATAATAAAGGCCAGCATAGACGACGCAAAGGCAAATTTCCTGCCGAAGATTGATACCCTGATCGGGTCTGTAGACTGGTAAAAAGAAAGGAGCGGCATCATTTAAAAATGAAACGCATAGTTTTTTATTCAAGTAACAGTAAGCACCGGGACAAGAGCAGCAACTGCACGGTTTACCCCAAGTGGTCCGAGCAGTGGGATGAGATGGCATCCCGCCACCCTGACTGCGAGATCACTCTGGTACTGCAGCTTAACGGCAGATACTTTTTGGATATTAACGACGGTGAGCTGTCAATGGAGCCTAAAATGGTAAAGCTCAAAATACTTCCGATGGAGGCGAAGCTTCCTGAGTTTCTGCAGGCGGTGGAGGAATTAAAGCCCGATATCGCGGTGGCCATGCCGGGACCGGTAAGCGGCTATGACTGGAACGGACTCCGGGATGCGGCAATAGCCGAGGGCTTAAGGAAAAAGGGGATAGACACGATCTGCTATTCCGCCGATACGGCCATGGACTGCTTTGACAAGTGGCGTACCCATCAGGTTATGAAGAACGCGGGCTTTAAGATCCCGGACGCTTTCTACCTTCATTATGAGCTCTTTACCACGAATAAGCTTGGAGAAGCCTGCACCGGTAACGTCTATCAGGAATACATCCTGTGGGAAGTTAAGAACATGAAGATGCCGGTCGTTATAAAGAGCACCACCGGTTCTTCTTCAATGGGTATTTATATAGCGAAGGATTATGAGGATGCGAAGAATTATCTTCTGTCCGATAAGCTCACCGAGGATGTACTGCTGGAAGAATTCCTGGATGGTGAGGAGTACGGCGCTGAGGTGCACGGAGACCGCGGGAATTACTATGTATCCCCTCCATACCGTATCTTCAATACGGTGCCGGGACAGCTAAATGACCCCCTCGGAGCCACCACCCTTAAGTACGGGCCTGTCCTGGATCCGGATCTTCACGTTGAGGAAGTGCGTTCGGAGTTAAGGCGCCTTGCGGAACTCATGGGATTTTCCGGCATTATGGAAGTGGATCTCGTCCTGGTTAAGGGGGAATGGTATATCCTCGAGATCAATAACCGCTGGTCCGGGCTTACGACCCTTATCACGGCGTCCCAGGGGAGGCTCCCCTATGATGTCTATATGGACGAAGCCGTGGGTGCAGCGAAGGACTACAATGATATTAAAAATCTGAACTTCTCCTGCCAGTTCAAGATGCCGGACGTGGATCCGGAGACCCTTTCAAAGATCGCAGCGGAGCCTTCAATGAAGAGCGTGATAAAGTATGAAGTCCGCCTGCCCGGCAGGGATCCCTTTACCTTTAATGATGCGGTCACGGGTGGATACGCTTCGATGGAGGAGCTGCTTCAGGGCTTTGCTTCCCTGCAGAAAAAGTATCCGGAGCAGATCCCGGAAGATCTGGTGAAAGCATTGAGGGAAAAGGAAGCGGGAGTATAGGAGGTATTTAATGGAAAACATCATTATCGTTGACCCCTTTTCAACGGGCGTTAATTTCCTTGGGGATGTAGAAAAAAGAGGCTTTCATCCGATAGGGCTCTGGTCCAGGCGTAGTGACATGATCTTTGACCTTATGGTAGAAGTGAGGAAGCCCATCGAACATGACTATCAGGGAAGGGCAGACTTCTTTGCAGAGGAAAAGGAGTATGAGGATACCCTTAAGAAAGTAAAGAAGCTGAAGCCAAAGTTCATAATTCCCGGAGCGGATCTCGGTATTGAGCTTGCAGCAAGGCTTTCCGGGGATTTGGGGCTGATCGGCAATCCCGTAAAAAATATCCCGGTGCTTACGAATAAATTCCTTATGCATCAGGCTCTTATAGATCACGGCGTCCGGGGCATCCGGGGGAAGATAGTGCATAACTGGGATGAGGCCCTTAGCTTTTACAGGGAGCAGGGGTTTACAGGCTGCGTGCTGAAGCCCTACCGGGGAGCGAGCTCCGTTGATGTCAGGATCTGCGACAGTGAAGAGGAATTGAAAAAGGCCTATGACGAGGTTTTTGCAGTAGGCAATTATATGGGCGGCGAAGAAGAGGGGATGCTCCTGCAGGAGAGGATCACCGGTACGGAGTACATAGTGAATTCCGTTTCACTGCAGGGAAAGCACAAGCTCTCCGCCATCTGGAAGCACTCGAAGAAAAAGGTTGAGGGAGGCGGCATGGTCTATAACTACACGGAGACCCTGAGCCGTCCGGAGGCAGGCTGCACCGCCCTCGTAAAATACGCATTTGACGTCCTTAACGCCCTTGGAGTACAGAACGGAAACGTCCACAGTGAATTTATGATAGACAGGGAGGGACCTGTCCTTATAGAGATAAACTGCCGTCCTATGGGAAGCGATATGTCGGCGGAGTTCCTGGACAGGATCTGGGGACATCATGAGACGGATCTCTGTCTCGACGCCTATCTTAATCCCGACGCCTTTTTTGCCCACATAGACGATCCCTTCAGGCCCCTTGCCAGGGGATTAAAAAAGCACCTTATCACGGATAAGGAAATGGATGTGATCTCGGCTCCGGTGCTTTCCATGATCACCCGGCAGAAGAGCTTCTGCGACGCAAGGCTCGGAAAGGCGGTGGCAGACCACCTAGCCCGCACCGTGGATCTCGATACCAGCGCGGGAGTGATCTACCTCGCAAACGAGGACGAAGGCCAGCTCTACCGTGACCGTGATTTTTTAGAGAGGACGGAGAGCAAGTATTTTGACATGCTGTTCACCGGAAAGCGTCCCGATCCGAAGGACAGGCCGGAGGATCTGAAGACGATAGAAGAGATCCTTACCGAGTTAAAGCCGGTGGGATCAGTCCTCATCCTTTCAAATGAGATAAGCTCCCTTCCCGGGGTGACTGTTGTCACTTCCGATGAAATCCATAAGGTTTCCGGCGGGTTCCGTTACGGCATCCTGGATCTTTCATACCGTGAAAACGAGGACTATGAGAGTATTGCCGAGGACTTCTTCGAGCTCGCGGAAAAGGTGAGGAACGGAGGACAGATCATCGTGCCGGAGAGCACCTACTGGCACCTGTCCTGCGGCATGGAGTCGATAGAGATCCTCTGCGAAGCGGCGGGACTGCTGATAGAAGCGCCATCAGAGCGAAGCGGAAATGTTGTTATAGCCTGTAAGGATTGATTTAAGAAAACCCGGAGGTTTTTATGCTGCTCATAAAAGAATATGATCCGGAGATGAACCACAGGACCATAAATTTCGGTCCGGAGCTTTTTCATAAGGCTTTGGATTTCGTCCTCCTCGGGGAAAAACGCTTCCACGTGCATGATCCGGAGGGAGAGGACTTTGACCTTCTGTATCAGGAAAACCAGAGCTGGGCCGAGAGTTCGGACAAGTACCCGGATTCACCCCTTTTCCATCAGGATCCCCTGTATCCGCCCTATATTTTCTATGACGAGAATGACAGGGATAAGCTCTGCTTTGATATCTTTGAGGGCTTTGAAAGGGTCTGGTTTCAGGAAGTAAGCGAATACACGGTGGTGCTGACCGGGATTCTTTTAAGATATACGGATCTGCCTGTCATCTGGAAGGATGAAAGGATACTTAAGTTTTATCCCGGAGAAAAGAGGATAGAGATACAGGGTGATATGCCGGAGGAATCCGACACCAAAACCCTTAATGTCATAAATACCTTCCATCCGTCGGCCTTTATCTGTGACTTTTACACGATGGATCCGGTGGTCCTCTTTCACCATGTGTTTGTCTACCAGTGGCTTACAAAGCTTAATATGAAGGACGCAAAATATGCGGAGATACTGGTGGCAAGGAGCGAGGGAATAGGCAGCATCCTTACAGTCTATGCAAGGGCCAGGAATTTCCTTAAGCGCTTCGGTATAGAGGTGACGCTCTGCCCCGGAAGCTCCAGATATGCGGATCATATAATAGAGAATTATTTCAGTGTCAGGATGACGCCTCCGGATTCGGATGAGAGCAATACTATCTATATCACGAATTACTACGGGCTGCTCTTTACAAAGATGCTCCGCTACAGCACCGGAGACGACTTTAACGCTTCTTCCCTGAATCCTAAATTTTTAAGCGAAATGAAGGAATACGGGGATTCGGTATTTGAGGATAAGAGGATGCTCGGGATCCTGCTGCGGGGTTCCGACTATATAGCTTCCGGCATGAGCGGCGCATCGGCACCGGTCACCGTGGAATCAGCCCTTCCGAAGATCAGGGAGTGGATGAAGGAAGGAGAGTATGACGGCATCTTCCTTGCCACCGAGGATAAGGACATACTGAAGAAAATGGTGGAAGCCTTTCCGGGAAAAATAAGGATAATTCCCCAGGAGAGGTACAGCATCACGGACTTCCTCGAGGCGGATGTTACCACGATAAGCGAGCTCGACAGAAAGCGCCATCCCACCAGGGAGGAATACGATATCTTCCTTGAGGACTCAACGGTCAATTATTTTTATGCGCTGTACCTCCTGTCACGCTGTGAATCCTTCATGTATTCCGGTCAGTGCGGAGGCATAGTCATGACCAAGTCCCTTAATGAAAAGAAGTTTAAGAGGATGTGGTGCTTTGCGGAAAATAAGGAGATTAAATGAAAAGGGTAAGAAGGATTAAATTCAGGAATCTTTATAATTTCCGGGATCTCGGAGGTTATGAGACCGGGGATAAGGGGGTTACCGCCTGGAACCGCCTCTACCGCACGGACTGTCCGTCAAAGCTTGATGACAGCGATTGGGAGGAATTAAGAAAGCGGAATGTAAAAACCCTTATTGATGTAAGGAGCAGTTATGAAGCCTGGGAAGATCCGGTAAGTACGCCGGAAGGCTTCAGGCTTATTCCCTGTCCCTTCTTTCCTGAAAAGGAGGGGGTTGACCTTAAGGGGGAAGCCGGAAAGGAGTTCCTTCAAAGCCTGAGCATTGACTACTGCGTAATGGCGGAAACATCGGCGGAACGTATAGCCGTTATACTGCAAACCATAACGGAAAGCCTGTCGGAGGGCAATACCGCATTTTTCTGCACGGCGGGTAAGGACCGCACCGGTATAATCGCAGCGGAGATCTTAAGGCTCTGCGGCGTCTCCGATCAGGACATCATTGCGGATTACAGCATTACCGAAATATATATGGCGGAAGCGATACACGCGAAGCTTGAAGCGCTGCCAAAGGAGATACGGGATCAGATATCTCCGGAAACGATGGCTGTTGCCGCTTATTCCAAGGCGGAAACGATGGAGAGGTATCTTAAGTGGTCTGAGGATTTTGTTCTTCTGTCCGCAGTTGAAAAATACGGCTTTTCAAAGGAAATGCAGAATACACTGAAAAATACTTTGGTATCCGGAGAATGAGCAGGTGGAGAAAACACTGTCTTCAAAAAACTCACATAGAAATAAAAACCTGATATTTGTGGTGGTGACCGCTGTTATCGCAATGTTCGCGGCGGCTGTGTTTTCCTGCGGCCTTTTTATGTCAGGCATGATAAGCCAGATGGCTGAAAACCTGGTGGGAGATATGCTGAAAATAGAGGCGGAACGATGTTTTATCACCGTGCAGGAATTTTATTCGCTGCCCTCGCTCCTTGATTACTGGAGTGAACACTCCGACACGATCGACAGGGATTTATACAGTATTAATAAGCTGGAAACCCGTATCGCAGAAATCGGGCATACGAATCTGCTTATCGACCGCTGTGATGTTACGGATGAGGAGTTTGCATCCATGGATCCGGTAGAACAGGACGTATTCGCCAATTACTGTTTCCTGTGCTGCAGGATCGAAACTGATACCGAAAAAAATGCCCGGGTACCGATAACCACAAAGTGCGTTCGTTTCTCGGATGACGGGGAATATCTTTTCTTTTATGATGACAATACCGTATATCAGTTTAAAACCGAGTCTGATGATATCCTGCAGAGCTATCCTCTGACAAAAGACCTTTCGGCTTATTATAAAAAAGCGGTAAATGATATGCTTACCGGTGCGGATACCTCGTACTTTCGAACATTGGGGTCGGAAGACCTGCTGGTATACTGCATTCCCATAATAAAGGACGGGGAGACGGTCTGCCTTATTGTTTCATACGCGGACCGCGGTCTGATCGCCAGGATTACGACGAATTTATTAGAGGGGATCCTGCCGGGCTGTATCCTGGTGATAATCCTGATGGCCATTATTTTAGTGCTTATCTTGAGAACGAATGTGGTAAGGCCTGTTGAGCTATTGCAGGATACGGTGCAGGATTATTCGGAAACCAAGAACAGTGCTGATATAAACCGGAAGCTCGGAAAGCTTATCGGTGAGAACAATGAATTCGGGGCACTGGCGTCGGAATTCAATAATATGGCGTTAAGCATAGACAGCTATGTGGATGAGATCAGGACTGCGGCATCCGAAAAGGAAAAAATGCTTGCAGAGCTTAATACCGCGAAAGAGATCCAGAGCAGCCAGCTTCCTTCGGAATTCCCTGCTTTCCCGGACCGGAAGGATTTTGACCTCTATGCCGTAATGGATCCCGCGCTGGAAGTCGGAGGGGATTTTTACGATTTCTTCCTTTTGGATGATGACCATTTGGTGCTCGTGATCGGAGACGTTTCCGATAAGGGCATACCTGCCGCCCTTATGATGATGGTGTGCAAAGCCCATATCCGCGGAGCCGTGGGGCGGGAAAACTCCCTGTCGGACGCAATGGGGCGCGTAAACCGGCTGATCTGCGAAAATAATTCCTTAGGTATGTTTGTGACGTTATGGACAGCTGTCATAGAGCTTTCCACCGGAAAGGGCTGCGCCGTCAACGCAGGCCATGAAAAGCCGGTCATCCGCCGGGCGGGAGGAAAGTACGAGCTTATCAAAAACCAGCATAATATGGCCCTCGGAGCCTGGGAGGATGAAATCTTTGATGAGCATGCCTTTGAGCTTAATAAAGGAGATTCGGTATTTGTCTATACCGACGGGGTTCCGGAATCCACAAACGAGTCGAACGAGCTTTTCGGTGCGGAAAGGATGCTTGAGACACTGAACAAAAACCCGGATGCGGCACCGGAGGAACAGATACGCGGCATGCTGAAAGAGATAGCGGATTTTGTCGGAGAGGCAAAGCAGTTTGACGACACCACGATGCTGATGTTTACCAGAACAGGTATCGTTCCGGACGAAAGCTCCGATAAGTGAGTGTATTTCAAAATACACTTGTGTTTTTATTATCAATCTATTACAATATATGTTACGTGTTGAAACGGAGAAATATTTTCTCCTTTTTATACAAGGTAAGGCCGGATCATCCGGCAGAAACTATTTTTTTAGATCAGGAGGATTTAATAATGGCAGTAAGAGTTGCAATCAATGGATTTGGACGTATCGGTCGTCTTGCATTCAGACAGATGTTCCAGGCTGAGGGTTATGAGGTAGTTGCTATCAACGACCTTACTTCTCCCAAGATGCTTGCACACCTCTTAAAGTATGACACATCACAGGGTCGCTATGTTGACTTCGGTAAGGAAGACGAAGTTACCGCTGACGACGATAAGGGAACCATCACCGTTAAGGGTCAGACCATTAAGATCTACAAAGAGCCCGATGCAAACAACTGCCCTTGGGGCGATATCAATGTAGACGTTGTTCTTGAGTGCTCAGGCTTCTATACATCAAAGGAGAAGGCTCAGGCTCACATCAACGCCGGCGCAAAGAAGGTTGTTATTTCCGCACCTGCTGGAAATGATCTTCCTACCATCGTATACAACGTTAACCACAAGACACTTACAAAGGATGACAAGATCATCTCTGCTGCATCCTGCACAACCAACTGCCTTGCTCCCATGGCTAAGGCTCTTAATGACCTCGCTCCCATCGAGTCAGGTATCATGTGCACGATCCACGCTTACACAGGCGATCAGATGATCCTTGACGGACCTCAGAGGAAGGGTGACCTTCGTCGTTCACGTGCAGGCGCATGCAACATCGTTCCCAACAGCACAGGTGCTGCAAAGGCTATCGGCCTTGTTATCCCCGAGCTGAACGGAAAGCTCATCGGCGCTGCACAGAGAGTTCCTACCCCTACAGGATCAACCACTCTTCTTTTCGCAGTTGTTGATAAGGAAGTTTCCAAGGAAGACATCAACGCAGCTATGAAGAAGGCTGCAACAGAGTCCTTCGGATATACCGAGGAGCAGATCGTATCCAGTGACGTTATCGGCATGAGATTCGGTTCACTCTTTGATGCTACCCAGACCATGGTTTGCCCTCTTGACGGCGGCAAGACCCAGGTTGAGGTTGTTTCATGGTATGACAACGAGAACTCATACACCTCTCAGATGGTTCGTACAATCAAGTATTTCGCAGAGCTCGGATGAGAAACAATCGACTAATCTAAAGTCAGGCGACAATAGACGGTCCGGTCCGTTACTTCGGACCCGGACCGTTTTTTATCAGATTGTGGCCGTAGTAAAGGAGAAAATATAATGGCTTTAAATAAAAAGACCGTAGATGATTTTAATGCAAAGGGCAGGAGAGTCCTTGTACGCTGTGATTTCAATGTACCCCTTAAGGGATCAGAGATCACCGACGAGACCAGGATAAATGCTGCACTTCCTACAATAAAGAAGCTTATGGGCGACGGAGCAAAGGTTATCCTCTGCTCACACCTCGGAAAAGTTAAGACTGCCGACGACAAGGGAGGAAAGTCACTCGCTCCCGTAGCAGCAAAGCTTTCAGAGAAGCTTGGCAAGGATGTGAAGTTCATAGATGATGACAATGTTACCGGAGCTGCTGCGACAGGAGCAGTTGAGGCTATGAACGACGGAGACGTTATCCTTCTTCAGAACACCAGATTCCGTTTAGAGGAAGAGACCAAGCCCGAGAAGGCCGGAGAGAAGTTCGCAGAAGAGCTTTCAGAGCTGGCTGACGACTATGTATGTGATGCTTTCGGTTCAGCCCACAGGGCTCACGCTTCCGTTGCTGTAGTTACCAAGTACATCAGCAAGAAGGGCGGCACCAACGCAGTAGGATACCTTATGGAGAAGGAGATTAAGTTCCTCGGCAACGCTGTTGAGACTCCCGTACGTCCCTTCGTTGCTATCCTCGGCGGTGCCAAGGTTGCTGACAAGCTGGCAGTTATCGACAATCTCTTGAATAAGTGCGACACCCTTATCATTGGCGGCGGAATGGCCTACACCTTTGTTAAGGCTCAGGGCGGCAAGGTAGGAAAGTCACTTATCGACGATTCCAAGCTTGATTACTGCAAGGAGATGATGGATAAGGCTGAGAAGCTCGGAAAGAAGCTCCTTCTTCCCGTTGATACGGTAGCAGCTGACGGTTTCCCTGATCCCATCGATGATCCCAACCTTCAGACAGTTATCGTAAAGACCGATTCCATTCCCGATGACAAGGAAGGCCTCGATATCGGACCCGAGACCAGAAAGATCTATGCTGACGCCGTTAAGTCCGCAAAGACCGTTGTATGGAACGGACCCATGGGCGTTTCCGAAAACCCTGTTCTTGCAGCAGGTACTGTTGCAGTGGCAGAGGCTCTGGCAGCTACCGATGCTACAACGATTATCGGCGGCGGAGATTCCGCAGCAGCCGTTAACAATCTTGGCTTCGGTGACAAGATGACACACATCTCCACCGGCGGCGGCGCTTCCCTTGAATTCCTTGAGGGTAAGGAGCTTCCCGGCGTTGTGTCTGCTGACGATAAATAATACTCATGTTATTCTCAGGATGACAGAGAGTTTGACTGAAGTAAAAATCAATTAAGAAAGTAGAGGAATGATCATGGCTAGAAGAAGGATAATTGCCGGAAACTGGAAGATGAACAAGACTCCCACCGAAGCAGTGGAGCTTTGTAATTTATTAAAGGATCTGGTAAAGAATGACGCGGTTGACGTTGTTTACTGTGTACCCGCTATCGACATCGTGCCTGTTGCAGAAGCTGTTAAGGGCACCAATGTAAAGGTAGGCGCAGAGAATTTCTATATCGAAGATAAGGGCGCATTCACAGGCGAGATCTCAGCTCCCATGCTGAAGGATGCCGGAGTTGAATACATCATCATCGGACATTCCGAGAGAAGGGATATCTTCGGTGAAAATGATGTGCTCATAAATGCAAAGGTAAAGAAGGCGTTTGCAGCAGGTCTCAATCCCATTCTCTGCTGCGGAGAGTCTCTTGCCCTCAGAAAGGCCGGTACCTATAAGGAGTGGATCGCACGTCAGATAAAGTGGGATCTGGACGGCATTACAGTAGATCAGGTTAAGAAGCTTGTCATCGCTTACGAGCCTATTTGGGCTATCGGCACAGGCGAGACCGCTACCGCTGACCAGGCAGAAGAGGTCTGCAAGATGATAAGGGATCAGATCGCTGAGATGTATGATGCCGCAACCGCAGAGGAAGTACGCATCCAGTACGGCGGATCCATGAATGCAGGAAATGCTGCCGAGCTTCTCAGCAAACCCGACATAGACGGCGGACTTATCGGAGGCGCTTCTCTTAAGGAGGACTTCGGAAAGATCGTTAATGCCTGACTTTGATAAAAAAGCTTCATTCCGGACGGGGTACAGGACCCTGTGCTCTGCCCGGAATGACCTTTATCGTCGGATGATCGGAAATAAACACAAGGAGGTATTTATTTATGGGTAAAGTGAAGAAAACAGGGAAAGCTGCAGGCGGTGTGGGCTTTATGGACAGCATAAGGACCAAGCTCATTATCGTTATGGTGCTTATAACTGCTGTTCCACTCATTATTACCAGCATTGTAAGCTATAATACTTCGAAGGCCAAGGCTATTGCAGATGCCCAGGATTCTCTTGAGTGGCAGGCCTGGTATTTAGAGGACAACTTCTCCAAGATAATCGAGACCAATATGGCTGCCATGAAGACCCTGGCTGATGCTCCCAGTACGATCGCATTTATAAACGATCCTTCAGGAGCCACGGTTCCCGCGGAAAATATACTTGCACAGCTTAAGGGGGTTGATGATTTCATGGCTGACGGAAATATTACGGTTATTACCGGCGGCGACGGAATGCAGCTCATACGTTCAAAGGGTGACCTGGTAGACGTATCCGAAAGAGAATATTTCAAGCAGGCAATGGCCGGACAGATGTATGTTTCTGACCTTATCGTCAGCAAATCAACGGGTGCGAGACAGCTTACAATTGCCGTTCCTGTTTATGCTGAAGGCGGCGGAGAGACGATAGGTATCGTTCAGAGAAACTATGAATTATCCGACCTGCACGATTTCCTTGCTTCCGAATCCAGCGATGCATTTGTGGCTGACAGAAACGGCGACCTCATTGCCCATGCCCAGTATGAATACGGCGAAGGCGCCCACGAGGAAGAATCCAGGGCTACCAGTGAGTTCATGGTTTCCGGAAAATCGGAAGGTTTCTATATGACCGATACCGGAAAGGGCTACAGCGCATATATAGCTTATGTCATTGAGCCGAAGACCGGATTCGCTGTTGTTACGGCAAATAATTCAAAGACTGTCCTTGCATCGGCTACACAGGCTGCCACGATTACGCTTATTGTGGGCATAGTAATGCTCATCATTGCGATAGTTATTTCCTTCTTTATGGCACACAGCTTCACAAGTCCCATAGCTGATATCAGCGCATCCCTGGATGACCTGTCAGACGGACGCTTTACCAAGGTACAGAAGCATGGTAAGAGGAAAGATGAATTCGGGCTGATATCCAGGGCCACGAACTCGGTTATAGATAAGCTTTCCGAAATCGTGTCCCATATAAAGGAAAGTGCCAAAGGCGTCGGGATTTCTTCGGAAGACCTCTCCGACATGGCGAACCAGATCTCCCTTACCACAGAGGACGTATCCAATGCCGTTCAGCAGATCGCCAGCGGTGCGACCCAGCAGGCGGATGAGATACAGTCTGCTTCAGAGAATGTAGGCAGGATCGGAGATGCGGTTCAGGATGTAAAGGGCTCATCCGGCACACTGCAGGAGCTAGCAGGAAAGATGAAGGAGGCTTCGGAGGTATCCGGAAGGTCGCTTGAAGCACTGCAGAATTCATCCAGCGAGATGACTGCAAAGATCGACAATATCACCAGCGCGATCGAAGCTACCCAGAATGCGGTTTCAAATATCAACGACAAGGTAGAGGGTATTTCCTCCATTGCGAGCCAGACCAACCTCCTTTCACTCAATGCTTCCATAGAGGCAGCAAGGGCAGGAGAGGCAGGACGCGGATTCGCAGTTGTTGCGGAGAGCATCAAGCAGCTTGCTGAAAGCAGTTCCGAGAATGCAGCAAAGATCAACGATATTGTTAAGAAGGTTACCGATATTTCTAACGAGACAGTACAGGTTGCCGAAAAGGTTAAGGGTATCATAGAATCCGAGAGAGGATACATCACAGAAACCCAGGGCAAGTTCACAGTTCTTTCCGGTGCTGTTGATGAGTCTGTAGCAGGTATCACATCAATCTCTGATATGGCTGCAGAGCTTGATTCCATCAAGAACGAGCTCACCAATGCAACTACTGATCTGGGAGCTATCTCAGAAGAGCTTGGAGCAAGCGCGGAGGAAGTATCCGCAAGCTGCTCGACAGTAACGGTTGCATGTACCGATACACAGGCACAGACTCAGGAGATGCGTGCTATTAACGAGCACCTCACCGAGGCAGTTTCATTCTTCACTCTTTGATAAAGCATAAATATATCGAATGAATAATTAAACCGGCGCCGATATGGCGCCGGTTTTGTGTTTTATATATGTATTTGTATTACCTCTGTGTAACTGATGCGCAGAAGCTTTAAAGGACTATCCCTTATATTCGAGTATATTGTCGGATACGGGAAGCTTGAAATAGAGCTCCGCATACTGCCTGGGGGTTATTTCCTC
>JAIKXV010000068.1 GCA_024683935.1 Lachnospiraceae bacterium | reverse complement strand
CATACCGGGCTTAACTGTTACGACCTTACGCATTCTCCCGGAAACACCGCCGATCTTTCCTTCCATTTTCTCAGGAATTATAAGAACCGTGCTCTCTCCAACCACTTTCAGGATATCATCCGGAGAATAATGGTCATAGTGTGACTTAAGAGCGCTGCGTTTTTTGCAGTGCCTTAAGTCAACGAACGGATTTGTGACAACAAATACGTGAGTCTCTACACAACAAATATATAATCCGCATCATGGGGCTCTTCTTTCATCTCATACGGATCAATGTATTTCCATGAGCTTCTTCATCACTTTAACGGGGTGAGGCCCGCGATCCAGAATATCTCCCAGAACGTACAAAGTATCTGTGTCCTTAAAACAGATTTTATTAAGCAGTTCCAAGAACATGTCATACTGTCCATGGATGTCAGATACTACATATGTGGACACGCTGTTTTCCTTTCTGAAAATACCGCTTAACCGGGCATACTATAAGGAATCGCCTGTAAAAAAAAGAATCCTGTCAAATTGCGGAATGTGTTCCTATGCCGTTAAGTTAAGCTTTTCGTCATCCTGAGCGCCAGCGAAGGATTTTTTACGGGGCACTGTTTGACGATGAATATAACTCCCCCCAGTTTATATAAATAAACTTTCCGGTCCCACTTCATTTTGTACCACATCTGAATACTCGTTGTGCTTATAACCGTTTGATGTTATCAGAGTAATATGAACTGACTTTTTGGAATTCACTTCTTCAGTAAAGGAAGCAACCTTGTTGATCAGGTTTTCTCTGTAGTCCGCGGTCACTTCGTATGCTTTATCCGTACATTTCATTTCACATAGATTGATTACATCATCACGTCTGTCGATCAAAAGGTCTATTTGTGCTCCGCCTTTTTTCTTTTTACTCTTCCAGGAATACTCAGAACTCTCAACTCCTGATATTCCGAGTGCAGCCTTGATCTGAGGAATATGTATGAAACACACTGTCTCAAAAGCGTATCCTCTCCATGTGTAATAATCGGGTGACTTAATAAATGACTGCCAGGATTGTGTCTTTTGACTGCGGAAATTCAGGCAAAAAAGTACGAATGGGTCTATAACCTGATAAAAACTGCCTTTTTGAGAAGTAGTGATATTTTTGTACTGCCTGATAAATCCACACTGCTCTAACTCACGGATTGCCTTAGTGAGTCCTTCACCATCCGAGACACCTGATTTTTCCGCGAGTTCACTCCTTTGAAGCCCTCTTTTATGTCTGGCGATCGTTTCTATGACTTTAACATGATTATCCGGCTTTCTGAACAAAGATTTAAAGAGCTGGTCATATTCATAATGCAGATCGCCTCTTTCATCAAAAAATAAGCTGTCTACATTTTGAGCCAGACTCAATCGGTTGTCTAATAGATTCAGATAATATGGTATTCCTCCGAATATCATGTAACTCTCTATCATCTGATCGCGGTTAATATTAAAGCCGTTTTCATGGTAAAACTGCTTGCATTCGCCTAAACTAAAAGGATTAATATGAATCTGTCTGGTAATTCTGTTATGAAATCCACCTTCGTCATTAAGGATATTGCTTATAACCCATGAAGTAGCCGATCCGCATATTATCAGCAGAAGATCTTCCTGGACCGAGCCCCAGCTGTTCCAAAAGTAGTCAAATGCCGACTTGAAATCAGACCTTGCTGTATCCATCCAAGGCATCTCATCAATAAAGACTATCTTTTTCCCGCTGGACACATCACGAAATGTACCTTTTGACTCTAGTATTTTACGAAGCCGTCTGAATGCCTCGAACCAGTCTTTAGGAATTGTATTGAAATCATCACCATAATAAGTCAGGGATTCTTTGAACGCTTTCAACTGGTTTCTTGTTTTGGCATCCGGAATACCTGTGGTGTAAAATGAAAATCTTTCGTGAAAAAAACTCCTGATCAGGTAAGTTTTCCCCACGCGTCTGCGTCCGTATACTACCAAAAACTCAGGTCTCTTTGATTCCAGACATTTTGATATGATATCCTTTTCTTTATCTCTTCCAATAATGTTCATAATAGGAGTTCCTTTATAACTTGCTGAAACAATTGATATCGAATAGGTTTCAGCATAATATATGCAAAAAGCATCCTTTATTCTGCTATAATCATAGTATCATGAGACATTATAGTCAAGATTTGCTGAAATCCCTTATTTTATCCTCAACTTCCTGAATTCAGCGGGGACGGTTCTCGTTGACTCCCTATTCTTCACCTATACCTTTTTTGGAACAAACTCTATTCGGAGAGTGCTGTCCAACGCATCACTCTCTCCCGAAGCGATATGCCTAACAGAATAAATCCCGCGGCAACAATGCTTGTATCCATGCACCAGGGATACCCGATTTCAATCTTCGGAAGCAGGAACCCGACGGCAAACATCGGGATTGCTAAAAACCCAAGAACGTTTTTCATATTCCGGACTTTTATCATGTCAAGCAGATTCACAATGACCTGGCAATAGATCCTGGCCACGAATAAAGACGGAAGAAACCATAGTGAGGTCAGTGTGCCGGCTTCCCCCAGCATCTGCCATGAACCATAGAGGAATCTTGGCACATTATCAAATGTGAATGGCGCGTAAATGAAGGCAAAAGCACGTATGGAACTATCAGCGCCAGAATATCCTTTCCTATATTCTTCTTCCATTCCCCGAATGACTTCAGCGTTTTCGGTTTGGTAGACATGCCGGAAAGGAAAAAGAACAGCGGCATGTGAAAAGCATATATCAGGCGCCTGTACATGGGTGTATCCAGGTTGCCGGTTGTATGTCCGAGTATCACAAGAATTATTGTTATTGCTTTTGAGATGTCGATAAGTTCAATCCTATGCTTCATTTTCGTCTCGCCCCTTAACATCTATCTTCCGCACCGTTACACAGAATAAAGTCATTGCAATTGCCGTGTTTATTATATCCGCCACAAGCTGCGACCAAATCAGTCCGTTAAGTTTCATTATACTGTTCATAAGTATTGCTATGGGAATTATGAGGACGATATGCCTTATGATCGCAAGCAGAAACGAAAGCTTCCCCTTATCGACAGCATTCATAAAATTGACTACCTGATACCCTATCATCATAAAGGGAAGGGCGAAGCATCTGCCTTTTAGAATGTCCGCCCCCTGGACAACCGTTGCCTTGTCCGCAATAAATATTGATACGATGGGATAGGCAAAGAACCAGAACAGTATCGTACAGATGGCCGCAAACACGACGACCGTGATCTGCGACAGGGTTGATATCTTCCTCATCCTGTCATAGTTTTTGGCTCCGTAGTTGTAAGCAACCAGGGGCACCATTCCGAGACATATTCCAAGTCCGGTATTGATCGGGATCCTTTCAAGTTTAAGCACTATTCCCATTGCAGCAAGTGCTATATCACCATACGATACGGTCAGCTTATTTATGACCATCGTCACAAGATCATACAGGAAAATCGCGACAGCCGCCGGTATGCCGACTGAGTAAAGGGATTTTTTATATTTACCCTCAATCTTTACAAGCCTGGCAGGGAGCGTCAGGACAGTATCATTCTGAAGCTTTTTGAACATGATGATAAAATACAGAAATGATATGACGTTTGAGAGCAGCGTGGCAACACCGGCGCCAAGCACCTCATAGCCCTTCGGGAAGATCACAAACATGAACAGCGGATCGAGCGCCACGTTAAGAAGGCTCCCGAGACCCACACCAAAACCTGCTTCTTTGGAATAGCCGCAGTTACGAAGAAGCTGGGGCATGCACATGGACAGTGCGGTAGGAATGCCCCCGAGTACCGTAGTCGTGATCACATACTGCTTTGCATATAAAAAAGTATTGTCACTGGCTCCGATCATCCTGAGCATCGGATCCATAAATACGAATACTCCTAAAGAAAATACAAAGGTCGCCGCAGTACAAACGAACAGACTGTAGGATGTGACATCCCTCGCCTCTTTTGTGCTCTTTTCTCCTATAAGCCTTACCATAAGGCTTCCGCCACCGACACCGAAAACATTGGAAAGCGCAACAACAATGAAATATATCGTAGTTGTCAGTGATGATGCGGCGATCATGTATGGATTATTTGTCCGTCCAACAAACCATGTATCAGCCAGATTATATAATAGAACTACAAGCTGGCTTGCAATCGTAGGAGCCGCCATTACCGCAAGTGCTTTGGCCGGACTTGCTTTTTCAAAAAGATCTGTTTTATCCATTTATCTTCTGCGTTGCCCGTCCCCGGCTATACTGTTTTTCTGTAGTCCTGCGAAACATCTGAAAATGACCGTCTTCCCTGAATATAATCATTATAAGCCATTTCAGGATCTTTTCCATGAAACACCTTACACATACCGCACATATCACAATCGGATATGCATGGAAATCTGCTTTTTATATACTCTCTTCTTTCTTCAACAGTTGATTTCTCTGTTTCAGGAGCTGCATTCATACTTCTGCCTTTCACAGTATCTTCCTGTCCTGCCGGTATTGATCCATATATTCTGCATTTATCTCCCTTATTTCACGTTTACCATCGATGTAATCCTGATAGATATCCCAGGGGCTTCCCCCTCCCAGCCAGCATGAAGAGCAGTTTTCACACCCGCCTCCGCAATCAAGTGAAGACTTTATGATCTGCTCCCTTTCCTCTTTGGTGGTATCCTTGATCAGAATTGACTTCATGGGTATCCTCCTTATTTATCGATTTTCAGTGACACAAGGGTATCATATAATCCCGGGCATCTATCCTTCATTCTCACCGGCTTCCCTTCCCTGTCAAGAAATGCATGCGAAGAGGCTGCTGTACAGACCGTCCTGCCATCTTCATTCTTCATTTCATAGCCAAGGTGCAGTTTTACGCCCTTAAACTCCTTAACGGAAACACAAATTGATATCTTCTCGGGAAATGTGGTCGGGATTTTATATTCACAGTTCAGATTCAGAACGGGAGAAACGATCCCCTCCTCTTCAAGTCTTGCATAATCCCATCCGTTTTGTGACAAAAAGTGTATCCTGGCTTCCTCCATCCACCTTATATAGTTGGAATGATGGGTGATCCCCATCTTGTCAGTTTCATAGTACTGTACGGTATGTATGTATTCCATTTCCGGCATGGTTTCTCCTTCGCAGTTTGTCTGTTCCTCCGATTATTAAAACATTATACCATTTTACCGTTTCATCGGGGATCATAAAATGATTAAAGCGCCAAAAGTAATTGTCACCACACAAGCTTGCTTGTGGTGGGGACAAGAACTTTGGGCGCACCCCTACACGAGCATGAAGTGGGGAAGGGGACCTGCGAAATGCGAGTGTGGGGTAGGATTGTGGGGCGCAAAACCGAAGTCCAGTGGACATCGGTTTTGCGCCGACCGTAGCGAAGCGGAGACCGCGTAGCACGGAACAATCCGTATTTAATCAAAATGTGACTTTTGGCGTCCGAATCATAAAATTAATAATGAATGTAATAATTGCATCCCCTGTATGGTTTTTTCATTCCCTGTCTTATTCGTGTATAATAAAAGCTGATCATGAATACAGTTAGCAGAACAATTGATATATTCGGCACCCTCGGGCCTTCCTGCGAGGATCCGGGGATCTTAGGAAAAATGTTTGAAGAGGGCATGACCGGGGTCAGGATCAACCTTTCCCATGTCATGCTGACCGACTATGCCGACAGGATCTCTATGGTCAGGGACGCCGGAAAACAAGCCGGCATCATTCCGAAGATCCTGATAGATATGCAGGGCCCTGAGATAAGGATAGGGAGCTTTGAAGGCGCCTTTGCCCTGGAAAAAGGCGCGGATTATTCCTTTGGAACCGGAGGTATACCCGTAGATCAGAGGATCCTTGATAACCTGCATCCCGGTGCGGAAGTACTGCTTGACGATGGTAAGATACTTGCTGAAGTCAAGGAGAATAAAGGCAGTTCTGTTATCATTTCCGTGGTGCGTGGAGGCGTACTTACCCGGAGAAAGAGCCTGGCAGTAAAAGATGTGCCTGTTGATCTGCCTGCTTTAACGGATATTGATCTTTTGAATCTGAAAGAAGCACCAAAGCTCGGTGTCACAGGGGTGATGCAGCCCTTTGTAAGAAACCGGCAGGATCTGATACATGTCCGGCAGGTCCTTTCTGATTTCGGCGGACAGGATATCCGGCTTTATGCAAAAATTGAAAATCTCTCCGGCATAGAACATGCCGGAGATCTTGTGAATTTCTGTGATGAGATCGTCATTGCCAGAGGAGATCTCGGCAATGCAATGCCTTTATGGGAGCTTCCCGCTGTCCAGAAAAAACTGTCCGGAATCTGCAGGGAAAACAACAGACCCTTTATGGTGGTCACGCAAATGCTCTCTTCCATGGAAAACAATCCAGTACCCACCAGGGCTGAAGTCAGTGATATTTATAACGCGGTCATTGACGGTGCCTCATCTGTAATGGTCACCGGAGAAACGGCTGTAGGAAAATACCCTGTGGAAGTCATAACATATTTAAGCAGAACTGCCGGAGAAGCCATAAAGCCGCATCATTCTCCATTTATCATTTAAGCAGAACCGAGATCGGAGCCGCCGTTTTGGTTGTTCCGTCATTATTCTGTACCGTGATCTCTCCCATGGTTCCCCATATTATGGTGCCTGTAAGCAGGATCACTATCGCCGCAAGCGTTATCCATACGCTCGGTGTCGTTACCCTGATGTAGTCATCCAGCTTCTCGGGAGAAGATACCTTATCGATGCTTTTTTGTCTGAAAATACTGTTATTCATATTGTTTTACCCGTGAATCTGCGTCCTAACGGCATATCCGTTCTTTGAGCTTTTCTATCTCATCACCCGTGAGACCCGACTTCTTAAGGTAATTTGCCGCATATACCGACAGATCCGCCTTTTTTACATCAACTTTTTCATCATCGGTTATAAAATAAATCAGGGGTATCATCACATCATTTACGATTGTTTCGTACCTTTTTTTATCGCTGTCCTTTGTGATGCCATAGTAATTGTCGTAGCTGGTCATGTAATCCTTTTCTATATCATCATATCCGGCACCGCAGAGTGCTTCCAGAAGTATACATACAAACCCTGTCCTGTCCTTCCCCTCCGTACAGTGAATGAGATACGGGCCTTCGTGCCCGATCATGGCCCTCAGTCCCTCAGTCAGTTTCCCCCGGAAGAGATCAGAGTTGTAGTCAGTGTTCACGGCAAGCGGGATCACATTTCCGTCATTGTAAAGCGACAGGAAATACGGCGAATCAAAATCCTCCTCAGCTATATATCCCATGATCTTTTCATCATCATCCGCAAGGTTTATTATAAATCCGATTTTCGCTTTTTCCGCCAGTCTGTCCGTATAGCCTGCCCGGTTATGCTGATTATCACAGGGAGATGCCGAACGGTACAGCGTATCAGCCCGTATCCCCGCGGCATCTACACTTCTGAAATTCGCAAACACGGCGTCACTCTCATACAGGGACCGGTCATCCTGATAATGAATATCCCGTGCTTCCTGTATGTCGAGGTACTTACCCTTTTTTACAAGCTTTATCTCCGCAGAGTCGCCTTCCTTTAGCCCGGAAAGCTCCCACATGGATTCTCCGTTTACTATTGCGGCATCTATATACGGATATCCGGGATAACCCACAAGCTCCGGGTCACCGTTATGTGCATAATATCCGTTGTAATACGGTATGTCCTGCAGCTTATAGCCATTGGAGAAGGATATGTCAACACTGTCACCGAACTCGAAGCCAAGAGCATTGAATTCATCTATGGTGAGGTCAATATAAACTCCCCCGAATTCTTCTTCATGTATCACTGCCATGTCCGATATCTTAATATTTTTGTTTCCCGGCAGGGAACAGCCGGACAAAGCACCGGTGAACAGACACAGAATTAAAAAAAACTGTATTACCTGTTTTATTCTTTTCATAATACTTCCTCAAAACCTCAAAAAGCGGTCTTCCCGACTCCTGCCGGAAGACCGCTTCTTTTTTATCCCATTATGTTATATTCCTTTCCACAAAGAGGATTAGTACATTTTACTATTGGCTCACCAATGACTATATCAAAGGTATTCCCGCATTCTTTACAATAAAAAGAAACCTTTTGGCCTGTCAGCGAATTATTTGCCCCGGATCCGTCCTGCGTTCCGCCGGTCACCATTTTGAGATTATCTTCATCAAGCAGATTGAAATTCTTTTTATCCATCCTGTTCTCCTTATCTGACTATAAACACACGCCTATGATAACATATACGAACAAAAATGGATAATGGCAGCATTTTTTGAAAATTAAGAATCTGCTTTGTTTATCCTGCTGAGCCAGTCCTTTCCGATTGCAAATCTGGAAACGATAAAGGTTGCCACATAGTCTCCCGCTGCATTTACCATTGTAGCCGGAGGATCAACCAGGTCTCCTATTGCCAGTGCGATAGGGAATGCAACCGAGATCTGTCCCGGGAAGAAAAGTGAGCAGAGAACCAGTTCTCCTGTTCCGCCGCCGCCTGGTATTCCGCTCATGGCTACGGATGAGAACACCGCGATCACTATTGCAAGTACGGCGCGTCCCGTATCAAAGGGCATTCCGAACATACCGAAGAGAAAGGCCACTTTTATAATGGCGCTCATTGCGCTTCCGTCCATGTGCATCGTAGCTCCCATGGGGATAACTATTTCGCTGACTTCCCTTGAAATACCGGTTTCATCGGTCTCTTCCAAATTGGTGGGAATTGTGGCAACAGAGGAGCAGGTACCGAAGGAAACAGCAGCCGGCTTCAGTATATGCTTCAGCATCACTCCCACAGCTCCCTTTCCGCCTCCGAAACGGGCATATATCGGGAAGAAAATGATCATGTACGCAATACTTACCACATAATAAGTGATGATAGCCCTTGCATAGTTAGTCATAAAATCGCTTCCATGGGTTGCCACCAGGCTTGCAAAGAAGCCGAAGAATCCGATGGGTGCGTAGTATGTAATGATCTTTACAGTTTTTAATATGCAGTCGGTGATATCCTTTAAGAAGGCCGCCGTCTTTGTCTCCGGACCTCCGGACATCTGTACGCCGAATCCGAAGAGTATGGCTGCAATAATAAGGGGAAGTATCGCCCTGCGGCTCAAAAGCTCTGCAAAATCAGGCTTTGTAAAGAAGTTTACGAGAAGATCAGCGATACCAAGCGTTTCCGGATCTGCAGCTTCGTACTCAGGCTGCATTGTAAATACCGGAAAGATGCGGACTACCGCATACATGATAATGCTCGCAATTGCGGCTGTGATAAAAAAGGTTACAACGGTTGTAAAAAGAAGCTTCCCCGCCCTTTTAACGCCGGGCATATTGGCGATCGCAGATGAAATGGAGCAGAAAACCATGGGTACAACCACACAGAACATCATATTGATAAATACGGTTCCGAGGGGTTCCAGTGCCGTTGCCCCGGGCCATACGGCGCCTGTGATACAGCCTGCTACGATACCCGTCAGCATTGTTAACAGAAACCAGTAGTTTTTCAAGAATTGTTTCATCCTAATTCCCTCCCTGTGATTATTAATCCTGCCTTACCTTACTCTCCCGGATCCGGATGTCATTCATACAATGCATCCCACAGTCCGTTTTCGTACTCAGCGCATTTTTCGAATATCTGACACATTATTTCCTCCACTGCATCATCTATCCCTTCGCTTTCCCTGTCCACCATATCTATCCAAATACGGTTGGAGTCGAGATAGCTCTGGCAAGAATACGCTTCAAACCATGAACTGTACTTTGATTCCGGTATCTCCTCAGCATAAATCTCTTTTATTTTACCACAAATATAGGCATAACCCCAGGAACATTGCAAAAGTGCCGTAATTCCACCTAAAAACCCGTGTTTTTCAAGGCATTCCCTCATGAATCCTATGTAGTCCGAGACCGCATTTAATTCCTTATCCTTCGTGATCTCATCATCGGCTATCCCGGCTTTCCTGATATTCGGAAGGTGTACCCTCTCTGCTTCCTCTAAGGTTCCCTCTATGATGGCGGACAGGGAAGCCGTGGCATCGTCATTAACGGAAAGCTCACGGATCTCTTTTAATATTTCTATATATTCCAGCAGATACAGATAGTCCTGGATCGTATATCTCCGGAACTTTTCATCAGCCAAAGTGCCCTTTGCCATCTCTGTGACAAAGGGCTTTTTCACGGAAATATCCCATAATCTCTCTGCTCTTGAAAAAAGGATCTCTGATAATTTCATATCCGGCTCCCGGTGGAAAGCATTTATTTTTCGGCAATTATTGCGACATATCCGCCGCTCTTGTATCCGTCGGATACCTCTTCTGGCTCCTCATTGGTGTACAAAGGATTCTTTACAAGAGTCTGATAGAAGGTAAATTTGCTGATACCTAAGTTCTTCAGCACTTCTATCTTTTCCCCGGTCGTATGCCATACGCCGGATGATGCGAGGGCCAGCGGATAGGGAAGCTCCGGCATTGTCCCCTTCAGATATTCATGATCATAGGTGTCGAGGCTCTTACCCAGGAGATACATGAATCCGAATGCACTCTCCTTCGGAACGTCCAAAAGGATAAGCTTTCCCCCGTCTTTAAGAGCCTTAAGGCATTTCCCGTATACCGGCGAAAGATCCTCTATATAGCTTGAACTGCCGTTAAAATAAATAATATCATATCCGTTTTCGGGAAGCTCCACATCCTCTATCAGGCCGAACTTGATGATATTTATCCCGCGCTTTACCGCGATCTCTCCCATATCTTTAGAAGGCTCTATACCTTCAATATTTGCGCTGTCTATATAGCTTTCAAAAAGTCCGCTTCCGCATCCCACGGAAAGAAGCTTTTTTCCTGAAATGTCACCGAGCGACTTTTTGAATAATCTGAGCTCACTGGTAAAAAGGTGCTCATTCTTCATGAACCACTCATCATATTTAGCTGCATAACCGTCAAATTTCTGCTTTGTTTCAGTCACTTTGAAATATCTCCTTTTTCAATACTGTTTATATGATCGCATAGTTATGGGCAAGGGGCCCGCTGCCCTTTCCCAGATCCAGCATGGCTTCCAGTGCACCGGAAATATAGTCCTTGGCCTTCCGTATCGCGTCTTCCATACTGTCTCCCTTTGCGAGATTTGAAGCAATGGCGCTGGACAGGGTACAGCCCGTACCATGGGTATTCGGGTTATCTATCCTCTTTCCCTTAAACCACACGGATTTCCCGTCACGGAAATAGAGATCATTGGCGTCATTTATCTGGTGTCCTCCCTTGCAGAGAACTCCGCAGCCATATTTTTCATTTATTATCCGGGCTGCCTCCAGCATGTCTCCTTCCGTTCCGATCTTCATTCCGGACAGCACCTCCGCCTCAGGAATATTCGGGGTGATCACATCCGCTAAGGGAAGAAGCTTTTCCTTAAGCGTCTCGATCGCGTCATCGCTTATCAGCTTCGAACCGCTTGTCGCCACCATTACCGGATCGACCACGATATTCCCTGCCCCGTACTGCTTCAGCTTATCTGAAATAGTGCATATAAGGGCGGTTGAGGAAACCATTCCGGTCTTTACGGCGTCAGGAAAAATGTCCGTAAAAACCGCATCCAGCTGCTGGCCGAGGAAGTCCGGACTGACATCCATTATTCCCGTGACCCCGGTTGTGTTCTGCGCCGTAAGAGCGGTGACAGCTGACATGGCGAATACTCCGTTCATCGTCATTGTCTTTATATCCGCCTGTATGCCTGCTCCTCCGCTGGAATCACTGCCTGCTATTGTTAAAGCTGTTTTCATATTGTTTACCATCCTTATACTTATTTCTGCCCCTCCGGTCACTCTGCTCCGGCTGCCTTGGCTGCTTCCTTTTTAAGCTCTGCCGCCGCATTTTTGATATCATCGGCGGCGTATATGGCGCTTATCACCGCTATACCCGCTATACCGCTGCCTGACAGCCGGCTCACATTGTCTTTTGTTATCCCGCCTATCGCGATCACCGGAATGGAAACCGCTTCGCATATGGCTTTAAGCGTATCATGGGGAACATCAATGGCGTCATCCTTTGAGCCCGTCGGAAATACCGCTCCGACTCCGAGATAATCCGCACCTCTTTTTTCTGCAAGGACCGCTTCCTCCACCGTTCCTGCCGACACTCCGATGATCTTGTCGGGGCCGAGTTTTGAACGCACATCTCCTGCTTCCATATCGCTCTGGCCCACATGAACTCCGTCAGCATCGATCTCTGCAGCTATTTCTACATTGTCATTTATGACAAAGGGAACCCCGTATTCCCTGCAAAGCTCCTGCAGCTCTTTAGCTTCTCTTAGAAAGTCCTCTTTATCCAGCGATTTCTCCCTGAGCTGTATGAATGTGGCTCCGCCATCCAGGCTTTCCTTCACGACCTCATAAAGAGTCCTGCCGTTCAGCCAGTGACGGTCGGTCACCGCATACAGCAGCAGATCCCTTTTATCGAACTTCATATTTTGCCCCCTTATCAAGAGTTTCCTTATCCATATTGTATATGGCGTCTATTATACGGTTCCTGTAGGTGGAATTTCCGTCTTCCTTCTTCATGTTCTCCCAGCCTATCTCTCCCGAGAGCCCCATGGTGCAGACGGCAGCAGCCGCGGCTTCTAAAGGACTGTCGGGATTTGCCACTACAAAAGCCGTCATCATTCCTGAGAGCTGGCAGCCGGTACCTGTTATCCTGCCCATTTCCGGGCGGCCGTTCCTTATCACATAGCATTTTTCTCCGTCGCTTACAAGATCTATGGCTCCGGTGACCGCTGCAATGGAACCGGTTTTCTTTGCAAAATCCTTTATAAACGCCACCGCCTGATCCAGGCTGTCCTCCGTAACCGCATCCGCCACATCGGCATCCACGCCCTTGGTGGTTCCGCTTCCGAGGGCCAGCGTCTTGATCTCTGAAATATTGCCCCTGATAACGCTGAACTTTATTTCATCCATAAGCTTCACTGCAGTATCTGTACGCAGTGCCGATGCTCCGGCACCCACGGGATCCAGCAGTACCACGTGTTCCAGTTCATTCGCTCTCTTTCCCGCGATGAACATGGCCTTTATGCTGCTCTGATTCAGGGTTCCGATATTGATGTTCAGTCCTCCGCAGATCGTGGTGATATCTTCCACATCCTCCGGCTCATCAGACATTATCGGGCTTCCTCCGCATGCCAGAAGTACATTTGCAACATCATTGACAGTCACATAGTTTGTGATATTGTGTACCAGCGGCACCTTCTTCCGTACATTTTCAAGACAGTTTCCTAACATCAGTTTCTCTCCTTTCCTGATCTACTCATTACGCTGATAAACCCGATCTATTCATCCCGGCGTCCTTTCTCAATAAAAAAAGCAGATATATCGAAGAAAGATATATCTGCTGACACCGCAAAGATGGCTGTATATCCCTCCGTTGGCATTATCCAAATCAGGTTTATGGGTCCAGGATCTAATCCTGTTCTCAGCCTGTATCACAAGCTCCCCGTTTTTAGTTACCATATTACCGGAAACATTATAATCTCTTATATCCTAAATATCAAGACTCAATCAGTTCAGTCCCCTGATTGAACCCTTACAGACTATCAAGCTCTGCTTTTAGCGCGCTTAATAATTCATCCTCTTTTACCTTTCGTATGATCTCTCCCTTCCGGAAAAGGAGCCCTTCACCGTCTCCCCCTGCGATACCGAGATCTGCTTCCCTTGCTTCGCCGGGACCGTTTACGGCACAGCCCATTACGGCAACCTTGATATCCTTATCATATCCGGTCACCATTTCTTCGACCTTATTGGCAAGACCTATAAGATCTATTCGGGTGCGGCCGCAGGTGGGACATGAAACTACTTCGACTCCACCCTTCCGCAGGCCGAGAGTTCTTAATATAAGCTTCGCGCTCTTTACTTCCTCCCTCGGATCTCCGGTAAGAGAAACCCGGATCGTATCTCCAATCCCCTTATGCAGAATGATGCCGAGCCCCACAGCAGACTTTATATTTCCGCTTAAGACAGTCCCCGCTTCGGTGATCCCGACATGGAGGGGGTGGTCGCTTTTTTCCGCGATAAGCTCGTAAGCTGCAACGCACATCAGTACATCGCTGGATTTTATGCTGATAACGATATTGTCATATCCGTTTTCTTCTATGAGCTCCGTCTTTTCAAGGGCGCTCTCTGTAAGCCCTTCGGCAGTGACTCCTCCGTATTTATCTAAATATTTTTTCTCCAGGGAACCGGAATTTACCCCGACCCGGATCGGTACAATTCTTTCCCGGCAGGCCTTCACCACAGCCTTCAGGTTGTCTGTACCTCCGATATTTCCGGGATTTATCCTGATCTTATCCGCGCCGTTTTCCACAGCGGCAATCGCCATCCTGTGGTCAAAATGAATATCCGCCACGAGAGGGATATGTATCCTTTTCTTTATTTCCCTTATGGCCTCCGCAGCCTTCATATCCGGCACAGTGCAGCGTATTATCTCGCAGCCCGCTTCCTCCAGGGACAGGATCTGCTTTACCGTTGCTTCAACATCATCGGTCCTGGTATTGCACATGGACTGAATGAGAATGGGGTTTCCTCCCCCTATCACCTTATCGCCTATATGAACTTTTTTGGTATTGTCTCTGTACATACTGTGATTATAACATAAATGGGTTCAATCAGGGGACGGCCGGAAATGTGTCGCAGTCATCAACCCTTCCCTGTTTTCTTATCATTCCGGAGACATACAGCAGGCTTTCCGTTAATGTAGTCTTCCCCGCATCAACATGAGCCAGTATGCCAATTGTCAGTTTTTTCATATTAGCGTTATATTGTATCCTGTCCGTAAAATACGATCTTCCTCAGGACTTCATGACTGAGTTCAAACGAAGCCGACTTCATTTTTACGGTATTATCCTTAACGGCTTCATATGATCGCTGTAATTCTTCTTTCGGGATCTCCATGTCACCAAAAACCCTATGAACAAAGCCGGTAAACTCATCAAGGCCCGAAAAACCGGACAGTTTCAGCAGCTCGTCCCTTTCCTTTTCGGGAGCGGCGGCCAGATATCCCGGAAGAAAACGGCTCACGGCTTTTCCGTGCGGGACCGACAGATCATATGTGACGGTATAGCTTAATGAATGGGGAATGGTTGTTCCGCTCTGCGCTATTGACATTCCCGCCAGGCAGGATGACCTCATAAGAAGCCCCAGATCGTCTTCCCCGGCTTTCCTGTCTCCGGTAAGTATATCCTTTGTTTTCTCCCACATCTTCAGTCCGGCTTCGGCAGTCATCCTGACATAATCATCTGCCTTTGCATTCAGTACGCTTTCCAGTAAATGTGAAAGGGCATCCATCGAACTGTTTACTATCAGCGAATGCGGTGCCGAGGACAGATACTTGCAGTCGATCAGCGCATATGCAGGGAAAACCTTATGTACCATCGAGGCCTTGGTTTTTTTGTCATGACGGGTCAGAACAGACACCCCCGTCACTTCCGATCCCGTACCGCAGGTTGTCGGAACGCACACCAGCGGAAGCGCTGAGGCATCCTTTGATGCATCATAAAGATAATCAATGTCAGCCTCCGGGTGTTTTAATCCAAGGGCTATGGCCTTTGCGGCATCCATCGGAGAACCCCCGCCTATCCCGATAACAAAGTCGGGATTTTCCGGAGAAAATCTTTTTACCGCTTCGAATACCGTATCTGTCGAAGGGTTTTCCTCCACTTCGGAAAATGTGAGATATTCTGTATTCTGCTTCTTCAATGCAGCTATGACATCATCATAAGAACCGTTCGAAAATGCCGATCCCTTGCCCGTCACGATAAGAGCCTTTTTCCCCAAAGCCCCGATCTCATCCGCATGATTTAACACGCAGTCCTTCTCGTCAAAAACCTTTACCGGCATAAAAAACTTCATGCTCCGCCGTTCCTTTCAGTTAATTTAATCATTCCACTCTGTTAATCCATAAGCTTTTCAGCTGTGTCTATCATAAATGAAAACAAACAGGATTTGAAGTGAAAATGAGAAAGAAATTTACCTTGACAAATCTGTACGGCGGGGTTATCATCTCGTTTACAACTATTCAGATTTCTTTTTTCATTGGGCGTTCGCCCGGGAAATCCATTTTACAAAATAAAGGCACGGAGAGGGCATATTCTGTATTTATGTGCGGATCCGGAGAGGAATACTGTGTTAATAGGTGACAGATACAGGGTCTTAAGACTTCTGAAAAGAGGCGGCATGAGCCGTGTATTTCTGGCGGAAGACATGAAACTCCGCATGAAATGGGTGATAAAGGTCATTACCTGCGATAAGCCCTATATGGCAGACGCGGTCATATCGGAGGCGAATGTCCTTAGAAGTATACGTCACCCGAATCTGGTACGGATAATGGACATCTTCAAGTGGGAGGAGAACGCCTGTCTTGTGATGGAATATGTGGAAGGCAGGAATCTTGCGGATCTTATAAGGGACAATCCGGCACTTGTGCAGAGGAATGCTTACTCATTTTCACTGTCCCTGATGCATGCCCTCTCCGCATTGCATGACAGACGTAAACCCGTGATATACAGGGATATGAAGCCGGAAAACATAATAGTGAGGCCTGATCTTACGCTATGCCTCATAGACTTCGGTACCTCCAAGGAACTGCTGACCGGTAAGGAAGACCGGGTATCCCTGGGAACGAGAAGCTATGCGTCTCCCGAACAGTTCAGGGGAATAAGCGATGTGCGGTCTGACATATATTCCCTGGGAAAGACCATGGAGCGCATGGCCGGAAGGGATCCGGACAGAGCCATAAAAGGCGTGGTCAGAAAAGCGGTTAACCCCGATCCGGATAAGAGATATCAGACAGTGAAGGAAATGGAAAAGGATCTGATACGGCGAAAAAGCATGAAGATAAGGATATCTGTCGCGGCAGCCGTACTTACCTGCATTGTGACCGTCGTATCCGCCCTGATCTTTGGCTATAACGAAAGAAAGAAAACCGCTCTGGTGGCGGACATTTACCGGAAAACCGTGGAAGCAGGGAATGAATCCCTGTACAACAAGGATTACAGCGGAGCCGAGCAGAATTATACAAAGGCAATCGTCGAGATAAACGGTTATGAGGAGGAAGCTTATCTCAGACTGTTGTCACTGTACAGAAAGGCGGAAGCTCCTCTGGACGGACTCTCCCGCATGGACTACTACATAGATTCGGGTTACGGAAATACCGACAGGATGGATGAACTTTTGACAGAGTGCGGCCTGACGGCCTTTGAAGATCTAAGGGACTATAAAAAGGCCTGTACCTATTTTCAAAAGGCGGACAAAGCTTCATTTCCCGAAGCGGGATATCTCCTGAACATTTCTGAATATCTATCATCATTCGATAAAAACACCGCAAACTGTCTAAATTACATAAGGGATTTCAGGGACTATACGGATTCGGTACCTGATATTGAGAGGAAGATCAAATGCAAAATGATATATACGGATATGTGTATCATCCTGTCGGAAGAAGCCGGGGAAAGCACGGAAGGTTCAGCCGTGCTGAGGGATGGCTACGATCAGGGGAAAAAGCTTATGAAGCTTATTGATGAGAACGGGACGGGCGGAGAAAACGAACTTCAGTCCCTGAATATGATGTCTGCCATTTGCAGGCTGCTGGGTGAAAAATTCCCGGACAGGAAAAAGGAGTACTTTAAGGAAGCCCTGTCCTATATGGATATGGCGGAAATGATAGAACCCGGGGATGAGGATCCCATGAGATACGTTTCAATGGCAAAACTCTATCAGGGCATAGGCGACGACCGAAATGCCGGTATTTTTTACAGGAAAGCCGAGACCTACGGCGGGAACGCCAATGCCTACACGGAGCATATGAAGTATTTGGAATCAAAGGGAAAATACAAAGAACTGCAGTCCGTATACATGGAATCCTTAAGCATCAACGGAATACAGGAAACAAAAGAATTCCAGAAAATCACGAAAAGACTGGAAAAAATGGAACTGATAAAGGGTTAAAAGGGAGGTTTGCATGAAAAAGGAATTAACGGAAAAACTGATGGAAAAATGGTTCATGATAACTGCTGCGGCTATGGTGTTCTTTTTCATAAATACTGCTGCTGTCATCTCCGCCTATGCCGGAGATACAGGCTTCCGGGTACTGGACATGATGGGGAGGGAGGTGCTGTCAAATGAAGATCAGGAATACCTCGCCACATCGGATGTGGTTTTTGAATTTGTGAACCTGAATGAACCGGCAGATGAGGATGACAGGGGGAGAGACTGGCTTTTCTGTGAAAAAGATACGGTGGACGGCAGGGATATCTATACTCCGGTAAAGGATAACCGCTATTCCCCGGATATTACGGGAGACACCGAAATAAGCTTTGTCTGGATAGACCGGATAAGCGGTGAAACTAAGGAAGAAAAATCGCTTCCCCGGAGTTTCAGGATAAAATACATAAATCCCGATGGATTATCCTGCGTTTCGGAGTTCTCTCATGAAGGCGCTTCCTCCGGATACCGGCTTAACGGTTCCAAACCGGCATTGAGTATAGATCCTCCGGAAGCGGAATACACATTTCTGTCCGTTTTGAAAAATGATGAGGAAGAAGTCTATGAACTGACAGGCGGTCATAACGTTTTCACCTTTGAAGAAGGGGAATATGAACTGAAGCTGTGGAGTGAGGACGGCTGGGGAGTAAGGCGGTACCACGACTTGGAATGCGAAAGCTTTCAGTATGACGCCTCCTCTCCGGCCATGGGCGGGATCCGGCTCCGTCCCTCAGACAGGAACGCCTATACAAAGTACGGAAAGGTTTATACGTCCAAAAGCCTGCTCATCATACCTGAAGCCTCGGACTCCCTTTCCGGCATAGATCACTATGTATTCCATACATTCAACAATACAGATAAAAGCGAATACGAGGCCTATGGGGATGAGCTGCAGCTGGACCCCGGTTTTACGGGGATAATAAGCGTATACGCCGTCGACAGGGCAGGTAATACCTCGGAACAGAAGGTGAGTCCCGAGATCATCATCGACAATACGGATCCCGTACTTAACACAAAAGAAATAGAAGCCATGAAGGGAAAGAAGGACGGGATAAAAATACTGCTTACCGCTGAGGACAATATGTCTGGATTAAAGGAATTAACCCTCTTCCTGAATGGAGAAGAGCTCTGCGAAAACAGCTTATCAGGTGAAAAAAGCGCCGGCCTTGAAAAGAATCTGGAAACCGGGGATCTAAAAGAAGGAAGAAATAACCTGAAGCTCAGGATCCTCGATATGACCGGGAATGAAAGCGTATATGATTTCTCAATCGAGAAGGAGGATGAAAGGGGGAAAGACGAGGAAGGGGACGAGCCTGTACAGGAAGAAAGCGGGGATGAAGCTCCCGAAATGTATCTTAAGGGATTTAAGAATTTCCAGAAAACGGAAAAGGATGTAAGGATAGAAGCCGGATTAAGCAATAATTTCCCGGATGAGGGGCATATTTATATTGAACGTCACGGCTTGGACGGTGAACTGCTGGAATCCTATGAAGCGGAACCCGGACTCATAAGCGTATCGGATGAGGGGAATTACGCCGTGCACTATGAGATTGAAAACGGCGGCAGCGTATATGAAAGATCCGGATATTTCACGATAGACAGATCATCCCCTATGATAAGGAGTCTTAAGGAAATAGACAGGAAAAGCTTTAACAGTTTTTCCCTGAGTGATGACCCCTTAGGATCGGTAGAGGATCTCACATATGTAAATGCCCATATGACCCTATCCGGACGGGAATATGACGGAAGAAAGATAAGTGAGCCTGGAAAATATATCCTGAAGATCACGGCGACGGATGAGCTCGGGCACAGGGCGGAGGAAAGCGCGGAATTTCTCATTGTAAAAAATGATGAAAGTAAAACCCTGTCCGGAAATACGCTGAGCGCTAACAGCCCGGCGGAATGCACGGCGTCCTCAAATGCCCTGTCCTTAAATGCCGTCTCCGCAAACAGCCACAATAATAAGACAATTACACAGGAAAAAGAGAACTGGGTAAATCAGGGAAAAAAGAATCTCGCGCGCCCGGGATCCGGGGCCAGGGAAAAAACGATTTATAAAACCGAAATGACCGTAATACCCATAATAATCATGTGTTCGCTGCTGCTCTGCCTGGCCGGAATGGTGATCCTGGTGGTCTATCCCGCAATGGAAAGAAACAGGTAAAGATGCTATAATTTTTTGTATGGACAGCAAGAGATTTACAGACGTTTTTCCCACATTAAAGCTCCCTTCGGAATTACAGGAGCTGATATTGGGTGTCAGGATAAATAAGATACTCCGGAGCCGTGACAGAAAGGGCTTTCATATTTATGCGGAAAGTCCGGCTGTCATACGGAAGGATTATATTTACCGCATAGAGAGGGAGCTGCAGAAGCAGGTCTTTAATAATACCGGCGTAAAACCCAGGATACATGAATCCTTCAGATTAAACGGTGAATTCACGGCAGAAAATATCATGGAGATATACCGGGAATCCATCGCTCTGGAGCTCAGGGAAGATTACCCCATAATAAATCAGCTGTTCAGGAATTCTGATATTTCTGTTGAAGACAATACTGTTTTCTTAGATGTTCCATCCGAAATGATATTCGGGAAAGAAGCCGAGAGAATGGCTTATTCCCTTTCCGAGTATTTTTCCAATGTTTTCAACAAAAGATTTTCGGTAAAAACAGAGATCCGTCTGGACTTCATCAAGGCTGAGGTATCCCTTGAAAGGCAGCAGGTTGAAGAGGAACTGCAGAGGGAATTCAGGGAACTTATGGCAAACAGAAGCTCCGCTTCAGCAAAGGAAGCTCCCGCCGCCGAAAAGAAAAGCGATGTAAAGAGAGGCGGATCGGCAAGAAGACCTGCCATAAGGCGGACTTCGGATCCGGACGTGTTATACAGATCCGATGTGACCGGGGACAGTATTCCAATAATGGATATAGTGGAACCTGTGGGAGAAGTCATTATTAAGGGACAGTTCCTGTCCTATGATGAGATACCCATTAAGAACAATCTGAATATCATTACTATGGGTATCACGGATTTTACAGATTCCATAAATATAAAGCTCTATATCAATAATGAGGATCTTCCCGAATTCAGGGAAAAGATCGGAGCGGCCGCCCTCGAAGACGGTAAGCCCGGGATATTTGTGAAGGTGAAGGGTCTCGCCGACATAGATAAATACGAGCATGACGTGGTGATAACCTCTGTCCGTGGGATCAGAAAGACCGGATCCTTCAAAAAGGAAAGGCGGGATCTCTCTTCCGTCAAGCGTACTGAGCTTCACTGTCATACCAAGTTTTCCGAGATGGACGGAGTCAGCAGCGTGGAGGACATCCTGAAAACGGCGGATTCCTGGGGCTGGAACAGCCTTGCCATTACCGACCACGGAAATGTTCAGGTCTACCCTGCCGCAAGCCACGCTGTGGAAAAGCTCTCCAATCCGGATTTCAAGATCATTTACGGCGTGGAGGGATATCTTGTAGATGATGAAAACCGCATAGTCTGGTCAGCCGGACTCGGAGACGGACGTGAAAACTCGGGCTTTGACGAAAGCTATGTGGTATTTGATATTGAGACCACCGGTTTTTCCGCAAAGAGTGACCGGATAATAGAGATCGGCGCCGTGCGTGTGGAAAACGGGCAGGTTACCGATACCTTCGATGAGTTCGTGAATCCCGAGATCCCTATTCCCCTGAAGATACAGTCTCTTACCGGAATAAATGACGAAATGGTCAGGGATGCGGAAACCATAGATCATGTTCTGCCGCGCTTTTTGGAATTTGCCGCCAATGCCGTGATCGTTGCCCATAATGCGGCCTTCGATACCGGGTTTATCAGGGAAAAAGCAGGGAACCTCGGGCTTTCCTTTGATAAGACCGTAATAGATACCTTAGGTCTCGGCAGGTTCCTGATGCCGGATCTCAATAACCATAAGCTGGATACCTTAAGTACCGCCCTGGAGGTTTCTCTGGAAAACCACCACAGGGCTGTCGATGATGCCACTGCCACCGGATATATTTTCATAAAGCTCCTTGAAAAGCTGTACTCCGAATACGGCGATACGGTGCATCATATAAGGGATCTTAAGAATTATGACAAAATGGGAGTAAATACCGTAAAGAAGCTCCCCTATTACCATATAATAATCCTTGCAAAAAACGAGACGGGAAGGCTTAATCTCTATAAGCTTGTATCGGAATCACATCTTAATTACTTCCAGAGAAGACCCCGTATCCCCCGCTCTCTCCTGTCTGAAAACAGGGAGGGACTGATCCTCGGCAGTGCCTGCGAAGCAGGAGAACTATATCAGGCCCTGGAAAATGAGGAATCAATGGAGAGGATCGCAAAGATCGTTGATTTCTATGACTATCTGGAGATCCAGCCTCTTGGAAATAATGAGTTCCTTTTAAGGGAGTCAAACCGTTTCGATACCCTTGATGATCTGAAGGACATCAATAAGGAGATAGTGCGTTTAGGTGAAAAGTTCAATAAACCCGTGTGTGCTACCTGTGATGTTCACTTCCTTAATCCTGAAGATGAAGTCTACAGAAGGATAATCATGTTCAGCAAGGGCTATAAGGATGCGGATGAGCAGGCCCCGCTGTATCTCCGTACCACAGAGGAAATGCTGCATGAATTCTCCTATCTCGGAGAAGACAAGGCAGAAGAAGTGGTTATAAAGAACCCCAATATGATAGCCGATATGATTGACCGCATCTCTCCCGTGCGTCCCGATAAAGCGCCTCCGGTGATAGAGAATTCGGATAAGATACTCCGTGATATCTGCTATAACAGGGCAAGGGAACTGTACGGGGAAAACCTTCCGGAACCCGTTACCGAAAGACTGGACAGGGAGCTTGATTCCATTATCGGAAACGGCTATGCGGTCATGTACGTTATCGCACAGAAGCTGGTCTGGAAGAGCAATGAAGACGGATATCTGGTGGGCAGCCGTGGATCCGTAGGTTCATCCTTTGCGGCTTATATGTCCGGTATCACAGAGGTTAATTCGCTGGCGCCCCACTATCTCTGTCCCAAATGCCACTATTCGGATTTCGAATCCGAAACCGTAAAGAAGGCCCACGAAGAAGGGCTCTGCGGCTGTGACCTTCCGGATCAGGTATGCCCGGAGTGCGGAGAAAAGCTGATGAAAATGGGCTTTGATATTCCCTTTGAAACCTTCCTTGGATTCAAGGGCGATAAAGAGCCGGATATCGACCTCAATTTCTCCGGAGATTACCAGAGTAAGGCTCATAAGTATACTGAAGTTATTTTCGGTGCCGGACAGACCTTCAGAGCCGGTACCACAGGTACGGTTGCTGACAAAACCGCCTTCAGCTATACCCGGTCCTACTTTGAAGCTGAAACACATAATGAGTACAAGAGAAGGATAGAAATGGAAAGGCTGGCAAAGGGCTGTGAGGGAGTTCTCCGTACCACAGGCCAACATCCCGGCGGCATAATAGTTCTTCCGAGAGGTGAGGAGATCGATTCCTTTACTCCGAGGCAGCATCCCGCAAACGATCAGAAGAACCCCATAATCACCACTCATTTTGACTATCATTCCATAGATCATAACCTGTTAAAGCTTGATATACTGGGACACGACGATCCCACCATGATCAGGTTTTTAGAGGATGCCACCGGCGTTGATATAAATGACATCTCCTTTGATGACAAGGATGTGATGAGCTTATTCAACAGTCCCGAGATCCTGGGCATCACTCCCCGGGATATAGACGGATGCCCTACTGGAAGCCTCGGTATTCCTGAGTACGGAACGGAATTTGTTATACAGATGCTGGTGGATACCCACCCCGCAACCTTCTCCGATCTGGTGCGTATCTCCGGCCTTTCCCACGGAACGGATGTGTGGAGCGGAAATGCCGAACTTCTCGTAAAACAAAACGGCATGCCGCTTTCCGAATGCATCTGCTGCCGTGACGATATCATGCTCTACCTCATGAATAAGGGCCTGGATCCTTCCCAGTCCTTTAAGATCATGGAATCTGTCCGTAAGGGCAAGGTTGCGAAGGGCAAGGAGGATAAGTGGGAATCCTGGAAACAGGATATGATCAGCAATGCCGTGCCGGACTGGTACATGGATTCATGTGAAAAGATCAAGTACATGTTCCCGAAAGCCCACGCTGTGGCCTACGTTATGATGGCCTGGCGCGTGGCCTGGTTTAAGATCAACTATCCCCTTGCATATTATTCTGCCTTCTTCTCGATCAGATCTTCCAAGAGCGGCGGCATAGACTATGAAACGATGTGCCAGGGTCCCGAGAAGCTGATGGCTGCCATGAAGGAACTGAAAGATAAATTAAAAGCAGTGGGTAAGAAAAAGATGACCGCAACCGAGCTGGATACCATAAAGAATATGCAGCTCGTACAGGAAATGTACGCAAGAGGCTTTTCATTCCTGCCTATAGACCTCTACGAATCAGATCCGAAGTATTTCCGGAAGGCGGATGACAAAAACATCATGCCTCCGCTCTGCTCTATCGCAGGCATGGGGGAAAAGGATGCGGACGATCTGGCCGCCGGACTTAGAAATACAAAAGACAAGGGAGATTTCCTGTCCCTGGAGGATTTCGTAAGCCGCACCGGCTGCTCCAAAAACAAGGCCGAAAAGCTGAAAGAGATCGGGATACTACGCGGCATACCGGACACCAACCAGCTGTCCCTCTTTGACTTTGTCGAAACGGATTAAGAAATAAAAATGTTACCTGGCAAATATCTTTGAAATATCGTTATACATCACGAACATCATGAGAAGCAGAAGGCAGCACATGCCGAAGAAATGAAAACCGGCTTCGATCCTCTTATCCACGCCTTTTCCGGTCACAGCTTCGATAATGATGAATACCAGCCTGCCGCCGTCAAGGGCCGGGAAGGGAAGCAGGTTCATGACTCCCAGATCCGCACTCAAGAGGATGGTTAGCTGCAGCATATTAAGCCATACGACAAAAAGCCCTTCCGGCTTTGATTCCTCGTAAACATCCCCCACAACCTTTGCGACACCCACGGGTCCCGCCAGGTCATCCTTTGATACCCGGCCTTTAAAAATATTGATAATGCTGTTGACCGTCATTTCTATCCAGTATCTCACCTCTGAAACAGAGTAGCGCATGGTCTGCAGAGCATTGCCCTTTTCACGCATGCCGCCAAGGATTCCGAGATAAAACCTTCCATCCTCCGCATCATATTTCGGCGTAATGACCGTGTCATAGAACAGACCGTCTCTTTTATAGCGTACCCTGACGGTTTCTCCCTCATGGAAAAGGAGATACATACTGATATCCCGGTATAATACAACTTTCTTGCCGTTTACGGAATATATCTCATCTCCGGCTTCGAGCCCCGCTTCCTCAGCAGGAAAGCCCTCAATGGTTCCGGACAGCACCGGGGCATCATAGCCTGCACTGCCTATTACAAAAAGCGACAGGAAGAAAGCCAGCACAAAATTCATGAAGGGTCCGGCTGCCACGGTGGAAAATCTGGCCCATACGGGAGAATTAATGAAAGACGTGGGACTGTCACTCTCCTCGCCGTCGAATCCCTCAAAAACGCAGGAACCACCAAAGGGCAGGAGCCGCAAGCTGTACTTGGTCCCGTTATGAACACGTCTGAAAATAACAGGCCCGAAACCGATATTGAATTCATCTACTCCTATGCCGCTCTTTTTCCCTATCACAAAGTGTCCGCCTTCATGAACAAGGACCAGAACCGCGAGTATTATTATAAACAGGATCAGCTGCATTACCTGAATTCTTCCCTCGTTTTCCTTTCACATTCAAAGATTTCGTCCATGTCGGGATCCGGGATCAACCGGTGGTCGTCCATGGCTTTTTCTATACGTTCCGCGATCTCAGGATATCTGATCTCTCCGTTCAGGAAAAGCTTTACCGCCTCTTCATTGGCTGCATTAAAGACAGTGGGCATCGTGCCCCCTGCTCTCGCTGCCTTAAGGGCCAGCTCCAGTCCCCGGAAGGTCTTCATATCCGGCTTTTCGAAGGTGAGCTCCCGGATCTTAAAAAGATCCAGCCTTTCCATATCGAGGTTCTTTCTTTCCGGGTAAAAAAGCGCGTACTGTATGGGGAGATGCATATCAGGAACTCCCAGCTCCGCTATCACCGCGCCGTCTGTGTACTGAACTGCGGAATGAACTATGCTCTGGGGATGGATAAGCACCTCTATATGATCATAGTCAACATCAAAGAGCCAGCGTGCCTCCATGACTTCCAGTCCCTTGTTCACAAGTGTTGACGAATCTATCGTGACCTTCGGCCCCATGTCCCAGTTCGGGTGCTTCAGTGCCTCTCCGGCAGTCATATTCTCAAGCTCTGCCTTTGTCTTTCCCCTGAAGGGACCTCCGCTGGCCGTGAGAAGTATCTTTTCCACCTTCGAGTGTTCTTCTCCGTTTAATGACTGGAATATGGCAGAATGCTCGGAATCCACGGGAAGAAGCTTCACTCCGTTTTCCTTCGCTTCTTTTGTGATGATATGTCCGGCTGTAACCAGGGTCTCCTTATTCGCAAGGGCGATATCATGCCCTGCCCTTATGGCTGCCAGAGTAGGCCTTATGCCTATCATGCCCACCATGGCGCCGACGGTGATATCTGCGTCCACCGCTGCGGCTTCCATTATGCCGTCCATACCGGATAAAACCCTGACTCCGGTATCTGAAACCCTGACCTTCAGATCCTCTGCAGCTTTCTCATCGTAAAGAGCCGCGATTTGCGGCTTATACTTCCTTATCTGCTTTTCTATCAGACCGGTATTCTTTCCTGCGGCAACCGATACAACAGACAGATCCTCCGGATGTGCATCAACTATATCCATTGTCTGGGTTCCTATGGAGCCCGTAGAACCTAAAACCGCCAGTCTTTTCAAAGCCGCCTCCTTAACTTATATCAGATGGAAACACAAAATGTAGATAACCGGAGCGGTTATGATAACTGAATCAAATCTGTCCAATATACCGCCGTGTCCGGGAATGATGGTGCCGTAATCCTTTATGCCCTGATCTCTCTTGATCCCCGATGCAAACAGATCACCGAACTGCGAGACCACCGCACCGGTTCCGGCAACTACAGCATATATTCCAACACTTCCGCCGGAAATCAAAGCCAGGATCGCTCCGAAAATCGCTGAAAATACAACGCCGCCGATAGCCCCTTCAACGGATTTTTTCGGTGACAGCACAGGGGCCAGTTTATGACGTCCGAATAACATTCCGGTAAAATAGGCAAAGGTGTCGCAGATCCAGGAGGAAATGACCACCAGAAGTACTTCCGTTAAGCCGTTGCTCCTGATCCTTAAGAGGTAAAGAAATGAGATCATTACGGGTATATAGAGAAAACCGAAAAAATTCCTGATGATCCTGGAATTATCGTATTTGGGATAGTGGGAAACAAAGCATATCATGTAAAGCACCATTGAACCCGCAATGGTATATACCACGTACTTCATATCCCTGTGTAAGAGTATCACTCCGTAATAGACTATTGTACAGAAATAGCCGGTTATCTCCGGCACTGCGATCTCTGCCTCTTCACACACTTCCGCAGCGTTCTCCGCTCCCGGCTTTTTCCTTATGGCCTCACAGAATTCATGATAGCCGATCATTGATATAAAAAGAAGAAGGACCCACCACAGGAGTCCCCCGACAAAAAGACCGGTGCCAAGGATGGCCACCAGTACTACGGCGCTTAAAACCCTTGTTTTCAGCATATTCTTATTCCACCTGTTCCCCGGTTTTTCCAAACCGGCGCTGTCTTGAGGAATAGTCCTCAACAGCTTTTTTTAACTCCTCCTCATTAAAGGCAGGCCAGTGTATATCGGTAAAATAGAACTCCGTATACGCACACTGCCACAGGAGATAATTGGATAATCTCTCTTCCCCGCTGGTCCTTATCAGAAGATCGGGATCAGGGATCCCCGCAGTATCCAGATGGCTGTTTATCATTTCTTCTGTCACAGCCGCATCCTGAGATATTTTACCTTCTCTTATCTCATTTACGATACGGTTAACAGCCCTGGTTATTTCGTCTCTGCTGCCGTAATTCAGGGCGATCTGAAAATTGAGTCCGTCAAAGCCCTTACTGAAATCCTCCAGTTCGGCAATGCTTTTCTGAATATCCTCTGCCAGCCCGCTCTTATCTCCTATGACCCGCACCCGCATATGGTTCTTTTCTGCGGTTTTCTTGCATGTCTTCAGATAGGAACGAAGGAGATCCATGATAGCGCTCACTTCATCTCCCGGCCTGGACCAGTTCTCTGTCGAAAAGGCATAGACTGTGAGATACTTTATCCCCATATTCCATGCCACCCGGCAGATGGTTTCCACATTCTTCGCACCCTGAGTATGACCGTAGGTTCTGGGCATTCCCTTGGATTTCGCCCAGCGCCCGTTTCCGTCAAGAATTATGGCTACATGCTCCGGTACGCTCAAACCGTCATGATCTCCTTTTCTTTCTCAGCGCCTGCCTCGTCCACCTTCTTGATATATTTATCGGTGATCTTCTGCAGTTCGTCCTGGAGATCCTTTATGATATCTTCGGAAATGTCTTCACTCTTTCCGAGCTTCTTCAATGCATCGACGCCGTCACGTCTGATATTCCTGACAGCAACCTTGCACTCTTCTCCCTTTTTCTTAACATCCTTGCAGAGCTCTTTTCTTCTGTCCTCTGTAAGCTCAGGGAAAACGAGGCGGATAGCGGTTCCGTCATTATTGGGATTGATGCCTATATCGGAAACCTGCAGAGCCTTTTCAATATCCTTCAGCATGCTCTTGTCATAGGGCTTTATCATGATAACCCTGGCTTCGGGAACCGAGACATTGCCCACCTGCTGTATTGCTGTGGGAGTTCCGTAATAATCCACCTTAATCTTGTCCAGGATATGGGGATTTGCTCTCCCCGCCCTTATGGAAGCAAGTTCTCCCTGAAGGTTATCCAGGGACTTCTGCATCTTTTCCTCATACTTTGCTATTCTCTCGTCTGCCATAATACCTCCCTATACACTGCTTATACAGTGACTTCTGTACCGTTAAAGTCACCGGATACCGCATTTAAGATACTGTGCTCTTCATTCAGCAGGAATACGCGCATCGGCACCTTGTTCTCCATTGCCATTATGGATGCGGTGAGATCCACGACCTGAAGCTTCTTTGCAATAACCTCATCAATGCCGACGGTCTTATACTTCTTTGCATCCGGATTGCTCCTGGGATCGCTGTCATATACCCCGTCTATTGCCTTGGCCAGCAGTATCATATCTGCCTCGACTTCTATCGCCCTTAATACTACTCCCGTATCCGTGGAAAAATAGGGATGCCCTGTGCCTCCTGCAAAGAATACAACCATACCCTTTGAAAAATACTTATTTGCCCTGTCCTTTGTAAAGAGCTTGGTAAATCCCTCTATTTCAAAAGGAGTAAGGATATTGGTCATCATGCCTTCGGAACGGAAGATCTCGGACACATAGATACAGTTCATTACCGTCGCCAGCATTCCTATCTGGTCAGCCTTTGTCCTGTCTATGCTGTCGCTGGTCCTTCCTCTCCAGAAGTTGCCCCCGCCGATAACTATACCGACCTCAAGACCCTTTTTCTGAAGCTCAAGCACATCCTTCGCAACGGTGCGCACGGTGTCTTCATCAAAACCGGTCTTCTTATCGCCCGAGAGAGCTTCTCCCGAAAGCTTCAGCATCACTCTTTTCATATACAGTTTACCTCAGACGCCAACTGCGTTCTTAAGTTCGTCAAAGAATGTTGTAGGACTGATCTCTGCATAGCACTGTGAGCAGTGTCCTTCAACAACAGCACCGTTATTGATCTGTACTGACTTGGACTTGATATCTCCCATTACGATGGCGGATGTATCAAGGATAACCGGTCCTCTGACATCAATATCACCCTTTACAGCTCCTGCTATAACAGCGCTTGTTGCTGTGATATTTCCGATGATAACGGACTCCTGCCCAACCTTTACAGCACCCTTGCTTATTACTTCTCCGGTGATCTTCGCGGAATCCGCAAATACCTCGGACGCCTTTGAATTACCTGTTATGGCACCGGAAACGTTAAGCTTGCCTCTTACGTTGATATTGCCGTTTACAACACCTATTACTTCAAGAGAACCCTCGGATGTGATGTCACCGTTAATGGTCATGCCGGCTGTTACGCTGCCGCTCTCATCTGCCTCAGGGCCGTCCTCCAGTTCGGGAAGCTCTACCTTCTTCTCTTCACTCATTTCCTTTTTCTCCTTTTCTTCATCTATATCAATATCTGCCTCTGCTGCAGACTCTTCAAATACGGGTTCTTCGGGAACTGCTTCTGCCGCAGGTTCCTCAAATGCAGTTTCTTCGGGAGCTGCCTCTGCCGCAGGCTCCTCAAATGTATAGTCAGCGGGAGCTGCCTCTGCCGCAGGCTCTTCTGCAGCGGGCTCCTCGGAAATAAGTCCTTCAACCGCTGCCATAACAGATGCCTCTACCGGAGCGGGTTCAGGCTCGGGAGCCATCTCGGGCTCAGGCTCTGCTGCAGCTTCCGGTTCAAGCGTCATCTCGGGCTCGAGCGTCATCTCGGGCTCGAGCGTCATCTCAGGCTCAGGTGCAATCTCAGGCTCGGGCTCTGCAACCGGCTCAGGCTCCGGTGTGATCTCGGGTTCGGACTCTGCCGCAGGTTTAGTCTCGAGCGTCATCTCAGGCTCAAATGCCATTTCCGGCTCAGGTGCAATCTCAGGCTCGGGCTCTGCAACAGGTTCGGGCTCAGGTGCGATCTCGGGTTCAGGCTCCGCCGCGGGTTCCGGCTCAAATGCAATATCAGGTTCAAGAGCAGGCTTCGGCTCTGCCGCAGGTTCCGGTATGCTGTCAAAAGACAATTCAGGTTCGGGAACCGCTTCCTCCATGGACTCCAATGCCATTTCCGGCTCAGGAGCGATCCCGGGTTCAGGCTCTGCTGCGGGCTCCGGCTCAAATGCCATATCAGGTTCAAGAGCAGGCTTCGGCTCTGCCGCAGGTTCCGGTATGCTGTCAAAAGACAATTCAGGTTCGGGAACCGCTTCCTCCATGGGCTCCAATGCAATTTCAGGCTCGGGAGCGATCTCAGGCAAAGTCTCAGGAACAGCGGCTGCCTCAGGTTCCGTATTGGAAACGTCTCCTGCTCCAAAATCAAAATCAGGTACCGGCAGCTCCTCTGTCGGCATCTCGGGCATCTTATCCAGCATTTCCGCGAGATTCAGGCTTTCCTGAACTCCCTCTTCTGCCGTATCCGGAATTATCGCTGCATCCGGCATCGGTGTTTCTTTCGCAGGAATCTCAGTCTCAGCAGCTGTTTCTGCTGCCTTTTCAGCCATGTTCATTTCATCCACGGCCTGCGAAAGATCCTCCTTAAAATCATCAAAAAAACCCATCTATTGCATTCCTCCTTAGTTTATCTGATCGGGTTCCATATCACCAAACTGATGGAAAGGCGGTGTGTCATCATCTATGGCCCTTATATCCATGCCTCGCTGTTTCAGACCATCTAATATGCCCGGCAGAGCTTCCACCGTATTTCTCTTACTCCCGGTATCATGGAGAAGGATCACGGCCGTATCCCGTCTGTCCACTCCGTCCAGGGTATTCTTTACGATATCTGCGGATGAAAGTCTGTTTCCTGATGAATCCCCGCCATAGACATTCCAGTCATAGTACTCCATTCCCTGACTGTATAGCACCGATATGTAATCCTTCATGGGAAGCGATGCGATCGTATTTCCGCTGCCTCCGGGAAAACGATAGTATTTAGGCACCACACCCGTCTCATTATAGATTAGATTTCGTATTTTATCAAGGTCGTACTGGAACAGTTCCAGATCCCCGTACACCTTGGAATAGACATGAGAATAAGAGTGCATACCTATCGTATGTCCCTCCTCAACTATCCTTCCGTACAGAGGCTTCAGCCTTTCATCCGAATCCCCCGTACCGCATACAAAGAAGGTGGCTTTAGCGTCGTATTCCCGGAGTATGTCCAGTATTTCTCCTGTATATACAGAGGGGCCGTCATCAAAGGTAATATAGACCTTCTCCCCCTCTCTTTTTTCAGGTATTTCCCTGACCTCCGCAGAGCTTACCATATCCTTCTCTTCGGTCTCTACGTCATTCTCCGCATCTCCGGGCTCGTCCTCTGCGGTTTCCGGCAGCTCGCTGCCGGGATTCTCCGGGGATGCTTTGCCGGGATCCTCCGTATTCCCGTCAAAGATATCAGCGACGGTGTCAGTATTATCCTGCCCGGTATTATCGGCCTTTTTTATTCCTTTTATCACCGAAACGGCAACAACTGAAAGCAGCACAAGAACCGCGACACATAGAGCACATGCCGCGGCAAATAAAACAAGCTTTTTCCTTCTGATTCTTTTTATACGAACCATAAATAAACTGCAGAAAAGACAGGAGTCCGATCAGAAAAATATATTCTTTCCCGTCTCGAAATAATAATTATTAGAGGGTATTATCTCCGAACCCTTTATCTCAAATACCTCCCATACCACTCCGGAATGACCCACCGGTGCCTGGAAGGATCCCACCAGGCCGTTCTTATTATACACTTTAACCTGGGCTTCAGAAAGAGACATGTCATTAGACATATTGTTTCCCTTTTTTCCGTTCACCTGATCCGTTACAAAATACTTGTAATCCGTGCTGCTGTCAACCGTAATTATCTGGGAAAGATTGTTTTCATATCTGCCGGAATTCAGATCCAGCGTAAAGGGAATGAGCTCCGGTATCTTCTCGGTATTGTAAGTCAGCACCACCTCATACTGGTTTTCCTTTAATTTGTCCGGGGACTGCTTTGTGACATCCAGGAGATAAACATCTTTGTCATGCTGCTCCTCCCCTTCCGGCGACATATAGGTCACACCTATCGGATACTCGATCGTACGCGGTCTGATATAGATATCATTCACCATCGAGGGTGCAAAATCCCCGTATTCAAAGACCATATTATACCAGTCGGCGGTATTGACCGGAACAGCGAATTCATAATATCCGTCGCCGTTTGTCGTGACAGAGGATTCGTAGCCGTTAGCCTCGCTCTTTATCGTGACCTTTGTATTTGCCAGCGTCCCGCCGTATTCATCGGACACATATCCGTAAATCTTCGCTGTGGACGGAATGGATCTCAGCACGTCATAATTTACATAGGCCCTGTTTATCAGCTCCGCTTCCAGCTCGTCGTATTCCTTCTGAATATCCGGATTCATATCGTCATAGGTGGCCGCGGTTACGGACTCATTGTTTTCCCCGTAGGTAGCATAGCATTCCGAAAGAAAATCATTCAGGAAATAGCATCTCTGCCCGCCGCTTTTCCTGGCATCATCCTTATTTATGCCGTAGAGATCATCCATATATCTGTAAGTATACAAAAGCACGCCGTTCTTATAATAAAAACCGGTCACTTCCCGTCCCTCGCTGCCGTATTCGGTAGAAACGATCTTTTCTATCAGGCGGTCTTCGGGATTGGTATATACGGTAAAATCTATGGTCGCACCGTTTCCGCTGCGGTGCAGCCTTACGGTCTTCACCTTATCGTCATTTAATCTCTGCTCGATCTCCTTCGGGGCCTTCTTATTAACCGGAAGCTCGCTGTCACGCTCGGCAGGCTCGTATTTAACCGTTTCGTAGTCTATCTCCGGAAGAACTCCGCCCGAACGGTTGATAAAAGCCACACCTTCTTCAAAACTGTCGGAAATGGCGGCATCCTCTTCATGTCCTGTGGACACTTCTCCGTTTTCATGCCCGTCATCTTCATCGGGCTCACCAATATCATCGCTCTCCAGGGAAGGAAGCGAAGTCTCGCTTGCCTCTGTTGAAGAACGGATCGCATCATCCTTGTTAGTTACTATCTTTTCCCCGTTCTTTCCGCATCCGGAAATGATCATAACGGTAAGAAGCACAGCCATGATACGGGAAAGAATTTTATTTTTTCTGCTGTTCAGCATATCCTGTCCTGCCTTTATCAGTTCACACGGGACACCTTCGGCAATCTCCGGACCCGTATGAACGCATATTACCATAAAAAAGACGGAAATTATCGAGATTAAGACAATCATAAGGAAATACTAAACTTGTTCATCACAGTTTTTTCAGATAAAACCTGTTCATTGTGCTGTGTACAACAGAAGACAGACGTTCGATCTCTTTATATCCGGATTTTTCATAGATGTGAATGGCTGCCTGCAGATTGGTGTGGGTTTCCAGATACATTCTCAAATAACCGGCTTCCCTTGCCCTGTCTTCTATATAACGGATCATCTCATATCCGATTCCGTTTCCTTTTTCGGAATCGTCAAGGTACAGCTTCTGCAGTTCAGCGCATCTTTCAAAACCACCAAACTCCGCATACCCGATGCCGCCGATAAGCTTATTATTTTTAGTAAGAACAAAATACTCCCGGGATCCGTGACTATAGTATCCGCTGAGGTGATCCAGCCCTTCGTCAAAATACACCGTTCCCGGGATATCAAGCGCATGGGCTTTCAGGATTTTCCGTATCAGCTCCGCCAGAGCGGGATCATATTCAGGGCTCAAAATCTTAAAAATACAATCTCTCATCTTCCCTTAATAAATCTCTCCGTTTCTTCCATAACGGACTTAATATTCTCAATATCCCTCAGTGTTTCACCGCATTCCAGGGAATGATTCCCTCCGTTAACGATATGACAGGGAATGTCCTTCTCTTTACAGATTTCCGCAATCAGACTCTTTTCCTTTCCAACCCAGGGATCATCGCTTCCTGTAAAAGCCACTGCTTCCCCGATCGGAAATACAAATGTGTCATTCAACGGCGTATACAGAATAAAGCGTATTCTCTCCCTTACACTGTTTTCCGACGCTATCTTTGCGGCAACTATTGTTCCTATGCTTTTCCCGACAAAAAGAATGTCATCATACCGGGCATAATCCACCTCTGACAGAATTGCCTCAGCCTGTGAAAGAGCGATCTGAAATGATTCCGTCATCTTCTCCCTGTTGCCCTGTATCTTTTCGGGAAATCCCGAATATGAAATGATCCGGATCTCATAACCGTTTTCCACGGCAAGCTTCCTGCAATAATGAAGCAGCGGCTTATCTGCCGTATATCCTATCCCCGGAAAAAACACTGCAAGTTTTGTACTGTCTGTCTTTGTCATATTAATCTCCTGTATTGGTTCCGATACCGCAAACCCGCATAAATTATATTCCTGTAATACGGGATGACTTCTCTCCATTTATCCATAACCTTCGTCAATATATATAACTATACGGGATCATTATAACATGTATACTTCAATACAATAAACAGATCCTCCTATCAGCTCGACAGCCGGCATGGTTTGATACCTGTAATTATTTTGTTGTATAATAAGGCTAGTAAATAAGATAACCGCGATCCTGATAATCACAACGAAAGAGGCATAAGCCTATGAAAAAGTCCAGTCCATTACGAATAATTCACCTTACCCTGATGATCATCCTGCTGGCATCCAGCAGTATCTCCACAGTTCTGTTCTTCAGCGGCTTTGAGCCGGCTGTTGCAGGCAAAGAAAGGATGGAAGTCATCCTGAACGGCTGCTCCACCATGGTGGTCATGCTCATGCTCCTTACCGGAGTCCTCTACTTAGTCCACGGATACAAAAAAAATGCCGCCGTCTACTACAAGGCATTCTTACTTTTACTGGTTCTCGTTAACCTTATGGTGATCATACTGGACATACTCTATGCTGAGAAGACCCCCCTGGTCGTCATCAAATGCGTACTTTACGCAGTTAAGATCATCCTTCTCCTCCTGATGGCCTTCGGAAAAGACCTGGGACGGGAAAAGACCTGGCTCCTCCTCTATGTGGTTGTGGGTCTGGATATAGCAGCCATGATCGTGGTGCTGATCATCCTTTTCACCACCACCTTCGATTTCAGCCTCGTGGGGATTATAGCGGCCCTTCTTGCTGATGCCACCATAGGACTGGCTATCCGCGGCAAGTATGCTGATAAAGACAGCCGCGGGACAAAATAAGACCAAAATATAAGGCATATCACCACCAGGTGTCTTTTTTGTTCTTACAGGCCTGGGACGTCGATGTCATCATAGCTTACACCGCAGAGATCGTAATTATCCTTATGTCTGACTTCAGCCGATATCCCGGCCTCTTCCAGTTCCTTTAAGAAAGCTTCAAAATACCTCTCATCGGTGAAATTCTGGGCGAAGGTCAGGAAGAAATAATGGTTATGGCAGGCGATCTCGCATAACACCCCTATAACAGTAGGCTCTCCCATCATATACACTTCGCTTATATAGGGATCTAACGGCCCGAAGGTCCTGCTGTTAGCGTAGGATACAGAGATAGTTGCCCTGGGCACTGTCACAGCCGCCTTAAGGATCTCTATCTTCTTCTCCAGTGGGAGCTGGCTCATCTGAGCATGGCCCATCTTCCTCCTCTTCAGATTAAAGAGGGAGTTCTCCGGCTGGGCCTGGAGCATAAGCTGGCCTCTGGCTATGGTACACATACTTCTAATATCCTCATCTTCGTACTTCCTGGGTATGGAGACATATACTATATCCGCAAACTGGCGGTAGTTATCGTGATTCCCCAGCTGGGCCTTATGATCAAAAGCAATACCTGCCGTAACAGTTTTCTCGTTATCCGGGTCTATCCTGCCCACAGCCCTTATCATCAGGACAGACATAAGCACATTGGGGCTTCCGTCCTTCTCCTTGCAATACTTCATCACCTGCTCTTCCGGCACACGGAGGTAGAAAGCCTTCCTCCCCCGGTCAGAAGGAAATACATCGCTAAGTTTATAGAAATCCGCAATGGGATCCTTCTCATAAAGGGGCTTCTGAACAGAGTCCAGGTCAAGCCCCGGGAAAGGATCTCCTATCTCGGTCTCGGGGATTGGATCCCCCGGCAGCCGGAAGCCCGCAGGATCAAAGCTCTTTCCCGTCCTGCTGCTCAGATAGCAATATAGAATACTCTTAAAAAAGGGCAGAAAGCCCGCACCATCACATAATGAGTGGCATATCTCCACCGCCAGCCGACATCCCTCGTATTTGACAGCCATAAAATGATAATTGGCCTCCCTGGAATTGAGCTTAATAGGAGCCCATGTGTTGCGCACCGTTACGGGAAGCGGGTTGGGAACGGTGACCAGGTCGTTGCCTTCTACAGCAGCCCGCACATAAAAGTAGGGAAAACGGTCTCTTACTTTCTCCACAACCTCGAAAAGCAGTTCTCCGTCAACCGGTTCAGTCAATACAGCGATCGCTCCCATGGTATTGGAATGTTCTGAAGTGCACATCACCAGCGGCGGATCATAATATTCTCTCTTCATACTCTTTCTCTCCCTTATACTTTCTAAAATATCATCCGGGCTGTCTCGAGTCACCGGTGATTCCATCTTTATTGAAGATCATGCTCATGCTTATACCGGCCTGCCTTAGGCAGACTCCATCTGAAATGTGCTGCCAGAAGACGAAGAAGTACTATAACAGATGCCCCGATTATCATTGCCGGGGTTTCTCCTGTTTTATCCCATTAAACAATCAGGGGATTATGAACCACTAACCCCGTCCCCCAGGCTCCCCCAGGCTCATAATAGACCATGGGGACGGGGTTACAGGGTCAAAAAAGGAACCCCGAATAGACGTGGTTCCACACTTTGATCTGTCGTAAACAACTAAAGTTAGGATATTAAGCCCGAAAGTATTCTGATAGCTCATGGATTTCGACATCCGGCTTACAAGCTGCAGCCCGATATTGTGGAAAACATCAGCATCCACGCCATCTTCTTTCTCCTCCGTTCCGAACAGCCGGGCTGCTTCTTCGGGATTAAAGGGGATCCCGTCATCCTTTAAGCTTATGATGATCTCGTCATTAACATAGGAAACACGGATATCTATCCTGTTTTCTTTCGGTACTCCGAAATCCTTGCCAAAGCACATCAGATCGTCAAGGCCTAACAGCGGCTTTTTATTGTAATAAATGGCAAAGGCCAGGAGAAGAAGGACGCAGAAAGTGCAGCCCAGGAGCTGTCCGGCCCATACTCCCGTCATACCGAAGGGAGGCACCAGGATAAATGTAAAGAGACACACTCCCAGTACTCCGTCAACCACCGATATCGTACGAACGATGCCTTCATGGGACAGACAGTGGTAATAATTGGAAAATCCGACTATCAGAGTGCTGATCGGCGCATACAGCGGATACAGCATAAATCCCGTAAGGGTCATCTGATAAACCGCTGATGAAGGATCATGGAAGAACATATTGGTGATCGGTAAGCAGAGTGCTGACACGGCAACTGCCACGATCAGAACCAGAAGCAGTCCCCTTCTTAAAAAGGTTCTCATCAGCACCTTCAGCCCGGTCTTATCTTCTTCGCCCACATATACGCTTCCGAGGACCATGACCGCCGAGGTTACACCGGCGGGAACCGCCCAGTAGATACAGCCGAAGGAATAGACCGCAGAGTACGCCGCCAGACCGTCCGGTCCCACATAATGCTGGATTATATTGTTCAGGAGAAGTCCCCTTATGGAAATGCAGAACTGGGTCAATGCTCCGGGAAGTCCGTTTACCAGTATATTCTTTATATCCGACAGAACAATGCTCTCCATGCTGAAACGGATGACCGCATTTTTTCCAAGAAAATAAGCGGCCTGGATAATAAAGAAGAAAACATTTCCAAAGGAAGTGGCAAGTCCGAGACCGAAGAGTCCCATCTTAAACACTGCGACAAAGAGCCAGTTTGAAATGATGTTTACCACAAACATGGTAATTATCGCGTTATAGCTTCTCTTTTCCTGATGCTCCAGCTGTAAAAATGCCGTAAACTGGGTACCGACGCAGTAAAAGGGAAGTCCCAGGGCGTATCCGCGTATGTATGTGGACAGCTCATGCACAAGCTCATTCCTCGCGCCGATAAAAACCGCGATACTATCCGGGAAGATCTCGCAGGAAAACAATAAACATAAAGAGATCACCAACATAATGATCATATCCAGCGTAAAGATGCTGCGGGTCTGCTCCACCATCTTTTTCCCCAGATATCTGCCGCAGAGCACCTGTGCACCGCCGAATATCAGTGCATTAACGCCGTTCAGCAGGTTTGTCACGGGACTGAAAAGCCCGGTGACTGCCATGGCCTGTGGACCTATGAGATTTCCCGCGAAAGCATTATCAATAATGGAATTTATACCGCCGATGATCACGAGAATGATCTGCATGGGCAGAAGCTTCATGTATAGTCTGGGAATGATCTCCGATTGTATTACTTCTTTACTGTCTGACATTTTCCCCCCTTTTATGTTAAATACTATTATTATACATAGCAGAGATGTAATAGTTCGGGAAGGCTCACCTCACTCTCGGGAAGCTCTCCCGCATAAAAGCTAATTGCGCGCCTGACCTTTTCACAGTAATATGACTTATATTTAAATGCCTTCAGAATATAGGTATCAAATACGGGACGGCATTTTTGGCGCTCTTCCTCATCAGACCTGAGATAGAACAGTAGGACCGGTCTCCTCCTCTTCCGCCAGAGAAGTGACCTTTAAATAGGCATTCCCGAAATCCTCATCCTCATGGATAACCCCTACGGGAAACAGAATCAACACACTCGCGGAAATACTCTTTTACATTATAAAACGGAATGATGACACTGACCTTTGCGTTCATTTTTTTCCCTCATCTTATCACCTAAGTAAAAACAATCCCCAATATGTAATGATTATTTTATTATCTCAAACTATAAAGGTTTAGTAAAGAAGGTATGACGGTGTTATCATATCTGCGCCCCGAGATAAAAAAGAGCCCGTCCCCCTGTTTGCTATCAAAGGGGACGGGCCAAAAATATTTTAAGTTTTACTTTCTGACGTAAACCGCTGTGGTTTCAAAGGGCCGCAGTCCGGCACCTGCTGCCGGAGCATCGGGATAGTTTCCTATGAGAATCTCCCCTTCCGGTATTTTTAAGGAGATACTCTCCTCTTCTATGCTGAAGCTGCAAAAAACGGTAAGCTCCTCGCCCTTAAGAGTCCTTACAAATGCAAAAACCCTATCATTTCCCGTATCCATAAAGCTTATATCCCCGTCAGAGATCACATCGTACTTCTTCCTTAGGGCAATAAGCTTTCGGTAGTAATTAAGAACGGAATCCGGGTCATTTTCTTCAGCCTCAGCATTTAAGATAATGTAGTTTTCCGGCAGCCCCAGCCAGGGCTCTCCTTGGGAAAAGCCAGCATTTTCACCACCTGTCCACTGCATTGGCGTCCGGGCATTATCCCTGGAGCGAAGTGACAGGATATGTAAGGCATCCTTTTCGGATACCCCCTTTTCACGAAGGATCCGGAAATAGTTGATGGATTCCACATCCCGGTACTGCTCTATGGAAGTAAATCCCGCGTTTGTCATCCCAAGCTCTTCACCCTGATAGATATAGGGGGTGCCCCGCATAAGATGGATAAGAGATGACAGCATCTTTGCCGATTCCTTACGGTATTTTCCGTCATCACCAAAGCGCGATACGACCCGGGGCTGGTCATGATTACACATAAATACTGCGTTCCATCCGCCGTTTTCCGCCATTTTTTCCTGCCAGGTTTTAAGAAGTTCCCGCAGGCTTTTAAGGTCCGGCGGCATAAGCGCCCACTTGTCGCCATTAAGGTAATCCACCTTTAAATGGTGGAAACTAAAGCACATGGAAAGCTCTTCATCCTGCGGCCTGGTATAACGGATGCAGTTTTCAAGGCTGGTGGAGGACATTTCCCCCACCGTCACCATGTCTTTAATACCGGTATCCCGTACAAGCTCCTTTAAGTACTCATGTACTCTGGGGCCGTCGGAATAAAAACGGCGTCCGTCTCCTTCATCATCATTTTCAAACTTTTCCGGTTTTGATATAAGGTTCACAACATCAAAGCGGAAGCCCTTTACGCCCTTCTCCTTCCAGAAGCGGATGACATTTTTTAATTCTTCCCTGACCCCGGGGTTCTCCCAGTTTAAGTCCGCCTGGGTCACATCAAAGAGATGGAGATACCATTTATCAAGGTCCTTCACATATTCCCAGGCGTTTCCGCCAAACTTTGACTCCCAGTTTGTGGGAGGCTGTCCGTTTTCATTATCCCGGAAAATATAGTAATCCATATATTCAGGATCACCGGAGAGCGCCTTCTTAAACCACTCATGCTCTGTCGAGGTATGGTTAAAGACCATATCGAACATGAAACCAATACCCTGCTTTTCAGCTTCCCTAAGAAGTGTTTCCGCATCCTCCATGGTTCCGAACATGGGATTCACATTATAGTAATCCGAAACGTCGTAACCGTTATCGTTCATGGGGGAGCAGAAGAACGGCGTCACCCACACATAGTCTATACCAAGGCTCTTAAGGTAGGGCAGCTTTTCCCGGATCCCGTTAAGATCCCCGATCCCGTCCCCATTTGAATCGTAAAAGGATTTAATATATATCTGATATACAGTACTCTTCTTAAAATCCAACATTATTCCGCCTTTGCGATACTGTCTTCGCCTGATTTAACCTCTTTACCGGCTTCAAAAGTAAAGTCTGCAAATCCCGCGTCTTCCGTTATCACCATCATTGAGATAAGGGGATGGCCTGCCGTGCGGATCTTTTCAGGATCAAAGGTTATGAGCTTATCTCCTGCGCTCACCCTGTCTCCTTCAGCTACGTGAATACTAAAGCCGTCACCCTTCATGTTTACGGTATCAAGGCCTATATGAAGGAGGATTTCTATGTCGTTATC
>JAIKXV010000026.1 GCA_024683935.1 Lachnospiraceae bacterium | reverse complement strand
TAGGATGGAGGTGGAAGTGCAGTAATGTATGGAGCTGACCATTACTAATAGGCCGATTGCTTTTCCAAAAACACTGAAAGGTGTGCAAGCGCGGAACGTCTTGACACTCAGATCTGTTCGATGTTCGGTTTTCAGGGTGCTTCCAAATAGGAAGTTCGCGCCATTAAATGTGCGCTAAAGCGCTCGGGCGCTCACGTGTATCATGTGGGCACTCGTGCCCACATGATACGATCCTCGATAGCTCAATGGTAGAGCACGCGGCTGTTAACCGCGGGGTTGTTGGTTCGAGCCCAACTCGGGGAGTAAATGTGCCGCATCTCTGATACGGCGCTAAGTAAGCCCGAAGGGTTTACAGAACGCAATCCTTGAAAGTGTAACGATTTTCAGGGGTCCCCGCAAATCGAAGATTTGTGGGGAAGAGGAGCAACCACGAAGCGCTAGTGAGTTCGACGCTTGCGTCGGACGAGCAGAAAGCGGAGTGAGTTGTGACGACGGCCCGGTGGTCAAGAGGTTAAGACATCGCCCTTTCACGGCGGTAACACGGGTTCAATTCCCGTCCGGGTCATCTTCAGGGAGCTTTAGCTCAGTTGGTTAGAGCAACCGGCTCATAACCGGTCGGTCCAGGGTTCGAGTCCCCGAAGCTCCATCAATAAACCACCGACAGGTGGTTTTTTTGATTTATCTTAACTTTCCACAATAAGCGTTGATCACTTCTTAACGATGATCATTCTATACCCGGTACCGATATGGGTTTGAATATATTCGGGATGGGCGGTATCTTTCTCTATCTTTTTCCGGAGTGAAGCCATGAAAACACGTAATGAAGCGACATCACTGTCAACAGAATTGCCCCATATCTTATCAGTGATATAAGTATGTGTAAGGACTTTCCCTGCATTTTTGGATAAGAGGGACAGCAGTTTGTACTCGATCGGTGTGAGAGAAAGTTCTTTGCCTTTTAGATAGGCGGTTCCGGCCGGATAGTCCACCACCAGATCGCCGTTTTGAAATACCGATTCGGAGCCGTCTGATATATTTGACAGCCTTCTTTGTGCTACCCTGATACGCGCCATCAGTTCCTCAATCGAGAAAGGTTTGGTCAGATAATCATCGGCACCGTTATCAAGAGCGGAAATCTTATCGGAATCCTCGCCCCTGGCACTGATAACGATAATGGGGATCTTGCTCCACTCACGTATTTTCTTAATAACTATTTCTCCGTCCATATCCGGCAGGCCGAGATCCAGCAGAACTATATCAAACTTATTGGTTGATACAGCCATGATGGCCTGACTGCCGTCACAGGCACATTCAATGTTGTATTCGTTTGAGGACAGTGTTGTTGACATCAGTTTTCTTATCTGGCGATCATCCTCGACAACCAGAATGTTGGTCTTGTTATTCATTTTCTCCCACCTTTAATGATTCAGGTAATGTAAATAAGAATGTTGCTCCGCAGGGATGGTTTGAAGTTACGGAGATCTGCCCGCCATGTGCTTCCACGATGGATTTACAGAGGGCCAGTCCCATACCCATGCTTCTTCTGGAATCCGAAATATCTTTTTTTCCATTATAGAACATTTCAAAAATGTGAGTTTTCTCTTCGTCAGATATTCCGGGCCCGTTATCGCTTACCTTCACGATCACTTTGTCGTCTTTCTTTTCTGTTTCAAGGCATATGGTAGAGCCTTCAGGAGTGTATTTAACGGCATTGTCCATGAGATTTATTATCACCTGGATTATCAGATGAACATCCACATTGACCAGGATCATTTCGGAAGATTTCTTGACCTCGATAATATGGTTTTCCGCATGCCGGTCTATATGTTGCATAGCTTCATCAATTATATCATCCAGAACCTCGTCTGAGCGGTTAAGTTTCAATTCACTGTTTGTAACACGGCTGACGGATAGCAGGTTTTCTACCAGATTGATCAGCCACTGGGAATCGTCATATATATCCTGGTAGAGCTGCTTTGTTGTCTCCGGATCAAGTTTGTTGTCGGACTGGAGGAGCACGCTTGAATTTCCGGAAATTGAGGTGAGTGGTGTACGGAGATCGTGGGAGATACTGCGGAGCAGATCTGCACGTAGCCGCTCGTCCTGTGTTTTCAGCTTTTCAGCCTCCTTTTCGTTGGTTGCCCGGATATTCTCCATTGCCAGCTCGCACTGGCTCAATATCGCATTTATGATGTCATCTGTAAGCTTATCGGATAAGTCATGTTCCGACATGATACCGACAACGCCATAGGTGTGGTCATTTATCGAAAGGGACTTGTATTCTCCCTTTGCAGACGGATATACATTGGTTCCCCGGCCTGCATCCTTTCCGCTGCAGAGTGTCCAGGCGATACAGTCTGTTTCGATCTCCGGCTCAAACTCCTTTTCACAGTCGTCCGGGAAGTAAATCTTTGTGTCTTTTTCAGAGTCAGATAACTGTATGAAAACGCTCCGTCCTATAAGCTTTTTAAGCTGCATTCCGGTTACGGTGGCAACTTCTTCGTAATCCGCAGCCTTATTCAATAACAGGCTCGTGTCAAACATGATCTGCGTTCTGACGCTGTCGGCTTCTGCCTGTCTGAGCATCTGTCGAAGCTGGTCCGCCAGCAATCCTGCTAAAAACGAAACAATAAACATTACCGTAAATGTCATAATGTAGTCGGAATCATAGGCGAAGAGTGTATATTTGGGTTCGGTGAAGAAAAAATTAAATACAACAACACATATCAGGGATATGATGGCATTTACATGGATCCCGGACACTCTTACAGAAATGATCTGAACTGCCAGAATATACCAGGCTATCACCGTGACATCGGAGAAACCGAATCTATGGAAGGCAATTCCCAATAATGTGGCCAGCAGAACGGTTACAATGATAAAAGATATATCCTTAATATCTGCCGAACGGTCTTTTATATCAGAGCCCTTGTTATTACCCAGAATAATGTTGATCAGATTTTTAAACATTTTTGAATATCCTCATACTTTCCCAGGACCAGTGCCCTGTCCATACCGGATAACTGTGTATTTGTTGTTATATCCATCATCATCTTATCATTACGTTTGATGGCCATGATATTGATCTTATGCCTGTTTCTTACATCCAGCTCACCTATGGTCCGTCCAGTCCACTTTATCGGTACATCGATTTCAGCAATGGAATAGCCGTCCTCCAGCGACAGATAATCAAAAATACTGTCTGAACTATATCTGATCGCTACCCAGTGAGCAACCTGTTCTTCGGGATAAACTACATGATCCGCGCCATTCCTGAGAAGAAATTTCTTCTGGACATCATTTGAGGCTCTGGATATAACCTTGCGGGCTCCCATCTCTTTAAGCAGTGATGTTGCCTCGAGAGAGCATTGAAAATCATCACCTATGGTCACTATACACAGGTCATAGTCCCGTACATCAAGGGTTTCGAGGAACGCTCTGCTTGTAGCATCGCCGATAATGGCATTCGAAGCTATTTCCAGCGAGTCCGACACGCGGTCTTCAAGAATATCTACCGCCATTACCTCATGCCCCAGTTCCCTGAGCCTTATGGATGCGTTTTTGCCAAACCTTCCCATTCCGATCACTAATACCGTTTTCATTTTTTATTTCTCCTATCACATAGTTCATCCTACAGAAATATCTTCTGAAGGGTATTCCCCGAGCTCAGGCCTGTATGTTATCGCGGCAAATACTATTGTCAATCCACCGACTCTTCCGAAAAACATCAGAAAGATGAGTATTGATCTGGAAAGAAATGAAAGCGCAGGCGTTATTCCCAGGGACAGGCCTACAGTACCAATAGCAGATGCGGTTTCAAAAAGGCAGGTCAGTATTGGGAGTTTTTCCCTGTGACTTATGATCATCGCAGCTGATATGAACAGTACCGAATACATAAAAAACAACGCGGCGGCTTTCTTTATTATTTCGTTCTTTACAGTCCGTCGGAATAAAGTGGTGATATCACTATCCCTGAATGCTGAAAACGCTGATGCCACCAGTACTATGATCGTTGTGATCTTCATTCCCCCCGCTGTTGATCCGGGGGCTCCGCCTATAAGCATTAGAATGATCATTACCATCTTTCCGTTATCATTTAAGCCGTTCAGGTCCTGGGTGTTGAATCCCGCTGTTCTTGTGGTAACGGACTGGAAAAGGGAGGCCAGCAGTCTTTCGCGCATCGGTAAGGAAGCAAATTCAAAGAGATAAAAGCAGACAGCGGGAACAAATATTAAAAGCAAGGTCATAAAGAGGACAGACCGGCTTTGCAGGCTGTACCTGTGAAATTTCCACTTGTTGACACTTATTTCTTTCCAGGTCATAAATCCAAGGCCACCGCATACTATAAGTGCTATTATGACTAAATTTATGATCATACTATCCTTATATGGACACAGGGAGGAATAATCGCCATGTGAACCCATCAGATCAAAGCCCGCATTACAGAATGCCGAAACAGAATGAAAAACGGCGTGTCCCAGACCATTTACGGTCCCATATTCTTTTGAAAATACAGGATATAAGATCAAAGCACCGGATATTTCAAAGAAAAGAGTGAGTCTTAAAATGAATGAAGTTAATTTTGTTATCCCGCCTACCCTGTCTGCGGAAATAGCGTCCTTCATAACTAATCTCTGGGTAAGGGATATTTTCTTCCCGGACAGCATGAATATCAGGAGTGCGACGGTGACTATTCCCAATCCGCCTATCTGGATCAGCAGCAATATGACAGTTCTTCCGAACAGAGACCAGTAATTCCAGGTATCCCTTATTACAAGGCCGGTAACGCAAACAGCTGAGGTTGATGTAAACAGGGCGTCAAAAAAGGAGGCACCGGCTCCGTCTTTTGTTGAAATGGGCAGGCTTAACAGCGCAGAACCCATAAGGATAGTGAGGGCAAAAGCATATATGATGATCTGAAATGTAGTTATCTTAATCTTGATACCCTGATCACTCATACACCTATTAAACCCCATTTCAGGTTAATTCAGTATAAAGATATCAGTCATCGTATTAAGATTGTATAAATATCTGCTCTGAAAAGATGAAATGAACAATCTTGCTATAATCGTTAATAAGAAGTATAGTAACTTTTCAGAAGATATATGTATTTACGGTTAAGAAACGTGTTTTACCCCGGAGAAGACATTTGTTTGGGATAAGCCCGGGGATTCCAAATATACAGGGGGTGTGAAAGAATATGAGAATAAAAACGGAGAACAGTATAAGGCTGCTTTTGGCGGGATTTGTGGTGTCGGTAGTGCTGAGCGGATGCGGTGCCGGGAATAAGGCAGATAATTCCGGCAAGGAGGAGATTTCCGGAACAACCCCTGTTGCCCAGGAAAGCGATACTAAAGCTGAGGTTCAGGCTGACACAGCTGAAGAAAAAGCAACGGAAACAGTGGCGTCCGAAGAAGAGACGGAATCAGCAGAGAAAGAAACTGAAACGCCGGAGAAGGAAACTGAAACAGCAGAGCTTCCGGAAAAAGAGCCGGATAAGTCAGATCCCGATATTGACGAGCTTTTCCGGAAGTACTTAAAGGATGAGATCAAGCTTGATGACGGAACATTTTCTGACAGATACAGTTATGTAAAAGAGGATTTCGATCAGGAGCCGGAGAGCTATCTATTTGATATGGATGAAGATGGGAAGGATGAGCTTTTAGTCTCTACATTCATGTATGGCTTTGATATTTATGACATCATTGACGGTGAACTTAAACTTATCGATTATGGTGACGGCACAACAGACGTCTGCAATGTTTTCAGGGGCGAAGGCCATATTTATGTGAGTCACAGCGATTTTATGCATGCAGGCAGGAATACCATGACACTCATCAGATATGACGGAGACGGGAAAGAAGTGGAAAGCATTTCCATAAATGCCGAGTACTGGGACTCTCCGGATGACGTTTATGATGAGAACAGTGATTTTACTTATAACGACAAAAAAATCTCCATGCAGGAATTTGAAGAGTACAGAGCAAAGTATGAAGCGGTTCAGCCTGAGGAAATGAAGAAGGTGGATCGAAGCAGCATTTGAACGGCGTGACTCTCAAAAGCGCAGGAAAGATCAATTCATGGATAAGAATTCGAAAAACAGATTCAGTTTCAAAAATTCCATCAGGACTGAATTTGCTGTCATCTTCATAGTGGTGATGATGCTGACCATTGGGGCATTCTGGATCATAAACAGTCTGCTCCTTCAGCGCTATTATATTCTCGATAAACAGGACAGGCTTATGAAGGCCTATGAGGCCGTGGACAGCCTGGTCTCATCATCCGATACTTTCAGTGTTTCCTTCAGACAGTCCTTCCAACAGCTATGTTCCTCGTCTAACCTGAATGCCGCCATAGTCACACCCGGCCTTCAGACTGTTGTATCCACCACCGGAAACAACAATATAATGATAATAAGGCTGCTGGAGCATATTTTTGATATGGATGATCCCCTTTTGCATGGGATATCAGCCAATGAAAGTGCTGCAATCCGGGGGCCAGGCGCAGCGGACAGGCCGGAAAAGAAGGATTATGAACCGATCATTCTTTATGAAAATGAAAGTTATGAGATCTGTATCGCGGTGGATCCGAGAATGGAGATCGATTACTTAGAGCTGTGGGGAAGCCTTTCCAACGGAGACATAATCATCATGAGGACCGCCCTCAATTCCATCAGGGAGAGCGTCAGTGTTTCCAACAGGTTTTTAGGATATGTTGGCTTTGTGATGATACTCTTCAGCGCTATCCTTATCTGGTTTGTAACTAAAAGGATAACCAAGCCCATAGGTGAGCTGGCGGAGATCTCCGAAAGGATGACGGCTCTTGATTTCGAGGCCAAGTACAGGAGCGGCGGGAAAAACGAGATAGCAGTCTTAGGAGAGCACATGAACGAACTCTCCGAAACCCTGGAAAAGACCATTTCCGAACTTAAGACTTCAAATAATGAGCTGAAACGTGACATTGAAAGAAAGGAAAAGCAGAACAGCATGCGGCTTGAGTTTCTTTCAAATGTGGCACATGAGCTTAAAACTCCTATAGCGCTGATCCAGGGATATGCTGAAGGATTAAAGGACGATGTGGCGGAAAGCAGGGAAGACAGGGATTATTACTGTGATGTTATAATGGATGAAGCCGGGAAGATGAACCACCTGGTAAAGAACCTTATGACATTGAATGAGCTGGAATTCGGAGACGACAGGATAGATTTTGAAAGGTTCGATCTCACGGAAGTTATAAGAGGCTGCATACAGGCAAACGATCTCTTACTTAAGCAGAACGGCATTACACTGGTCTTTGAGATGGATAAACCGGTCTTTGTGTGGTCTGATGAATTCAAGAC
>JAIKXV010000003.1 GCA_024683935.1 Lachnospiraceae bacterium | reverse complement strand
CTTAAATATCGCGAATGTAGATGCGCTGATATGTGGAGGTATCGGAGGGGGAGCACAGATCGCTCTTGAAGAAGCAGGGATTAAACTGTATGCGGGTGCAGAGGGAAGTGCTGATGCTGCAGTGGAAGCCCTTATCTCAGGGACCCTTGATGCCAGCGGTGAGGCTAACTGTGACCATCACGACCATGAACACGGGGAAGGTCATTCCTGCGGACATGGTGGCTGCCACCACTGATAATTTGGAACAGGAAGCAAGTGTCGTATAATTCAATCATGAATTATCTGCATATTTCCTTATTTTTCTAAAACTGTCAATGATGTAATCGTAGATCATATCGGACCAGCAAACATTACCACCTTAACATGCGGGAAATATTATAAGGATCATACGCAGAAAAGAAGAAAATCGGAATAACACAGGCGTTGAAGATTATTATGGTCTCAGCAAAGGGATTGTCCGGAGTGGCAGGATGAAAAAGAAAGGACAGCAAAAACTAAAAGAACTAAGCGTAAAGCAGCTTCCGAAGGAAAAGAAACTGAAGGAGGCTCCGGAAGTAGTTATTGCAAAAGCTGTCAGCCACATGATGAAAAAAGACAAGTTATCTGAAGAAAAAGGAAAATAATACGTATATGACAGATTACAGAATGATTTCAGAACAATTGAAAAGCCTTGCCGAGGACGAACATGGGATGCTTCCTGTATTGTCGAACGCCGCGGCATTGTTGTATTGGAATATCGAAGACTTAAACTGGGTCGGATTTTATCTCGTGGATAACGGATCATTGCTGCTGGGTCCATTTCAGGGAAAGGTGGCATGTATAAGGATACCGTTTGGGAAAGGGGTATGTGGTACAGCTGCAAAGAATGATGAAACTCTTGTTGTTGAAAATGTTCATGAATTTCCCGGGCATATTGCCTGTGACAGTGCATCCAATTCGGAGATAGTGGTGCCTATCCACAAGGATGGCTGTGTAATAGGAGTGCTGGATATAGACAGTCCAAGCATAGGAAGGTTTACGGAAGATGACAGACAGGGCCTTGAGGGATTTGTGCAGGTTCTGGAGCAGGTAACGGATTTCTGAGAAAGCGTCTGATTATAGAAATACTTGAATTTGGAAATAAGGAATCTGATACCGTTTTATAACCATTTCTTTCGCTTAAAGAATATCAGGCTGACTACAACGATCAACACAGATACAACGAAAACGGCCGGATATCCCCAAGCGGAATCCAGTTCCGGCATATGTTTGAAATTCATGCCATACCATCCGACAATAAGAGTAAGCGGCATAAAAATGGTAGTGACAACCGTAAGCACGGTCATGATGCGGTTTTGTTTTACATCAAGCCTTGACTGATAGGTGTCGCGGATCTGGTTCGAATAATCTAAAAGGGAGTTCACAATGACATGCAGTCTTGAAACTCTGCTGGAGAAAAGCCTGAAAAAGCGCAGATGATTCGACTTGAAAAAATTGTTCTCATTCTCTTCAAATTCCTGAGCCAGATCGATCAGCTGATTGTAATGTGTCCTCAGATCCCTGAGATTTCCGCGTAAATCATTAAAATCATCAAGATTGCCTTCTTTGCCGCAGTCGATATCATTATCTATGGCATCAAGCAGTTTTTCATAGTTCTCCAGTATTCTTGAATCCTCATGTATTATCTGTTCAAGAAAATCATAGATGAATCTTTCAAGACTTGGCATTCGCCATTTCTTTGTTTTTATTATCCTGTTGATTATCCCCAATACAGTGTTACCGGAATCAATGAACACAATCCCTTTTTCGTCAAGAGCAAAAGCGAACTTATGATAGTCTTCGGACATATTGTACCGGTTGGGGATTGCAAAAGAGCCGGTAATAGAATCATAGTTGACCTCGGCATTCGTTGTGTAGATCTCTTGAATATCGGGCTCCAGATCGATACCCATTTCGAAGGAATCACGTTCTGTATTCCACTCTTCAGGCGACAAAACCGCCACATATTGAAATTCACCGCTATGGCATTCTTCTGCCGGACAATTTCGAAGTATAGTGTCGATTAAATAATACATTTTCGATTCCTCCTATGATACGTTCACTTAAGTCAAGTTGGATTTCTATTATTAATGAGTGGTTTCAAGTTAGTTCTTTCAACGTTAGTCATACAACCAGCCTAAATAAAGCCAATGTTATATTGAAGCAAGTATAAAGCGAAAAAACAAAAAAAACAATAAAAGCGTACCGGCTCTCTATGTAGCTTTACTGCTCAAGCAACCCTGAGTTTACATAACATAAATGCCGGTTTGTATGTCGCATGTTTGTCCGTAATGAGGTGTTTTTATAGGACACGATGGTGTGATAAAATCTGTATATAAGGATGTATATAAGGGTCACTATGAAGAATGCCGGGAGGATATACGGAAAGTACTACTTGAAAATGATGCTGGCCATATGGGGAATTATCGGGGCTGTCTTTCATATTATCCTGTTACGGGAGTGTGGTTTTCCGGTGAAAATTCCAATCCTACAATAGTGATCCCAGGAGAATGGAGCAGGGAACCGGAGATTAAGATTGAGGTGAATGTAGAAGATGCCAACATCGAAAGAACGATTGAAGCTATATAAGGAAGGTGCATCCATACGAGGAGCCTTTGATCAATGCAATAAGGCTGACACTATTGAAATAATCACAATCCCGGCGAAACATATATCCATCGCAGGTATTAATACAGAGGAGGCATATGGGCGGTCAGATAAGGATATCAGCAGTATTTTACGGATATGTGCAGGGCGTGGGGTTCAGATATACCGCAAGCCATGCCGCTACGATGCTGGGTCTCACCGGATGGGTAAGAAATGAATATGATGGGAGTGTCAGTTCGGAAGTGCAGGGTGACAGGGAGAGTATAGATCAGTGGATCAAAATGATAAGCTCCGGCAGATTTATCAGGATAGAACGGGTTGACTGCAGGGAGATGGATGTAGATCCGGAAGAAAGAAGCTTCCGTGTAAGATACTGACTTGAAGATGATAGGTGACATACATAGCAAATGAAGGCTGCACATGGATTATGAGGGGTCTTGGATGGAATGATCCGTTTAGGATCCGGACCTGGGAGGAGCTGGTTTCCTGGATAAAGGAGGTTGGCTTCCTTCCACTTTTTGCCAATGAGATAGAGGGGTTTTCCGCAGAAGAGCATGTCTCACCAAATTACTGGTGGACAGGGGATCGTGATCAGGATCCGTGGGAATGGAGAGAGATCATTGCGGCAAGCCATGAGGTGGCATACGGAAAATTCTTTGATAAAAAGGCCGGCTTCATAAGCATCGAATGGCTCCCGTACTTTGTAAACAGCCGCCGGAGCGGTTATGACTTTGACTCCAGGTGGGAGGACGGACATGCCACCAGGCGTGAAAAGAAGATCATGGACTTCTTTATCGGACAAGATGAGGACGGAGACAGCGTGTTCAAGGATATCCGTATTCTCTCGACAGACCTGAAGAAACAGGCAGGATTCGGAAAAGGCGGAGAAAAGAATTATCCCGGAGTGATAACCCAGCTACAGATGGAAACCTATCTCGTGATATCGGATTTCCACAGGCGTGAAAACAAGCGCGGAGAGGAATACGGTATGCCCGTATCCATCCTTCTCCCTCCGGAAACCATCTGGGGATATGAGACCATAACAGCGGCTTATGATGAGAAACCGTCAGAATCCTGGCAGAGACTCATAAACCGTGTAGAGGAACTGTATCCCAATGCAGACAGACAGGATATAATAAGGCTGATCGGAAAAGAGCCGGAAGAGTAATCAAAAATCCACAAAGTAAAGGAGGACACGCATGAAGATCGCAGTATTTAACGGAAGCCCCAGGAAAGAGAACACACAGGCAATGGTGGAAGCATTTCGTGAAGGTGCAGAAAGTGCCGGGCATGAAGTCGGAATCTATAACGTAGGACAGATGAAGATAGCCGGGTGTCTTGGCTGCGAGTACTGTCACACTAAGGGTGAGGGGAACTGCATCCAAAAGGATGATATAGAGAAGATCCTGCCTGCATATAAGGAAGCAGATATGATCGTTTTCGCTTCGCCGATCTATTATTTCTCCATGACAACTCAGATGGAAGCTGCCATACAGAGAGTATACTGCATCGGGAAACCCCTTAAGGCCAAGAAAGCAGCACTTCTTCTGTCTTCAGCTTCTGATGGCGTATATGACGCGGCAATCGCACAATTCAAGGCATATGCAGGCTATACGGGAATCGAGGCAGCCGGTATCATCACGGCCCATGGAGATGAAAACAAATCAGGTGCAAAACTTGATGAAATAAGGGAGTTTGCTAAAGGATTATAGGCTGGACGTAAAAGGTGTGCGAGTCCGGACTGAAGAAATGATATATTGATAAAGATTTTGAGTTAAGGAAAGATGAGAACCACGGAAAGAGGAGGGCTTGACTATGCTGGGAGCGATACTTGGAGATGTGGTTAGAAGTGCGGTGTCTCTTGGCGGTGACTGCGATACCCTGACCTGCATAGCTGCCGGGATCGCAGAGGCGTTTTATGGCATACCGGAAGAAATAGAGAAGGAATGCAGAGCTCTGCTTCCGGAAGACTTCCTGGAAATCTTGGAAAGGTTCCGGCAGTACAAAAGCGGCTTCCTTGCCCGCGGAGGGGGTCCGAGAGGGATACCGAACAGCCTCAGCGCAGCGCTGAAGTGAGATTCAGTATTTAAGATGATTTGACCAGTCTGTGAATTCTTTGTGACCATATCATTAAAGATCCCTTAAATAAAGCTGAACCCTATTGATTTTGTGTCTGCCATCGGGTATCCTCACATCTGTAAGGAGAGAGAAAGGGATTTTAATGAAAGAGGTAAAAACTCCGGATAACAATACAAAGGAGACAAAGAAAAAAACAAAATATCAGAGAAAACTGAAAGAAAGGTTTATTTCTCAGGTATATCCTGAATTTACATCGCCGGTCGTCTACCTTAAATATAAGGAAATGCTGGCAGAAACTGCATACTGATAAGTACATGAAGGGCTCCCGGTTCATTCCTGAACAGGGAGCCTTAATCTTGGGGCCGATATCTGATTGGAGGGGAGGCAAAAGCCGCTTTCAAATGAGGGCAGCTAAGCGAAATTCCTGGTTTCCGGAAAACAGAATATTAACTTCTGTTTCATGCAGGGCAAAGGTCTTTTCCAGATCAACGAAGGACTGCCGGGGAGAAGTCAGAAACCGGGCGGGATCAGACACGCAGCAGAGGATTTCATGAATGAGTTCCCTTTGAAGCTGTTCAGAAAGATCATAAATATCCCTGTAGTGCAGATAAAATGTCGCTTTGCTGATCTCAGCCTCCGATGCGAGCTCTTTGACCTTGATCATTTCAAGCGGGTTTTCAGACCGCAGTTTCATAAAAGCGGAATAAATTTGATATAATCGTGGAGTTTAGTATAATAATAGACATGAGTCAAGCAAGTATGCAGTTTAGGAGGCATTATATGACTATTACAACTTTTAACCCCATGATTGTTACCAAAAATGCCGATGAGGTCATAAAGCTCTTTGAAGAAATGGGCTTTGAGAGACGTCATCAAAAGAATGATATCGACGGAAAGGATATCACCAGTGTACGTATGACCGACGCCAACGGATTCCATGTAGATGTTGCGTACTCTCCGAGAATGGAGAAGGATCTGACAACTATGCGTATGAACGTCCGTGATTTTGATGAAGCTTATAAGTTTTTACAGGATCGTGGCTTCAAAAATCCTCAGGGTGATCATACTGTTGATTCAGAGTCTTCAAAATCCTGTCTTATGATTTCCCCTTCAGGATATTCGATTCAGCTCACTCAGCACATCAGAAAAGAAGACAGGGAATAAGCACCGGATAATATACTTTTTGGATAAGCACAGGCGGGAAGAAATTCCCGTCTTTTTTATTCAAAAAATATTGTCATATTACACACCGGCAACGTATATATATGCAGGGAATTGATTTCGGCGGCCGCAAAGCCCTGAACAGAGTAAGAAACAGTCAGCGAGCCGCCGAGAAAACACAAGTTAAGGCACAAAATGGGATGGGATGACAAATCACGCCGAGGCAGTTTCTTTGGACATCTTCTCCTTAATAACCGTTGCGACAGCCAGATCACCGAGTACATTTACACAGGTGGCACCCATGTCTGCCAGGGTATTGACGGAAATATAAACTCCGAGTATCTGCTGTACCGGGATTCCTGCGATGGGTGCAAGGGCTGCAAAGGCTGCAATGGCGCCGCCGGGGACTCCGGGTGTGCCTACGCTGAGCAGTACATTGCAGGCAAGTATCGTTATCATTGTTCCGACAGACAGTTCTATTCCGAGTGCCGAAGCAAAGAATGTGATCATAAAGGACATCACTATGGAAACAGCATCCATATTGATGGTGGCTCCGAGGGGGAGCACCAGGGAAGCGACTTCCTCCGGAACCTCAAGATTTTCAGTGGCGCATTTCATTGAAAGCGGAAGGGTTGCATTTGATGAACAGGTGCTGAAAGCATTGAGGGCAGCAGGCGCCACATTCCTGAAGAAGGCTATCGGGCTGTACTTTCCGAATATCTTTACTATACCGCCGTATATGATAATTGCATACAGGAAATAGGTGACATACAGTGCGATCATTACCTGGGCAAGCTGTATCATGGTTTCCTTGCCGTTGGTATGCATTACGGTGGCTATGCAGCAGAAAACTCCGATGGGAGTGAAGAGCATTACCTTGCCCACCACAAATATGGATATCTCATCCACAGCCTTGCAGAGATCCACAAAAGCCTTTGCCTTCTCTTTGAGCGCGAGGCAGGAAAGACCGATGATAACGGCGAATGCCAGGATCTGCAGCATGTTTCCCTCTGTGAATGATGCAAAGGGATTTCCGGGAATGATGTTTTCAACCGTGTCCAGCAGTCCCGTAAATGTAGCGGCTTCCACCTCCGTATCTGTTGATGAGATGGCTGCTCCCTGTCCGAGGCGCAGAAGTCTGGGAAGTACAAGTCCGAGGGCTGAGGCCACAGCTGTTGTTCCTGTGAACCAGAGAAGCGAATAGAGTCCGACCTTTCCGGTCTTTGCTATGCTGCCCATCCCTACTATACCGATTATCAGGCTGCAGAATACCAGAGGGTATATCATCATCCGGAGCGCCGACATGTAGATATTGGCGACCACCGTAAGCGGTAGGTACAGCCATTTCGGCATGATGAGGCCGACGATTATTCCGAGGCCCAGTCCCAGTGCTATCCATAGTGTGATGTTACTTTTTTTCATGAATTACTTCCTCTTACTCTCCTTTTTTTCTGTGATAATCCTCCAGCGCTGACTGGATCGCTTCCTCCGCGAGAACGGAGCAGTGCATCTTGTAGTCCGGCAGGCCGTCCAGAGCCTCCGCCACAGCCTGGTTTGTGAGCTTCATGGCTTCGTTTACGGGCTTTCCTTTTATAAGCTCTGTTGCCATGGAACTGGACGCGATCGCACTCCCGCATCCAAAGGTTTCAAATTTCACGTCCTTGATTATATCATTTTCTATCTTAAGATACATCTTCATTATGTCGCCGCATTTTGCATTGCCCACTTCGCCTATTCCGTCGGCGTCCTCAATAACGCCTACATTGCGGGGATTTCTGAAGTGTTCCATTACTTTTTCACTGTATAATGCCATTTTGTTATTCCTTTCTTTCCGAATCATTTTATATGCAAACGTTTATTTACAAAGATCCTTCGCTGACGCTCAGGATTACAAAATAAACTCTTTTTTCCCGTCGGTGAGGTCGCGCCAAACCGGCGAAAAGCTTCGCAGATATTCCACTACCTCTTTGACCGACTTTATGATGTACTCGGTTTCTTCATCCGTGATATCGTCGCCCACGCTGAGTCTGAGGGAGCCGTGAGCCACATCATGGATACGCCCTATGGCCAGGAGTACGTGGCTCGGATCCAGCGAGCCTGAGGTGCAGGCGCTGCCGGAGGATGCGGATATTCCTTTGTCATCTAAAAGGAGCAGCAGGGACTCTCCCTCTATTCCTTCAAAGCAGAAATTCACATTCCCGGGCAGACGGCTGTCTGCATCGCCGTTAAGTGCCGAATGGGGGATCTCCTTTAAGCCCTCTATGATCCTGTCCCTGGATTTCCGCATGACGGCAGCGTTTTCTTCCATCTTCTCTGCCGTTTCCTTTAAGGCCGCAGCCATTCCTATTATTTCCGGCACGTTTTCCGTTCCGGCTCTCCGCCCCTTTTCCTGGGCTCCGCCTTCAATGAGATTTGAGGGCCTCACCTTTTTAGAGGCGTACAGAAAGCCTATGCCCTTGGGACCATGGAATTTGTGGGCGGAGGCGGACATCATGTCTATATTGTCATCCTTCACGTTAATGGGAATATGACCCACAGCCTGCACAGCATCCGTATGGAAGAGCACGTCCTTTTCCCGGCAGATACTTCCCAGCTCCCTTACGGGCTGGATGGTGCCGATCTCGTTATTTGCCCTCATTATCGTAACGAGGCAGGTGTCAGGACGGATGGCCTCTTCCAGCTCCTTCGGATCCACCAGACCGTTTTCATGGACGGGGAGGAGTGTTACCTCGAAGCCGTCTTTTTCCATTTTTTTCAGAGTGTGGAGCACGGCGTGGTGTTCAAAGGCAGAAGAGATGATGTGCTTCTTTCCCTTCTTTTTCCCGAGCTCCGCTCCTGTCAGAATGGCCTGATTATCCGCTTCGCTCCCGCCGGATGTGAAAATGATCTCTCCCGGCTCCGCTCCGATTATTTCTGCGATCTCTTTTCTCGCATTTTCAATTGCTTCCTTTGCTTCCTGCCCCAGGCTGTAGAGACTGGAAGGGTTCCCGTACATATCCTTAAAACACGGGATCATAGCATCCAGCGCAGTCTTGCTCAGCCTTGTTGTGGCAGCGTTATCCGCATATATTTTCATTACCTGTCTATTCCGCTCCTTTCGTTTTTAGATATCCGCCGCCTGTTACAAACGACGTAGACCCATAGGGGTAAATCTTGATGTATTATAAAACTATTTACATACTATTTCAATAGGTAATTAAATATGTTATAATCAGGAAAATAAGATCTGAAAAAATAAGGGAGAACTTCAATGATTTCTACAAGGGGACGTTACGCCATAAGAGTGATGATAGATATTGCCGAGAATGATGACGGCGGCTACATACCGCTGAAGGATATAGCGGCGAGGCAGGAGCTTCCAAAAAAATATCTGGAGATAATCGTGCGCGATATGGTTTCGGGGGGACTGCTGACCGGCGCCAGCGGCAAAGGCGGCGGCTACAAGCTCTGCCGCAGACCGGAGGAATACTCCGTGGGAGAAATACTGGAGCTTATGGAGGGCACTATTTCCGCGGTGGCCTGTCTCGCAAAAAAAGAGAATGACTGCCCGAAAAAAGCCGTCTGCCATACCCTCCCGCTCTGGGAGGAATATGACAAAATGGTCCATGACTTCTTTTACGGGAAGAAGCTCTCAGATCTTTTACATTAGTCGGGATCGATCATATAGGTATCGCAGAAGTGGCGCAGATGCTTTTCAATACCCTTTAGCATCTGCCTTTTGCATTTCGGCTGCCGGTCTGCCTTTGCGATCATGATAACGGCCGGCGCCGTTACTTCAACAGCCAGCATCTCGGGATCATCTTCCCTGAAAAGGCCGGCGTCCATCATCTCTTTGATGATCTTTTCATACATCTTTATGATCCCGTCCGTCTGATGCCTGGATGTGACATCGGAGATCCTTTCATTCCTGAACTGCTCCTGTACCAGAAATGTACGTATCCGCTTTATCATCGGATCTTCCATTGTAAATTTGATCCTTTTCATCGTCATGCGGATAAAGCTTTCTTTGCTGTCGGGGATCCTGCCCACGTGCTCGGCAGAGCCGAAAAACTCGTCATAACGGACTTCCGCCGAATCGATCAGGGCATTCATTATCTCTTCCTTGCTGCGGAAATGCTTATAAAGGGAAGGCCCCTTGATCCCCACGCGCTCAGCGATGAGATCCACGCCGGTACCGTCATAGCCTCTCTCTGCAAACAGTGTCAGAGCTTCTTCTAAAATCCTGTCCTTTGTTGACATCGCTTTATACCTCAATATCCGTCCGGATTGTTTTTCTGCCAGTTCCAGGAATCACGGCACATATCCTCTATGCCTTTTTCCGCTTTCCAGCCCAGCTCCTTTTCCGCCTTTTCGGGACTGCAGTAGCAGGTCGCGATATCACCGGCTCTTCTTGGCTTGATGCTGTAGGGGACCTTGATATCATTTACCTTTTCAAAGGTCTTTACGAGCTCCAGTACGGAATAGCCCTGGCCGGTTCCTAAATTGCATACGAAGCAGCCGGGATTTTCGCGGAGCTTGTCTATTGCCTTGACATGGGCCTTTGCTAAATCCACCACGTGGATATAGTCCCTGACTCCGGTACCGTCGGGAGTGTCGTAGTCGTCGCCGAATACGCCGAGCTCCGGCAGTTTTCCTACAGCCACCTGGGTGATGTAGGGCATCAGGTTATTGGGCCTGCCGTTCGGGTTTTCACCGATCCGTCCTGAGGGATGGGCACCTATGGGATTAAAGTAGCGGAGGATCACCATATTCCATTCGGGATCCGCTTTCTGCATGTCCATAAGGATCTGTTCCTGCATCCACTTGGTCCAGCCGTAGGGATTTGTGCAGGTGCCCTTGGGGCAGTCCTCGGTAATGGGAATGACCGCGGGATCCCCGTATACCGTAGCGGAGGAGGAGAATACAAAGTTTTTCGCCCCGTGTTTACTCATCACATCGAGGAGGGTGAGGGTTCCGCCGATGTTATTGTTGTAGTATTCCCAGGGCTTTTCAACGGATTCGCCCACCGACTTCAGGGAAGCGAAATTGATAACTTCCTTTATGTCATTTTCGGAGAATATTGTTTCCAGGGCGTCCCTGTCTGAAATATCCGCCGTGTAGCATTTCACTTTTTTCCCGGTGAGTTCTTCCACCCGGTTAAGGGCCTTCGGGGAAGAATTGCTGAAGTTATCCATTATCAGCGTGTCATAGCCGCCGTTAATAAGCTCAACCAGTGTGTGTGTGCCGATAAATCCGGCGCCGCCCGTTAATAATACTGACATTTTCTGCTCCTTTCAGATGATCTGCATATAGATCAAAGTATTTCCAACAGCCTGTTTACATTTTCCTCACGGGTCGCCCAGCTGGTGGCGATCCTCATTATCGCGTGATCCTTATCTATGTTGTCCCAGAAGCCCATTTCCACACTTTCCGAAAGCCTTGCCATATCGGACCTGCTTAAGGTTATGAAGATCTGGTTCGTGGGAGAGGGGAAGCTTAGTTCATATCCCTTTTCGATAAGTTTCTTCCTGATCCTGTCCGCGGCCTCTATTGCCGGTACTCCGATACGGAAATAAAGTCCGTCGGCAAACAGCGTATCAAACTGTATGCCGGCGATCCGTCCCTTTGCGAGAAGGGCGCCGTGCTGTTTTATCATTGTAAAGAGATGGGGGATCATATCGTGTTTAGGGATAACCACCGCTTCGCCGAAGAGGGTTCCGCATTTGGTTCCTCCTATATAGAAAGCGTCGCAAAGGGCGGCGATGTCCGGAAGAGTCACGTCATTTTCCGGACAGGCAAGGGCGTAAGCGAGTCTTGCGCCGTCAAGATAAAGGGGAATGCCGCTCTTTCTGCACAGACGGCTGATCTCCTCTAATTCAGCATGGGAATAGAGAGTTCCGAATTCCGTGGGCTGTGAAATATAGACCATCCCGGGCATTACCATGTGGTCCCGGCTCTCGTCTAAGTTGTATTTATCGATAAGTTCCGCTATTCCTTTTGAGGAGATCTTCCCGTCTTTCTCCGGAAGGGTCAGTACCTTATGTCCTCCGAACTCAATCGCTCCGGCCTCGTGGACGCTGATGTGTCCGCTGTCCGCTGCGATCACGCCCTGGTAGGGGCGCAGGATGGAATCTATCATCAGGGCGTTTGTCTGGGTTCCGCCGGCCAGGAAGAATACATCCGCATCCGGGGCTTCACAGGCTGCCCTTATCTTTTCCCTGGCAGCCTCGGAATAGCCGTCGGTTCCGTATCCGGCAGACTGCTCCATATTGGTTTCCGCAAGCCTCTGCATGATGGCGGGATGTGCGCCCTCCGTATAATCAGACGTAAAAATCAGTTTTTTCTTATTATCCAATGACATCCTCCGGATAAAATCACGTACTTTTTTACGCTGATTTTAACATAAGTACCCGAGAAATCAACCCTTAACCGGCTAACGGGTTCTATCTAAATGTCAGTATCGTCTCTGTCCTTATACCCCCGGTCGCTGAACATCAGATCCAGTATCCTCAGGTGGCGGAAGAGGAAGACGGCGGCCAGCAGGAAGAGGTGGGTGTACATGACGCCCACAATGTAGTAATTCCGCTCGATCAGGAAGCCTGCCTGAAAGCCGAAATAACAGAGGGAGCCCGACAGGGCGAGGCCGATCACGAGGAGCGGCAGCCTGAAGAACACGTTTTTCAGCGCGGTCAGAAAATCCAGGAAGGAAGCGTCAAAATACACGAAACGTCCCACCACCAGTCCGAGGTAGTACATCATCACGGGACTGTATTCGCTTTCATCACCGATCATATTAAGGAAGAGCAGGATGATCACGGCGTAGAACATGGCCAGCATCCTGATCGCAGCCTTCTCGTCACGGCTTATCCTGTTCAGGGGGATGATGAGCTTGTCAAGCAGGGTATTCAGTATGCAGGAAATGCAGATAAGGAGCAGCAGGATAAAGTCCTTCCAGTCTCTCCAGACTTCCAGAAATGTTCCCATATATCCGCTGTATACAGCGTTTCCGGCTTCCGCCAGAGAGTAGATATGGTTAAGTATCACATAGGAACAGGCGAAGAACATTACCGAGGCGGCGGATATTATCATTTCGTAAAATAGCTGCACTACCACGTGGAATCTGTGATTTACCACGGCGGGACCCTCATCCTTTGAAGTAAAGAGGGATGCGAATCTCACCCCGAGAAGTATCAGGATATCGCAGATAATGACTCCCGCAAGGGCGAGAAGAAAGAAAATGATCTTTTTACCGGTTGTAAAGTCCGGATTGATATAGGCATCTATTGTCATAAAAAACCTCCCCTGTAAAAATATGCTAAATCATTGTGCCACAAATGAGGAAAAAGTACAAAAATTAAGCGCTTAATGGTATAATAATATAACGCTCAGGAAGACTATTCCGTTTACAGTTCATTGTAACCGGGGGACAATCCCTGGCGCCGCTGAAGAGAAGCGTCACCAAAGACGCCGCCACCGTTTGTAACAGGCGGCAGATATTGAGAAGCGAAAGGAGCGGCATAGACTAATCATGAAGAAGCTGACAGCATTGATAATGACAAGCCTGATGATCAGTATTTTGCTCTGCGGCTGCGGAAACGACCCGGAGAATGTCAGGCCCGGAAAAGAGCTTGTTCTGAAGATCGGGGTTTCCACAGGGGAAACAGACCCCAGAAATCTCGCGGCACAGAAGTTTGCGGATGAGATCTCGGTAAAAACGGAGGGCAGGCTGAAAGCAGTCGTATATCCTTCGGGACAGCTGGGAGGTGATGCGGCTCTCATTGACTCCCTGGGCACCAACTCGAAAAAGGTGGACGTCATAATAACGGACGCTTCGAACTTTGCGACCTATGAACCGAAGATGGGTATTTCCGCCCAGCCCTTCCTTTTCGATGATTTCGATATGGCCTGGGCCTTCATGGACAGCGATGTGGAGGCGGAGGCGGAAGAGCTTCTCGTAAAGAACAATATGAGGGTGCTGGCGCATTACTGCAACGGCTTCAGATGCGTGACCAATACCAAGCATCCGATAAATACCGTCGATGATATGAACGGACTTCTGATACGTACTCCGGAGAATCCGGTGATAATGGCGACAATGACTGCCCTTGGCGCGAATCCCCAGCCCCTTTCCTTCTCCGAACTCTATCCGGCGCTGAGGCAGGGAACCTATGACGGACAGGAGAATCCCATACCCGTTATTTACAATAATAAGCTTTATGAGGTTCAGAAGTATCTCGCCGTCACCAATCATATCTATTCCGGGATGTGCTTCACGATATCGGAAAACGTGTGGAAGGAGCTTACTCCCGAGGAGCAGGAAATAGTAAGGGCCGCCGCTGTATCGTCGGCAAAATATAACAGGGAGATGAACAGGAAGCAGACGGAAGAACTGCTGGATTCACTTCAGGCAGCGGGCATGGAGATCACCAAGCCGGATCTGGAGCCCTTTGCCGATGCCACAGCTTCCGTTATTAACCAGAATGTCCACGTTTACGGAAAACTCTTTGACAAGATGGAGGCGTGGAGAGAAAAGTATTAAGGCAGGAGGTGCCGTATGAAGGAAGTCGTACTTAATAACGGCGTGAAGATCCCCATTATCGGATTCGGAACATACAAATCAACGATAGATGAGGGTTACCGTGTGGTTTCCGATGCGATAAAGGCCGGATACAGACATTTAGATACGGCAGCGCTTTATGAAAATGAGGAAGAAGTCGGGACAGCTGTGGCGGAAAGCGGCATAGCGAGGAGCGAATTCTTCATTACTTCAAAGCTAAGGAGAAACAGCTTAGGATACGAGAGCACAAAAAGAGAGCTGGAAGAGTCCTTAAGGAAGCTTAAAACCGATTATCTCGATCTCTATCTCATCCATTGGCCCCGTTCCGATTACGGACGCGGCGATTATGATGACTGGAAAGAGCAGGACAGGGAAAGCTGGAGAGCCATGGAGGAAATGGTGAAGGACGGCAGGATACGTGCTATCGGTGTCAGCAACTTCCTTCCCCACCATCTGGATAACCTTCTGAAGACCGCGGAGATCGTGCCGGCGGTAAACCAGCTGGAGCTCCATCCCGGATATCTGCAGAAGGAAGCGGTGGAATACAGCAGATCAAAGGGCATAGAGATAGAGGCCTGGAGCCCGATCGGAAGAGCCAGACTGATGGACAACCCCCTCTTAAAGGAAATAGCTGCAAAGTATGATATTTCGGTTGCCAAGCTCTGCTTAAGCTTCTGTCTGCAGAGCGGTTTCATCATCATTCCGAAATCCACTCATTTCGAGAGGATGCAGGAGAACCTCAAGGTGAGGGATGATCTGCTTTCTGAGGAAGATATGCGGACGATACGCGAAATGCCTGAAGCGGGCTGGAGCGGAGAGCATCCCGACAGAGAGACGGTAGCGGTATAACAAAAAAGAAGGGAGCGGCATTAATAAATGCTTGAAACAGGAATAAAAGGACAGAGTGAAGAAATGGTAACAGAGGGCCTCACTGCCGAAAAGATGGGCAGCGGCCTTCTTCCCGTATATGCCACGCCGGCGCTTATCGCCCTCGTAGAGAAAACCGCATGGGAAAGTATTGCATCCGAACTGGAGGAAGGACAGGGCACGGTGGGCACAAAGCTTGATATTGCCCATATTTCCGCCACACCCGTCGGAATGAAGGTGACCTGCAATACGGAATTAAAGGAAATAGACCGTAGGCGCCTCGTTTTTTCCGCGGAGGTTTTTGACGAAGCGGGAAAGATCGCGGAAGGCACCCACGAAAGATTCATAATAGAGAATACGAAATTCCAAGAGAAGGCCTACAGCAAGGTGAAAGGACCGGAAAAATGAAAAAAGCCTCAATAATACTGGATAAAGACTTCACAATAGGAGAAATAGACAGAAGGATCTACGGCTCCTTTATAGAGCATTTAGGCCGCGCGGTCTATGGCGGCATCTACGAGCCGGGCCACCCCGAAGCGGACGGGAACGGATTCCGCAAGGATGTTATGCAGATGGTGAAAAAGCTGGGAGTTCCGATGGTGCGTTACCCCGGAGGAAACTTTGTATCCGGCTTTAACTGGGAAGACAGCGTAGGCCCGAAGGAGAACCGCCCGAAGCGCCTGGATCTTGCCTGGTTCACCACCGAGACAAATGAGGTGGGACTCCACGAATTTGCTGACTGGGCTGAGAATGCCGGAAGCGAGATCATGTATGCCGTGAACCTCGGAAGCCGCGGGCCTGAAAACGCCAGGGATATAGTGGAATACGCAAACCACCCCTCAGGCAGCAGGTATTCCGACCTCCGTATCGCAAACGGCAGGAAGGAACCCTTCGGGATAAAACTCTGGTGCCTTGGAAACGAGATGGACGGTCCCTGGCAGATGGGACAGAAGACGGCGAGAGAGTATGGACACGTTGCCAATGAAGCCGCGAAGATGATGAAGTGGGTCGATCCCTCAATAGAGGTGGTGGCCTGCGGTTCTTCTTCATCCGAGATGCCGACCTTCGGCAGCTGGGAAATGGAGATGCTGGACGAGTGCTATGAAAACGTAGATTATGTTTCACTCCACAGATACTACGGCAATCCCACGGGAGATACCCCCGGCTTCCTCGCACGTACCATGGACATGGACGGCTTCATAAAGAGCGTTGCAGCGATATGTGACGCGGTTAAGGGCAAGAAGCACAGCAAGCACACCGTGAATCTTTCCTTTGATGAGTGGAATGTATGGTATCACTCAAATGACCAGGATAAGGAGATCTGGAAGAGGGAAAAGTGGAACAGAGCCCTTCCCCTTCTGGAAGATATTTATAATTTCGAGGATGCGCTGCTGGTTGGATCGATGCTGATCACCCTGATAAGGAACGCTGACAGGGTAAAGGTTGCCTGCCTTGCCCAGCTGGTGAACGTAATAGCTCCGATCATGACCAGGAATGGCGGAGGAGTATGGGCACAGACCATATTCTATCCCTTCTGCCATGCATCCATGTACGGACGCGGCACGGCGTTAAACGCCCTGGTGGACAGCCCCGTATATTCCTGCAAGGATTACGACAGCGTGCCCTTTATCGACGCAGCGGCTGCAATGGATAAGGACGGAAACGTTACCGTCTTTGCCGTAAACCGTGATGAGAAGGATGATTTTGAACTCAGCATTGATTTAAGATCCTTCGGTGATCTGAAGATAGAAGAACATATCCTGCTGCATCATGATGATGTGAAGGCAGTGAATACGGAAGAAAATCCGGATAATGTGGTTCCGGGCAAAGGACCCGGCGGAAGCATTGCTGACGGAAAGGCAGAGCTGAAGATCCCTGCCCTCAGCTGGAATGTAATAAGGTTCAGCAAAAACTGATAATGAACAGCCGGCTTGACGATGCGATAAGAATGGTTTGGATATATCAGAAGGTGGGTTTCACATCCGTGTATTTGGATACAAAATAATTTGCCACGCGGGCGATCTCCATCTCCTTTGAAAAAGCCAGCCCGTCGCTTTCGCTTCCGGCATTCAGTCTGGCTCTCTCGCCGTTGGTATCAGTAATGTAATAGTAATGGAAATTCCGGGTTTCGCTCTTTTGCCTCAGCATACGGAATAAGCTCATGAATTCGCTGAGTTTCAGCCTGCCGTTCATGCTGATCATAACCAGGTCTCCCCGGAGTATCAGCTTTCCTATCTCCATTATGTCAAAACGGCTGACATGAACCTGGAAAAAGGGATCTAAATAGGGGCGGAGCTTTGCCACATATTCGGAATCGTCATCTATCAGCACGAATTTCAGCTTTTTATTATCAGGGTAAACCTCTTCATTCATGAGATCCTCTATTACCATGCTGAAATGGACATGGGAGTAGATGGTCTTTTTTATAAAAATGGAAGGAACCAGAGTGGAAAGCTGATCCACTCCGCTTTTGTTGCCGTAGAAATATACGACCTTCTCATCTTCGATACAGAGATCCCGGAGATAAAGTCCCATTGCCTTGATATCATCGAATTCTTCGTCAGATACACAGACAAAGATCAGGTTTGATCTGTCCCTCACGTTCAAAAGGGCTGAAACGGAAAAGGGACACCAGGTCACGTAAAAATCGATCTGTTTAAATTCCTTTTCATATTTTTGACGGTCATTAGTAACCACTATGATCTGTTTCATATTTTGTCTTTTCCCTCCCCTTTTCATGTGCCACGGATTGCGGAAAATGCGCTATATATCTGATTTTACCGATAATTTTGCCGCTGTCAATCAGAGCCTTGCATTATTGAGAATAAGGGCGTATAACAGATAAATACTTAAAAATGTCATTCTGAGCGAAGCTAAGAATCTTTTAGACAGGAGTAGAAATGGAAAACATTAGTCTCGCGGGGGCGTCCCCGATAGTACTGATACTTGCACTGATAATAGCGGTTTTCCTCTGGATGGAGGGATATAAACTGTACAGGCTCGCAGTGTTCTTTCTGGGCTTTATCACAGGATTCATGCTGACCGGAATGGCGGCGCAGTTCATTCCCACTATGCCGGTCTCCATACTGATCCTCCAGATCGCAGTGGGACTGGTACTGGGAGCGGCGGCCTTTATGGTATGGAAGCTGGGAATCTTTATCGCGGCAGCCTGCGGTATCTTTTTGGTTCTGAAAAACATTCTGGCCTCCCTTGAAACGGTAGGGATGGTCATAGCTTTTGCGGCGGCGGTTGTCGGGGGCTTTGTCGCGACCAAGGCCGATAAGCCGGTGATCATCATTATAACCGGTATAGTGGGCGGCTTTGCCATACCCACGATACTTTTACAGCTGATGTCCTTTATTCCCTATGACATGGGATTTCTCCCTCCGCAGAGTTCCTTTATATGGATAATAGTGAAGGTGGTTGTTTCTGCGGCAGGCATAGGCATACAATTTTCGCAGGCAAAGGAAAGTGACTGATGGAAACTCTTGATGTGTTATGGGACCTGGCCCTTATTATACTTTTCGCCAAGTTTTTCGGACTGGTTGCAAGAAAATTTCATGCGCCCCAGGTTGCGGGTGAGATAATAGCGGGAATTCTTATAGGCCCGACTCTTCTAAATCTGGTACAGACCACGGACTTCCTTACAGAGATGGCGGAACTGGGAGTTATTCTCCTGATGTTCAGTGCCGGACTGGAAACGGATCTCGGCGAACTGAAAAAGTCCGGTATCAAGGCGACACTGATCGCCTGCGCGGGCGTCTTCGTACCGTTAGTCTTCGGCACCCTGCTCTTTATGTCCTTTTACGGCTTTTCCGCACCCGGTTCCACGGAATTTGTTAAAGCGCTGTTTATCGGAACCATACTAACCGCCACCAGCGTAAGCATTACCGTGCAGGTATTAAAGGAGCTCGGCAAGATATCGACCGAACTGGGGCTTACGATAATGAGTGCGGCCATCATAGATGATGTTATCGGCATCCTGGTACTGACTGCCGTTATCGGCATGAAGGATCCGGAGAGCGATATTGTGCTCGTGGCGGGGAAGACAGTGGCTTTCTTCCTGCTGGCCATCGTCATCGGAATGGTGCTCTATCAGATAATGAAGAGGATAGACGAGCGCTATCCCCATACCAGGCGTATCCCGATCATTTCCATAGCCATTGCCTTTATCATGTCCTATGTGGCGGACAGGTATTTCGGCGTGGCGGATATCACGGGAGCCTTTCTCGCGGGTGTTATCCTGAGTTCCCTTGATGACTCCGACTATATTGAAAGACGGGTGGATATCAATTCCTACACCTTCTTCGGACCCGTATTCTTTGCATCCATCGGACTACAGACGAACCTCCGGACTCTGGACGCCACCATATTGGTATTCTCCCTGGCTTTTGTGGTCGTGGGAATGCTCTCAAAGATCGTGGGCTGCGGCGCCATGGGAAGGATCCTCGGGTACAAGGGTAATGACGCTCTGAAGATCGGAGTCGGCATGATGACCCGCGGTGAGGTTGCGCTGATCGTGACCCAGAGAGGGTTAAAGGCCGGTATCATTGGCGGGGAATACTTTACCGCTGTAATACTCCTGATCGTTATCAGCTCCCTTCTCACACCATTAGTGCTGAAGGCGCTTTTTGCAAATGATCAAAGGAGTACAGCATGAGATCCCTTCTGAAATATCTGAAGGGTTATAAAAAGGAGTGCGTTCTTTCTCCGTTATTTAAGCTGCTTGAAGCGGCATTTGAACTTATAGTCCCCCTGGTGGTGGCATCCCTTATCGATAATGGCATTGGTCTTTCGGATAAAAGCCACATTCTGAAAATGGGGGGACTTCTGATCTTCTTCGGCGCAGCCGGTCTGACCTTCGCCCTTACAGCCCAGTATTTTGCCGCTAAGGCGGCCACGGGCTTTTCTGCGGTTCTCCGCAGAGTCTTATTTGAAAAGATCCAGAGTATGGATTTTCCTACCCTTGACGCCATTGGCACGGATACCCTTATAACCAGGATGAGCTCTGATGTGGACCGGATCCAGAACGGGGTCAATATGTTCTTAAGGCTCCTCCTCCGTTCCCCCTTTATAGTTTTCGGAGCTGTGATAATGGCCTTTACGGTGGATGTGCCGTCTGCTTATGTTTTTGCAGCGCTGGTTATCTGCCTGTTTTTTGTAGTCTTTTACGTGATGCGGGTCACGGCTCCTGCCTACTTGAGAATACAGGGCCGTCTCGACAGGATCAGCGGGAAGACGAGGGAAAACCTGACAGGCGTCAGAGTGATAAGGGCTTTCCACAGGGAGAAGAAGGAGACAGAGGAATTTAAGGATGAGAACAGCGTACTTTTTAGACTACAGGAAAAGACCGGCGTAATTTCCGCGCTTACAAATCCCCTGACTATCGTTCTCGTAAATCTTTTTACCGCAGCCCTCCTTTATTCTTCGGCAATAAGGGTGGATACCGGAATGCTGACCCGGGGAGAAGCCGCCGCACTCATTAACTACATGGCGCAGATCCTTATAGAATTAATAAAGCTTGCAAACTTCATTGTCCTTTTAAGCAAGGCAGGCGCATCGGCCGACAGGGTTGCGGCCATACTTAATATGGAAGATTCCCTTCGGGACGGAGCACTGCCTTTTCCTGATGAAAAGGAAGGAATGCCCTTTATCTCCTTTGATAAAGCGTACCTTAGCTATCAGGGCAGCCATGCATCCGCGCTGGAAGACATTTCCTTTGACGTGGAAAAGGGCATGACAGTAGGCATTATCGGCGGCACGGGCTCCGGAAAATCTTCGCTCATTAATCTGATCCCCGGTTTTTATGACGCGACTGAGGGCGTGGTCAGGATAAACGGGGAGGATATCAGGAATATAGAAAAAAGTGCCCTTAGAGACAGGACAGCCTTTGTTTTCCAGAAGGCGGAGCTTTTCTCGGGATCTGTCCGGGATAACCTGAAGTACGGGGATCCGGATGCCGGGGATGAAGCTTTGCTGGACGCTCTTAGAGCGGCGGAAGCCTATGATTTTGTAATGGATAAAGAGGGCGGTCTCGATCACATCATAGAAGAGGGCGGGCGGAATCTGTCCGGAGGGCAGAAGCAGAGGCTCACCATTGCGAGGGCTCTGGTTAAGAAGCCGGAGATACTGATCCTTGATGATGCAGCGTCGGCTCTCGATTACGCCACCGACCGTAGGCTCCGGGAAAATATCAGGAAAATGTCCGGGGACTTAACGATGTTCATAGTGTCCCAGAGGGCGGCGTCCGTCAGATACGCCGATATGATCCTGGTAATGGATGACGGCCGTATTGCAGGAAAAGGCACCCACGAAGAGCTTCTTCGGGAAAATGCGGTATATCAGGAGATATACTATTCCCAGTTCCCCGAGGAGAGAAAGGCGGGTGCATGATGAAACGCCATATTCTTAAATACCTCGCGCCCTACAGGTTCTATATCCTGCTGTCGCTTATAACCGCAGCTCTTTCATCCCTGCTTTCCCTTTATATACCGCTCCTTACGGGAAAGGCAGTAGATCATATCACGGGTCCCGGCAGCGTGGATTTTCCGGGAGTCATCAGGATAATGGTGTCCATTGCGCTCTGCGCCGGAACAGCCTCCCTGTCCCAGTGGATCATGAATATCATAAATAACAGGATCTCCTTCGGAGTGGTACGGGATATGCGTAATGACGCCATGGAAAAGATCGGGCATCTGCCCTTGAAGTATCTCGATAACAATCCCGCGGGTGATCTCCTAAGCCGGGTGATTTCTGATGCGGACCAGCTCTCCGACGGGCTTCTGATGGGCTCTGCCCAGATATTTACCGGAGTGGTTACGATAGTCGGAACCTTGGGCCTGATGCTCAGGATCAATCTAATTGTGGGGCTTATCGTGGTGTGCTTAACGCCCCTGTCCTTTTTCGTTGCGAGATTCATAGCGGTGCATACCTATGCCCACGCCATGCGCCAGGCCGAGGTCCGGGGGAAGGAAACCGGCTATGTGAATGAGATTATAAGCGGGGAAAGAGTCGTCAAGGCTTTTAACCGTGAGAAACTAAGCCTCAGTGAATTTGACGCACTCAATGATGAACTGAAGGATGCTTCCCTGAAGGCCACCTTCTTTTCCAGCCTCACAAATCCCAGCACCCGCTTTGTAAATAATTCCATATATGCTGCGGTGGCTGTGGCAGGAGCATTTTCCTGCGTAAGAGGTACCATGAGCGTGGGTCAGCTGGTGAGTTTCCTTAGCTTTGCCGGGCAGTACACCAGGCCCTTTAATGAGATCTCCGGGGTTGTCACCGAACTGCAGAATGCCCTTGCCTGCGGAGAACGCCTGATAAGGCTCATCGAGGAAGAACCGGAGATCCCGGACGGGCAGGATGCCTTTGCCCCCGAACGTTTTGACGGAAGCATTGATATAGAGAATCTTTCTTTTTCCTATATTCCGGAAAAGAAGCTTATTCAGAACTTTAACTTAAGTGTTTCGCCGGGACAGCATGTGGCGATCGTCGGTCCCACAGGCTGCGGCAAGACCACCCTTATAAATCTCCTTATGCGTTTTTATGATGCAGACAGAGGTGAGATAAGGGTTGACGGCATGGAAATAAAGGATATTAAGCGCGGGTCTCTGAGAGATGCCTACGGAATGGTGCTGCAGGAAAGCTGGCTTAAAAAGGGTACGATAAGGGATAATCTGAAGCTTGGCGCTCCTGATGCTCCGGATGAGGAGATGATCAGGGCAGCAAAGGTCTGCCATGCCCACTCGTTTATAAGAAGGCTTCCGGATGAATACGATACCGTGATAAATGAGGGCGGAGAAGGCCTGTCTGCCGGACAGAAGCAGCTTCTCTGCATTACCAGAGCCATGCTTTCCTCTCCCTCCATGCTGATACTGGATGAAGCCACTTCCTCCATAGATACCAGGACGGAGATAAAGATCCAGGAGGCGTTCTCCGGGATGATGAAGGGCAAAACCTCATTTATAGTGGCTCACAGGCTCTCTACGATCAGGGATGCAGACATCGTCCTTGTCATGAAGGACGGGGATATAGTCGAATCCGGCAGCCACGAAGAACTTATAGATAAAAAAGGTTTTTATTATTCTCTCTATCAGAGTCAGTTTATGGGTCACTCCCTATAAATAATTTACATAACATTCCCTTCAAATTAATTTTTTCTTCACATTTTTTTAATTTTTTCCCACAAATTGTAGAAATATAATAAATAATGTGCTATATTTTGTGTGTTATATTTAAAACCGGTAGACATAATTAGTGTACCATAATAATATATGGCGCGGGTTACCCGGGGACATTCCGGCATCAACCGGTGTCATTCTGAGCGAAGCGAAGAATCTTATGATTATGAAACACATAATATGTCAGGGAGTAAGGAGATTATGAAAAGACGAACTAAGGTATTAACTGCTATTCTTCTGTCAGCGGCAATGACACTGACTTCAGTGGGTACAGGCTTTGCCGGTGAGGTGCCCGCTGATCCTGCCGCAGGCACTTCTGAAACAGAAGTGACCATGGAAACCGGGGATACTGCCGCCGGAGAGACCGGAGAGGGTGTGGAAGATCCCGAAGATACTGCCGGCGCTGCTGCCGAAGGAACCGAAGGGACCGAAACAGCGCAGACCGGAGAGAGTTTGCAAAATAAAGAGAGTACAGGGGAAACCACCCCGGAGGGAGCAAAGAATGAAAATGCTGAAAGCCAGGGAGCGGCTGCTCAGGATGAGGAGGAGCCTGAAGAAGCAGCTACGTCCTCGGAAAATGGTGCTGAGACAGATACTGAGCAATCCGGCGAAGTTTCTGATAATGTAACGGCCATTCCGGAAGCGGATGATGCTGAGCTTGAAGACACAAATAACGGCATAAAGACCTTCATGACATGGGAATACAGCCATGTATATGATGGTGTAGCTTATTCCCCTGGAACATACACCGTTCCTAAGGGGGCTATCCTGATGGAAAGCTCAAGCTATGATGATAGCAAAACGGTCGCCGGTGGAGATGCTTCAACTGAGGCAAAAACCGTTACACTTAAGACTATCACCAAAGTAAGTGAAAACTACACATATTATCTCTACCCTAAAAAGACGACGCCTACTGCCCCTAATCCCGACTACACCGAGAAGATCAGCGTAGTTATCACGGGACGTCCCGTAACCTACCGAAGCGGCACCTACACAAAGGAGTATGACGGAAAGCCCCTTTCCCAGAATTCCGCAGTGGATGCGGTACTTCCCTGGGTCGTAAACGGAAGCCTGGTAAACGGAGAGACCTTTGGATTTGAATTTGATCAGACCGCTGTAAACTACGGAGATCCTTCAAAAGAGACCTCTGTTCCGAATAAATTCGTAATCTCCGGTAACGGTACCGCGGATGTCAGCAACTATGCTCCCACATATGAATACGGAAATCTCATAGTTACCACTTCCAGAAATAATGTGAACGGACTGGCAACTCCGCAGAACGTCAAGGCTACCGTGAATAACAAGGGAGGCATCAAGCTCACCTGGAAAAAGACCAAGTCCTATAAGGCAAACGGAAAAGCCGGCGGAAAGACTTCCTACGACATATACAGATATAATGATGACGGCACCTGGGGCGAGCCCATTGCTTCAGATGTAAAGAAAACCAGCTACACCGATTCGACTCCGAAGGCAGGAGAGAGGCTGATATACAAGATCGTGGCTGTCGGATATGACAGCGCAGGAAAGTACGGCGTATGTGAAACTCCCGCATATGTACGCGCGATCCCGAAGATCACCAGCGTATCTCCCTACGATGGCATAAAGGCTGTGAATGTGACCTTTATGGGTCTCGGAACCGAGAATGACGAGTATGTGGTTGAGCACTGGAATGTTAAGAAAAAGGGTGTAAGGGACCAGCTCACCGTAAATAAATACAATTCCACCTATTCCAAGTACGAGGGCAAGAGCCGCACCATCAGTACTAACACCTTTACGGATATCGGAGGTCCGAATGTTCAGGTGTCCGTTAACAAGGCATCCTTCTGCTTCCGTGTAAAGGCCAAGGAAACTGCTGTTTACGATTATGGAAAGAAGGTGGTTATTCCCGAGACCAAGTGGTCTGCGGCCCAGAAGGTGAAGATGGTTTCTGTTGCTCCCATACTGAAGGGAGAGCGTAAGGACAACGGTTCCTTCAAGCTGAAATGGAATAAGATCAATAAGGCTACCGGTTATCTCCTGGAGTGGAGTACGGATAAGGATTTCTCATCCATAAATGATGTGACGAAATCCATTTATGTAAGTAAATCGGAGAAGACCAGTACCTATAACAACAGGGAATACACTGTTGATAACGTGGGCTTCGGCGTACCTTATTACTGCAGGGTTACCGCATATCAGAAGAAAAAGAATGCAGGCGGCTACGGCACGGCCCTTGGAACCTCTGCAGTTCTGGTACAGTACGGCAGGCAGAAGGCCGTTACCGATCTGAAGGCAGAGTACTTCGAGGATGGTAACCAGAAGTGCGATGCAAGGCTCACCTGGTCTGATGATGCAGACAATGTAAGAGGCTACTATGTACAGAGATGGAGCTATGCTTACAACAGCTCTACCAAGCAGTACGATAAGGAGACCGGATATGAGGTTCTCCAGAGCTACCTTTCCGAGAACAAGATAAAGAAATATGTGAACTCCGTAGGAGATAAGATAAGGGACGGAGAACTCATAAAGTACAGGGTTCAGTCGGTTATCTTCCAGGGCGGACGCACCGGTGAGAACTACGACGGTTATGTCTTCAGTGATCCTGCGGAATTCTACTACATGAACCCTTCTGAGATTACTTTCAATAAGAAGAAGTACACGGTTCCTAAGGGAGGAACCCTGACTCCCGCTGTGAAGTTCAAGCCGAAGAATATGCCGACGAAGGCAGACGGCCTGACACAGACTGAGTTCAAGAAGGTATTCCTGTTCAATGAAAAACTGGAATTCGCACTGGAAAGCGACAGTCTTACGAATTCTGAGATAAAGAAATATGTAACCGTAGCAACCTCTACAGGTAAGCTTACGGGCATAAAGGGATACAAAAAGACCTATATCAAGCTCAGGGCTTCATCCCCGAATGATCCCTCCGCGGTATATGCTACAACTACCGTCTGTGTAGCCGGAGAGGGCTCGTCCAACTATGATGAGAAAAAGGAGAAATCCACCACTGAACTTACGGTCTGCATAGATCCGGGACACGGCGGCAAGGATGACGGAGCAACCGGAAACGGCATTGTAGAAAAGGATATGAACCTCAAGATCGCAAAGCTGGTCGGCAAATATCTGAAGGAAAAGAAAGTAACTGTTTATTATACAAGGACTGACGACAGCTACGTTTCCCTTACCGATAGAACCGATTATGCGGATGATAAGGACTGCAACCTTTTTGTCAGCATACACTGCAATTCATCTACGGACTCGGGTTCCAATGGAACAGAGGTGTATTACTCAGTGAAGAGCAAGTATGCAAGGCCGGGTCTCGCAAGGGAGATAAGCTCAAAAGTATCAGGTAAACTCGATACACGCAATATCGGCGGCAAGACCAGAGCCGGAAATGACGGTGATTACTACTCCGTTATCAGAACCTCGGCGGCAAAGGGCATCCCGGGACTCATAGTTGAACATGCATTCCTGTCTAACGGCTCCGATGCATCCAAGCTCAAGGATGATACTCGTATCGAAGAAGCTGCAAAGGCAGAAGCAGAGGCTATCTACAAGTACTGGAAAGAATAAAGCATGAAAAAAATAAGGTTATTACTTATACTGGCAGCGGCAGGCATAATGCTTGCCGCTTGCGGTACACAGGAAAAAGAAAATAAGGAAGCGGAGAAAAAACCTACAGAGGAGACCACTACTGAGGCCGCCGAAGAGGTTCCGGAGATCGATGAGATCGACCAGGACGCCGCCGATTCATACCTCGAAGAAAAGCTGGAGGGGCTTGAGTGCCACGCCATTTTCAGTGAGTACACAGAGGTTGACGGGGTTGACGTTTACCTTTATTCTGTAGTAAATAAAGAGGAAGAAGAATTGGATCAGATGCTGGCGGTAAACGCCGTATCCGGTGAAGTCATGGTTTATGACTATGATAATGACAAGCTCCTTAATTTCGACAGATTTCAGTATTATGACGATAAGGGAGACGGACCGGTAAGCTGGGATTCAAAGTATTATCTGGAGCCCAGGACGGTGGAATTCATGCCGGCAGATGACAACAGCTTCGAATTCAGTATAATAAAAGATGATGATTCCGAACCGGAGCTTGAGGGAGTAGCCAGAATTGATGAAGGTGACAACCACGAGGCGGTTTATGAGGATTCAGACGTTTCGCTGACCTTTGTAAATAAGGGAGACACCCTGGAAATCAGGGACAACGGTAATATCAGCGGAATGGCAGGAATTTACAGCAGAGAGGAATAAGATGAAAAAAATATTAAAGAAGATTCTCGCAGCAGCCCTGACGGCAGCGCTCCTTACGGGAGCATCAAATGCAGCAGGGCTTAATATGGTGGAAGCAGAAGCGGCAGCAGCCCCTGCAGGCTTAAAGGGAGTTTGGTTTTCCTTCCTTGACTGGCAGCTCTTTTTAAAGGGCAAGGATCAGGGCGGCTTTGATTCCGCTTTCTCATCAGTATGTGATACAACGGCGGCTCACGGCTTAAATGCCATCTTTGTTCATGTGAGAAGCCATAATGACGCGGTTTATCCTTCAGGAATCTATCCCTGGAGCAGCCAGATGTTAAACGGAGCGGATCCGGGTTATGATCCCCTGGCGGATATGGTGCAGATAGCCCATTCAAAGGGCCTGCAGATCCATGCGTGGATCAATCCCTACGGATACAGGGGATCCATTATTTCCGCACATCCCGAACTTTCCACTACCGCAAATGTAGTGTCAGGCGTTCAGGAGATAGTTTCGAATTATGCAGTGGACGGAATTCACTTTGATGATTATTTCCCTCCCATCGGCAAGGCAGAGGTCAATTCCATGGTGAGCCAGGTTCATACGGTATGTGCTAATTCCGGCAAGGTTTTCGGTATCTCTCCCCAGGGAAATTTAAGCAATTTAAGAGCTTCCTCCGCTGATGTGGATACCTGGCTTTCAAGCGGCGGATATGTGGATTATCTTGCACCCCAGATCTACTGGTCGGATAATTACGGAGCAGGCGGAAATGTAACAATGTTCTCAGACCGTTTGGCTCTGTTCAGGGGAATTGATTCTGCAGGCATCCCTCTCTATGTAGGTCTCGCAGCATACAAGGCAGGCCAGCCGGTATCCGGTGATCCGGGATGGGGGCTTAATGCCACCAACCTTGCGGATCAGAGAGATAAGGCCATGGGAAGCGGTTACAGCGGATATATTCTGTACAGGTACAGCACCCTCGTAAGCGGCGCGGCGGCTGCGGAACTCAGTGCACTTCAGTCCAGAGGATAAGGGTTCATTATAATGAAAAAAGCAATTGTCGTACTTCCAATAAGCGATGGGGAAAGATCGGAATATGAGAAGATTCCCGGTTTTGAATTCAGTTTTAAGGAATTAAAGGATATAAGCCCCGAGGAGTTTCAGGGAGTGGATCTGATCACAGGAAATATCACTGCCTCCGGACTTAACAGTCTGGCATCCGTCGGGGTTAAAGAGAAGACGGAACCGGAGAAGTCGTTTTTTCAGGCTGATCCCGGCGTTGCAAGGATCATAAATCAGCCCCTGGTGCTGGCTTCAGCTTCTCCCAGGAGAAGGGAGCTTCTTAAAAAGGCGGATATTCCCTTTACGGTCATGCCTGCTGATATAGAAGAAGTGAGCGTTGCCGGAGAGCCTGCAGATATGGCGGAAGAGATCTCCTCCTATAAGGCAGAGTATGTGGCGGAAAAGCTCATCAGGGAAAAGAAGCAGGATTCTTTCGTGATCCTTTCGGCAGATACCATTGTTACCGTGGACGGAAAAGTTCTCGGAAAGCCGAAGGATGAGGAAGATGCTTTTAACGTGCTGAAGACCCTGCAGGGCAGAGAGCACGAGGTATATACGGGAGTCACCATTGCGGTCAAGCATCCCGGAAAGAACGTGCATTATAAGCAGTTCCATGAGAAGACCAGGGTAAAGATCTACCCTGTAAGCGACGAGCAGATAAGGGATTACATCTCCACCGGAGAACCTCTCGATAAAGCCGGATCATATGCGATCCAGGGGTCCTTCGCGAAATATATAAAGAGCATAAAGGGAGATTACAGCAACGTGGTAGGACTGCCTGTGGGCAGGGTATTTAAGGAATTGAAGCAGTTCCTCAAGAAATGATGGTTTTCAATTCTGTTTCATTTGCAATTTTTTTCCCGATCGCGGTACTGGTATATTTCATACTTCCGCCATCTAAGGAGTTTTACAGGAAATTATGGCTGCTTTTATGCAGCTATTATTTCTATATGAGCCAGGGAGCAGGATATGCGCTGCTCATTCTGGCTGTTACACTTGTATCTTTCATAGCTGCATTCGGAGTGCATAAGAGAAAGGGTATTCTGGCTGCAGCTCTTATCATTGAATTTTCTGTTTTATTTTTCTTTAAGTATTTTAATTTCTTCTGTGAGTCCTTCAGCATAAAAACGGGTCTTGATATCCTCCTTCCGGTGGGGATTTCCTTCTATATATTTAAATCCGTGTCCTATATGATAGACGTATTCCGGGGAACCATAGAGCCGGAAAGGGATTTTCTGAAATACGCCCTGTATGTGTCCTTCTTCCCGGAACTGCTGGCAGGTCCTATAAGCCGGGCGCCCTCGGTGATGCCCCAGTTCGACGAGGTCCATTACTTTGAATACGAAAGGGTTCGGCATGGTCTCTTCAGGATGCTCTGGGGCTATTTCGTGAAGCTGGTGATAGCGAGCCGGCTCTCCATTCTGGTGGATCTCGTATATTCCAATGTTGACTACGCCGACGGACTGCAGCTTTTTACAGCATCAGCCGTCTACGCCATACAGATATACTGCGACTTTATGAGCTATTCGGAGATTGCCCTGGGAGCGGGAGAGATCCTGGGCATCAGGCTTCATGAGAATTTCAGGCAGCCTTTTCTCGCAGAGAGCCTTTCCGACCTCTGGCGCCGCTGGCATATGTCCCTTATGAGCTGGTTTAAGGATTATCTCTATATCCCCCTAGGCGGCAGCAGAAAGGGAAAGGCGAGGAAGTATCTCAATATCCTCATAGTCTTTACCCTGTCTGGCCTCTGGCACGGGGCGGCGGTAACCTTTATTATCTGGGGATTCCTGTCGGGACTTCTGCAGGTTTTGGGTGAGATCACCCTTCCTTTAAGGAAAAAGCTCATAGACATGGTACCGGTAAAGAATGCTTTTACTTCTGCGGTACACGGCCTGTACAAAAGGGTTGCAACCTTTTTGCTCTTCCTTTTAACCGTTATATTCTTCAGGGCGGATACGCTGCCGGAAGCACTTACAATATTGAGAAAGATATTTACGGATATCACCCCTTCCGTGATACGTTCCTTTGATCCGGGAGCCCTGGGGCTCGGCACCGTAAATCTCGGCATTGCGGTGATCATGGTGGCGGTTCTCCTTATTACGGATATCCTGAAGGAAAAAACCGGAGATGTATTTTCCTTTGTGACAGCCAAAGCCTGGTATGTCCGCTGGGGAGTGTATTTCTTCCTCACTCTCAGCATCATATTCAGTGCAAATATAGGCGCCGCAAAGTTTATATACTTTGATTTTTAAAATGAAAACATTTACTAGACTGTTGAAAAACTTCATACTCCTCTCCATTCCCATGGTTCTGGTGTCGATCTATACCTTCGTAAACCCGATGGGCTATATGTCGGTGGAGTATGCCATGTGGGCGGAGGAAAGGGACGCGCTTAAAAGTGACGTGAGTGCCGTTGACACCCTGATAATAGGAGATTCCAGGGCAAAGTCCAGTGTCATACCGGCGGAAATATCCGGGGAAGGGGATGTTTACAATATCGCTGTCGGAGGTGCCACCAGCATAGAGATGTACTATGCCGTGAGGGAGTATCTGAAGAACCACGCTGCGCCGGAGAGGGCCTTTGTGATCTTTGCGCCCTATCATTTCTGCGACATAGATAACTGGCAGCAGACACAGTATTATAATTACCTGTCTCTTCCGGAGCTCGCGGAAACGGAGTGTAACGCCGTTAAATATGCTGAGTACAGGATCAGCTACAGAGGAGCACTGGCGGATGCCCTCTCTTTCCGTTTACGTCTTCCGAATAAATACATGGATGCCCTTATTTCTGCCAGGGGAAACGGAAACCTGCAGGAAAACAGAGCCAAGTATGAAAGTGTAAGGGAAGAAGCGGGCTACACTGCTTTCGGTGAAGACGAGTACAATGATGAACTGAATTATGAAGCGCATAAGACGGAATTCGACCTGTCCCCCATGGTGGACTCCTATTACAGGAAGATGCTGGATCTTCTATACAGCAGCGGCGTAGAGGTGATAATAGAGCAGGCTCCGGTAAACCGGGCGTCGGACAAGGAGACGGATGAGAATTTCTATCAGGGTTATGCTTCCTATATGAATGATATCGAAAAGAGCTATCCCGGTACGGTTGTGGTTAAGGATGTGCCCGTATATGACAATTCCTGTTTCGGTGATAATAACCACATGAACAGGCGCGGCGCGGAAAAGTACAGCAGGGAACTCGCCGCGAAGTACTATTAAACCCATTTCAAACAATGTCGTTCTAACATAAACCACGTCATTCTGTACGAAAACATCGTCATCCTGAACCTCAACCTTGTCATCCTGAACGTAGTGAAGGATCTTTTTTTGTGATATACTAAATAATTGTTATTAAAATACAGGGGAAAAGGAAATGTCAGATAAAAGAGTAAGAAAAGAGATAATCGAGTGGGTCATCACGATAGCAGCGGCGGTACTGGTGGCCTTATTTATCAATAATTTTATAATTGTAAACGCCACCGTTCCTACTTCATCCATGGAAAAGACCATTATGGCCAATGACAGGGTAATAGGTCTGAGGCTTGCTTACAATAATAACGATCCCGAAAGAGGGGATATCATCATATTTAAGTATCCGGATGATGAGTCGATCCTTTATATAAAGAGAGTCATCGGCATGCCCGGAGATACCGTGGAAGTCCATGACGGCGGAGTATATGTCAACGGGGAACTGCTGGACGAGCCCTATATCGCGGCAGTCACCGAAGGGGAATTCGGACCCTATGAGGTTCCGGAAGGACATTATTTCATGATGGGTGACAACAGGAATAATTCCGCCGACTCCAGATACTGGAAGAATACCTATCTGGCGCGGGAAAAGATAGTCGGCAAGGCAGTCATGCGCTACTGGCCCTCCATCAAGAAGCTGAACGAATAGGGATAATGTCATCCTGAGGAACGAAGCAGCGAAGGATCTTAATTACAAAGAAAGGACATAATCGAAAAACCATGATCGCAAAAAAGATGCAGGCCCTGGTAAACAACAATTCCGTTATCAGGCAGATGTTTGAAGAAGGACAGAATATGGCAAAGGAGTTCGGGGCGGAAAACGTCTATGACTTTTCCCTGGGAAACCCCAACGTACCGGCACCCGACAAGGTAAGGGATACGGCTATAGAGCTTCTGAAGAATGAGGATCCTTTAAGCATCCATGGCTATATGAGTAATGCGGGCTACCCCGAGGTCAGGAAAAAGGTTGCGGATTCCCTTAATAAGAGATTCGGCACCTCCTTTAACGAGAATAATATCATGATGACGGTGGGAGCTGCGGCCGGTTTGAACTGCGCCCTTAAAGCCCTGCTTGATCCGGGGGATGAGGTACTGACCTTCGCTCCCTATTTCGTTGAGTACAAGAACTATGTGTCAAATTATGACGGCGTACTGAATACGGTCCTTACCGATCATGAGACCTTCCAGCCGGATCTGAATGCCCTGGAAAGTGCGGTAAGTGCGAAGACCAAAGCCCTTATCATAAATTCCCCGAATAATCCGACGGGAGTCATTTATTCCGAGGAAACTATAAAGGGCATAGCTGAGATACTTGAAAAGAAGCAGAGGGAATACGGAACGGATATCTTTATCATATCCGACGAGCCCTACAGGGAACTGGTTTATACCGATGCAGAGGTTCCCTATGTCACAAAGTATTATGACAATACAATAGTCTGCTATTCTTTCTCAAAGACCCTTTCCCTTCCGGGAGAACGTATAGGTTATATCGTTATTCCCGATGAAGCAGCAGATCACGAGGATCTTTTTTCCGCTGTTTCGATTGCAAACCGTGTAATGGGATGTGTCAACGCTCCTTCTCTTTTCCAGAAGGTTGTGGCAGAGTGCCTGGACTCCAAGGCAGATGTTGAATATTATGCAAAGAACAGGGATAAGATCTATAACACCCTTGTGTCATACGGCTTCAAGTGCGTGAAACCTGAAGGCGCTTTCTATCTCTTTATAGAAACCCCGGTGGATGACAAGGAGTTTGTGGCTGAGGCGAAGAAGGAGCATATCCTGGTGGTACCCGGAACCTCCTTTGCGCTGGGAGGCTTTGTGCGTCTCGCATACTGCGTAAGCTATGAAACCATTGTAAATTCCCTTCCGGCCTTTAAGAGGCTCTCCGAGCACTACGGATTGATGTAAGGAAGATATGAGTTACGAAGATAATGTCAGAAAGGTTGTCCCCTATACCCCGGGAGAGCAGCCTCAGAGAAAGGTAATAAAGTTAAATACCAATGAGTGCCCCTATACTCCTTCACCGAAGGTTGCAGAGGCACTTAAAGCTATGGACATATCGGATCTCAGGAAATATCCGGATCCCCTTTGTTCAGGGCTGGTATCTTCGATCGCCGAATACTACGGTCTGAAGGATGAGAATGTGTTTGTGGGAGTGGGTTCGGATGATGTACTGTCCATGTGCTTCCTTACCTTTTTTAACGGAAAGGACAGCATCCTCTTTCCGGATATCACCTATTCTTTCTATGATGTATGGGCGGAGGTCTATGACATACCCTATAAGACCATTCCTCTCCGGGAGGATTTCAGCATCGACCCTGCAGATTACAGGCAGAAAAACGGCGGCATAGTGATAGCAAATCCCAATGCTCCGACAGGCCGTGAGGAAAAGCTTTCCGTTATAGAAGAGATCATTTCCTCCAACCCGGATGTGATGGTGATCGTGGATGAAGCCTATGTGGATTTCGGAAGCGAGACCGCACTTCCGCTCCTTGATAAGTATGAGAACATGATAATCGTCCGTACAATGAGCAAGTCAAGGGCACTGGCGGGAATCCGTATCGGATACGCTTTCGGAAGCAGGAAAGCCATAAAATACTTAAATGACGTCAAGTTTTCGGTTAATTCATACACGATGAATACCCCGTCCCTTCTTGTGGGCCGTGCCGCCATGGAGGATGTGGGATATTTTAAGGAAACACTGGAAAAGGTAATAAATACCAGGGAGCGTGTAAAGAATGAGCTTAAAGATCTGGGATTTTTCTTTGCGGATTCAAAGACGAATTTCATCTTTGCGGGCCATGAGGGAGTGCTCCCCGGTGAAACACAGGAAAGCTTTGCGGCAAGGGTATTTGAATCCCTGAAGCAGCGGGATATCTTTGTACGGTACTTTAATAAACCAAGGGTAAACGGGTATCTCCGTATCTCTATCGGAACGGATGATGAGATGGACGAGCTTATCCGGGTTCTTAAGGAGCTAATATGAGTGATATGCCTAATGAAATGATCAATATTGCGGAGATCTTCGGCGAGGACGTTTTCAGCGACAATGTAATGCAGGAGCGGCTCCCGAAGAAGGTCTATAAGGAGCTTAGAAAGACCATAGACGAGGGCAAGGATCTGGATCCCATGACCGCCGAAGTGGTGGCGAACGCCATGAGGGACTGGGCCATTGAGAAGGGTGCGACCCATTACACCCACTGGTTCCAGCCTTTGACCGGGATCACAGCGGAAAAGCACGACTCCTTCATTGCTCCGGCGGGAAAGGGCGGCAGCGCCATAGTGGAGTTCTCGGGCAAGGAGCTTATTAAGAGCGAGCCCGACGCCTCTTCCTTCCCTTCGGGAGGAATACGTTCCACCTTTGAAGCCAGGGGATATACGGCCTGGGACTGCACCAGTCCGGCCTTTGTAAGACATGATGCAGCGGGAGCCATACTCTGTATACCCACGGCCTTCTGCTCATACAGCGGAGAATCCCTGGATATGAAGACTCCCCTTTTAAGATCCCTGGAGGCGGTTAATACCGAGGCTCTGAGACTTATCAGGCTGTTCGGGAATACCACTTCAAAGAAGGTGATACCCTCGGTGGGAGCCGAGCAGGAGTACTTCCTGGTTGACAGGGATAAGTTCCTGCAGAGAAAAGATCTTATTTACACCGGACATACCCTTTTCGGCGCCATGCCCCCCAAGGGACAGGAGCTGGATGACCAGTATTTCGGCGCCATCCGGGAAAGAGTTGCGGCCTTTATGAAGACGATAAATGTGGAGCTCTGGAAGCTTGGCGTTACAGCCAAGACCCAGCATAATGAGGCTGCCCCCGGACAGCATGAACTGGCTCCGATCTACAACGACTGCAACGTGGCTGTGGATCACAATCAGCTGGTGATGGAGGTCATGAAAAAGGTAGCTGAGCGCCAGGGCATGATGTGCCTTCTCCACGAGAAGCCTTTTGCCGGTGTCAATGGTTCCGGTAAGCATGACAACTGGTCACTGGTTACGGATGACGGCATTAATCTTCTGGATCCCGGAAAGACGCCCCATGACAATGTACAGTTCCTGCTGGTGCTTACCTGCCTCTTAAAGGCAGTGGACACCCATGCGGATCTTCTGCGTGAGTCGGCGGCGACCCTCGGAAATGACTACAGACTGGGTGCCAGCGAAGCGCCTCCCGCCATTGTATCGGTATTCTTAGGAGAGCAGCTGCAGGATGTTATAACCCAGCTGGTTTCCACAGGCATGGCCACCAGTTCTATTAAGAGAGAAAAACTGGAGACAGGAGTGCGCACCCTGCCCTCCATTACAAAGGATGCCACGGACAGGAACAGGACCTCACCCTTTGCATTTACCGGTAATAAGTTCGAATTCCGTATGGTGGGCTCCAGTGCCAGCATAGCGGAGCCTAATATCGTGCTGAATTCCATAGCTGCGGAAGCCTTTGCGGAGGCCTGCGACTATCTGGAAGCCTGTGAGGATCTGGACATAGGAGTCCACGACCTTATCAAGAAATATGCCACCGAGCATCAGAGGATCATCTTTAACGGAAACGGCTATTCACAGGAATGGGTGGAGGAAGCTGCGAGACGCGGGCTTCCCAATCTCCCCACCGTGCCGGACGCTATCCCCGCTCTTTCAGGGGAAAACTCCGTGAAGCTCTTTACCCGCTTCGGGATATTTACAAAGGCGGAGCTTATCAGCCGTGAAGAGATAAAGTACGAGGAGTATGCAAAGGAAGTAAATATTGAAGCCCGCACGATGATAGACATGGCTTCAAAATCCCTGATCCCGGCCTGCATGAAATATGTGCACGACCTGTCGAATACGGTGATTGCGGTAAAGAATGCGGGATACGGAAGCCGTGCTGCGGCAGAAAATCTACGGAAGATTACCGCTCTTACGGATGAAGCATATTCCGCCCTTGAAAAACTTATAGATGACGACGAGAAGTCCCTGAAGATCCCGGAGGGAAGGGAAAGGGCTCTTTTCTGCAGGGATCATCTGAAAAAGGACATGGAGGCCTTAAGGACTCCGATAGACAAACTGGAAATGATGGTGGCCAAGGATTACTGGCCCATGCCGAGCTACGGCGATCTTTTATTTGAGGTGTGATAATGAGTATCAGGAGAAATCTTATTCTGGCCTTTGCGGCCCTTACAGTACTTATAGCCGCGGTTTTCCTCGGAAGCGGACCGGATATCTATGCGGCTGAAAAGGCGGTTGTGGTAAGCGGGACAGGCGTCAGGATGCGTTCCGGACCATCCACCGACAGCGGTATCGTACTTACCCTGCCCCAGGGAGCATCCCTCACCGAAACCGGAGTGAACGGTGAATGGGCGGCAGTGAAATACAATGATAAGACCGGGTATGTGAAAGCCCAGTATTTAAAGGATGCGTCTGCGGCTCCTGCGGCTGCGGAGATAACGGGTCCCTCGGCTCCTGTCACTATCACCAGGACCGGAGGCCATGTGGTATGCATAGACCCGGGACATCAGGGAAAGGGTGATTCCAAAACCGAACCGAACGGCCCCGGATCTTCCACGATGAAGGCCAGGGTGGCCGGAGGCACCCGCGGTACCACTACAGGCATACCCGAATACCAGCTGACCCTTGCGGTGGGACAGCTCCTTAAAAATGAGCTGACAGCCAGAGGTTATACAGTATACATGACCAGGGAAAGCAATGACGTCAATATCAGCAATGCGGAAAGAGCCCAGCTGGCAACGAATACGGGTTCGGAGATCTCGGTAAGGCTGCATGCAAACGGCGCTTCAAACGCAGGTACCAACGGAGCCCTCTGCCTTGCCCCCTCCGCAAAGAATCCCTATGTGGCAAATCTTGCGGCTCCGAGCCAGCTCCTGTCGTCGAAGGTGCTCTCATCATATTGTGCCGCCACCGGCATGGCCAACAAGGGTGTACAGGCCAATGACACCATGACCGGCATAAACTGGTGCACGGTTCCGGTGACGATAATAGAGATGGGATTTATGACCAATCCTTCGGATGACACAAATATGGCAAATCCCGCATTTCAGGCAAAAATGGCCAAGGGAATTGCTGACGGGATAGACGCTTATTTCGCGAAATAATAAGGGTTTTACGCTCTTTATGTTAACCTCATACAAATCTATGTTTGAATTTTTGTGCAATTTAAACTCTTCACATTTTGGGTTTTCTCCATTATAGTGTTACTAGATGTGGTAGCCGAGAAGAAAACCGGGCACAATATTTAGTGTTAACGAAGAGAACACTATTGGAAGCCAGGCGTTAAGGTGCCTGGCATTTCTTTGCTCTAAAAACGGTTCAATCCGGCGCCCGTGATACCATAATAATCGTCTCTTTGGGAGAGAGGGACAGAAAGGTAAGAAACAGGGAGGGATCATTATGAATATCATCAAACGTAACGGAAAAGAAGTAGAATACGACGGCGAGAAGATAATCGCTGCCGTAGACAAGGCAAATGCCCAGGTAGCGGAGAATTTCAAGCTCCTTGATTCCCAGGTCAGGGTAGTGGAGGAAAAGGTCCGCAGAAAGCTTAAGAGTCTGGACCATCAGGCCGGAGTGGAGGAAATCCAGGACTATGTTATCCAGGCGATCCAGGAGGAAGGAGCTTTCCGGGTAGCCACCATATACACAGTTTACCGTTATAAGAGAGAGCTTGTCAGGAAGAGCAATACAACGGATGACAAGATACTTACTCTTGTTGAGTATGAAAATGAGGATGTAAAGGAAGAGAATTCCAATAAGAACCCCATGGTAGTCTCGGTACAGAGGGACTATGTGGCAGGAGAAGTGAGCCGGGATCTGACCAGCAGGCTGCTCCTTCCCCCGGAAGTGGTGGAGGCCCACAGGCAGGGCATCATTCACTTCCATGACGCGGATTATTTCGTACAGCATATGTATAACTGCTGCCTCGTAAATCTGGACGATATGCTCCAGACCGGCACGGTTATCAGCGACACAATGATAGAGAAGCCGAAGAGCTTTTCCACCGCCTGCAATATCGCAACCCAGTGTATAGCGCAGATAGCCAGCTCCCAGTACGGCGGACAGAGCATCACCCTGTCACACCTCGCTCCTTTCGTGGATGTGACCAGAAAGAAGTTCCGCAAGGAAGTGTCAGCCGAGTTTGAGGCAGCTGGCATAGATGCATCCGAGGAAGAGATAAATGCCGTTGCAGAGCGGCGTACCGTGGAGGAGATCAGGCATGGCGTGCAGACCATACAGTATCAGGTGACCACGCTCATGACCACCAACGGACAGGCTCCTTTCATCACGGTTTATATGTATCTGGATGAGGTGCCCGAGGGACAGACCAGAAGCGATCTGGCCATCATCATCGAAGAGATGCTGAAGCAGCGCATCCTGGGTGTTAAGAATGAAAAGGGTGTTTATATCACCCCTGCTTTCCCGAAGCTCATATATGTGCTGGATGAGGACAATGTAACCGAGGGTTCCAAATACTGGTATCTCACCCGTCTGGCAGCCCAGTGTACAGCGAAGCGCATGGTGCCCGATTATATTTCCGCAAAGAAGATGAGGGAATACAAGGGCGGAGATGTATATCCCTGTATGGGATGCAGAAGCTTCCTCACACCTGACCGTTTCAGCCCCGAAGGACAGAAGCACAAGTACTACGGCAGATTCAATCAGGGAGTTGTAACCATCAATCTGGTGGATGTGGCCTGCAGTTCCAGCCGTGACATGGATAAATTCTGGCAGATACTGGACGAAAGGCTTGAACTCTGCCACAAGGCTCTGAGATGCAGGCACGAGAGACTTCTCGGCACCTTAAGTGATGTGGCACCCATTCTCTGGCAGTACGGCGCCATCGCCAGACTTGCCAAGGGAGAGAAGATAGACAAGCTTCTCTATGGCGGATACTCCACCATTTCCCTGGGTTATGCGGGTCTCTATGAGATGTGCAAGTATATGACGGGAAGGTCACATACCGATCCCGAGGCAAAGCCCTTCGCATTAAAGGTTATGCAGAGGCTCAATGATAAGTGCGCCGAGTGGAAGGCTGCGGAGAATATTGATTATTCCGTATACGGAACTCCCCTGGAGTCCACCACCTACAAGTTTGCAACCTGCCTCCAGAAGAGGTTCGGACGCATAAAGGATGTAACGGATCATAATTACATCACCAACAGCTATCATGTGAGCGTCAGAGAGAAGATCGATGCCTTCACAAAGCTGAAGTTCGAGGCGGATTTCCAGAAGCTGTCTCCCGGCGGAGCCATCAGCTACGTGGAAGTGCCCAATATGACAGACAATATAGACGCGGTTCTCTCCGTAATGAAGTTCATCTATGACAACATCATGTATGCGGAGCTCAATACCAAGAGCGATTTCTGCCAGGTATGCGGCTATGACGGAGAGATCAATATCGTGACCGACACCCACGGAAAGCTGATATGGGAATGCCCCAACTGCGGAAACCGCGATCAGGCAAAGATGAATGTTGCGAGACGTACCTGCGGATATATAGGCACGAATTTCTGGAATCAGGGCAGAACCCAGGAAATAAGGGAAAGAGTGTTGCACCTGTAATCAAAAATAAACCGGTCAGAAAAGGGAACCTTTCAAAAGGTTCCTTTTTCTGTTAGATAATGGTATTATTAGGGCATGGATATCGATGGCAGACTATCGGAAGAAATAATAAGCGCCAGAAACTGGTTCGTGGAGAGAATGGACAACTGCTTTATAGCAGCAGGTAAGGATCTCCATTATTTGGATGCCAATGAGACTGCCAAAAAGCTTTTCCCGAAGCTCAGGGAGCTTGAGCCGGAGGATCATCTTCCGGAGGAAGTAAAAGTATTATTTACGAATGATGATGAAGTTGTCGATATAGGCGGCCGCTCTTTCAGGAAGAAAAGAGAGGAACGCTGGGGAGACGAGAGCTACAGCTGTATCTGCCTTTCAGACAGGAGTGCTGAGGAAGAGCTGATGCGGGATCTCAAGGAAGCAAGAGCGGAGGCTGACGACACCAATGTGACCAGATCCGTATTTCTATCCAATATGTCCCATGAGATCCGTACCCCCATGAACGCCATTGTGGGTATGTCCGATATTCTGATGAGGGAGGATCTGCCCGCCCACACAAGAGGCTATATCAATAATATTAAGGGGTCGGTCGGCACCCTGCTTTCCATAATAAATGACGTACTGGATATTTCGAAGATAGAGGACGGTTCCTTAAAGATCCTTGAGGAAGAATACGAGCCCATGTCGGTTCTGGACGATCTGGCCATGATCTTCTTAAACAGGATCGGCAATAAACCGGTGGAGCTTCTTTACATGATAGATCCGGATCTCCCGGCCAAGCTCTACGGAGATTCCAGACGTATCCAGCAGATTATCATAAATATGTTCAATAATGCCGTGGAATATACGGATTCCGGCTATATACTGCTGTCTTTTTCAGTGGAGGAAAAGGAGGACGATTACTGTCTTCTTTCCATTTCCATTTCCGATACCGGCCAGGGCATAAGGGAAGAGAACAGGGGAGACCTGTTCAGTCCTCTTCATAATGCCGGCAGCAAGCAGAAAAATGAGAAAGAGGGTCTGGGCCTCGGTCTTTCCATATGCAAACAGCTGGTGAAGCTGATGGGCGGTGAAATAGGCGTGGAAAGTACCTACGGCAGCGGGAGCCGGTTCTACTTTACTATTTCCCAGGGCGTTGTGAGTGGAAATGTTGCTGCTGAGCTCCATGACAGGGAAAGGAAAAGAGCGGTTTACCATCTTTTTGAGAACCACTATCTGGAGGAAGCTCTTATCCGCATGGCAAACAGATATGGTATCAAAACCGCCAAATATGAAGGAAAAGCACCGGAGGGAGATGAGGACAAGTTTCTCTTTACCGATTCCGTAAGAAAACTGAGCACTGCCGAATTAAACAAGCTGAGGGAGTCGAGGACCGAAGTCTGCGTACTTCACAATCCCATGATGGAGAGCCTTGTCGGCAGCGGGTGCAGAGCCGTCAATAAACCTTTGTACAGCCTGAATTTCACTCAGATCATGAATGATGATCTGACGGAAAGAGACGGCATATACGAAATGGAATTCACTGTTCCCGGCGGAAAGGTTCTTTTTGTTGACGACAATGAGATGAACCTACAGGTGGCAAAGGGACTGCTGGCTCCGCTGAAGATGCAGATCGATACGGCGGCAAACGGAAAAGAAGGCGTGGAAAAGATCATGAGCAACGACTATGACATGGTGTTCATGGATCACATGATGCCGGTCATGGACGGAGTGGAGGCACTGGAAAGGATACGCCAGGCCCGGGGCGGCAGATATGCGGAGCTGCCGGTTATTGCGCTGTCCGCAAACGCAACGGCTGAAGCGGAGGCTATGTTCCGTGAAAAGGGTTTTACCGATTTTATCGCCAAGCCGATAAAGCTAAGAGAGTTAAGCCGCAGCCTGAGGGAATGGCTGCCTGCCGGAAAGATAAGAGAGGCGGGCGTTGTTGCGAAGGAAGAGCCTGTTGAAGAGAAGGAGATCACGATCCCCGATGAGATCGAGGGACTTGATGTGCAGAACGGCATAGAGTATTGCGGAGGTCCTGCGCTTTTCTTAAAGTGCATGGTGATCTTCTATAAGATAATAGACAAGAATACCACAAAGATCAGGAAATTCCTGGAGGACGGTCTTATCAGGGACTATACCATTGAGGTTCATGCCCTGAAGAATTCCGCCCGCATGATAGGAGCCCAGAAGCTCTCCGATGATTTCAAGGAGCTGGAGCAGATGGGTAATGCTGAGGATATAGAGGGTATCACTGAGAAGACACCTGCCGTACTGGAGCTTTATCAGAGTTACAAGAGTATATTGAAACCCTTTGCCGATAACGAGAAGCAGAATTCATATACGCCTACACAGGATGAAGTAAAGGAAAATCTGAGAAAGATCATTGACGCCATGGATGCTTTTGATATGGACGGCGCCGATGAGGCAATGGGAGTGCTGAGGGAATACGCCCTTCCAAAGGGGATGGATGATAAGATACTGGAGCTGGATGCGCTGGTTTCGGATTTCGCAATGGAAGATGTGATCAGACTGGCCGAAGAACTGATCAACGAGTGCGAGACGTATTTTGAGGAGGGTAATGACTGATGGCTGGTGAAAAGAATGTTCTTATAGTCAGGATCATAGAGGGTTATCTGGTAGGCTCGCTGGAACGCAGACTTGTGGAAAAGAAGATCAAGGTCAGAAAGGTCGGAGCCGATGTTGGCGAGATCGGACGCTTTGGCGATGGTATGGATGCCATTATCCTTTATGTGGGAAATAATATCCATGAAAAGACCGAGGCCCTGGTGTATCTGAAGGATCTGGGGATCGAAAAGGGTATTCCCATTTTCCTTGTTGAGGGCGATAACGGTCTGACGGATATCCTGAGGGTTCTGCCGGAAGCAGCTATTACGCAGTCTTTCCCCCACCCTGTGGATATAAAGGAAGCCTCCAACGTGATCAATTCCTATCTGATCCAGCACGATAAGACGGACTTCCGGAAGATTCTGGTGGTAGACGACTCAGGACCGATGCTGAGAAATCTCCGTGAGTGGCTGGGCGAGAAGTACAATGTCATCCCGGCGAATTCGGGAGCCATGGCCATGAAATATATCAGCAGGGAGGTGCCGGATCTGATCCTCCTTGATTATGAAATGCCTGTTGTAAACGGGAAACAGGTCCTTGAAATGATAAGGACCGAAATAGACTTTGCGTCCATTCCGGTCATTTTCCTGACAGGTAAAAACGATAAGGAGAGCGTGGCCTCCGTTATGGGCTTGAAGCCCCAGGGTTATCTCTTAAAAACACTGCCTCCGAATGAGATCGTGAAGAGTATAGATGAATTCTTTGTGAAGCTTGAGAATGAGGAAAAGCAGAAAAAGCTCTGGTAATCCTTAAACTCTGTCACTTTCGAATTTGTATCCTATCCCCCATACCGTGGATATTCTCCAGGCTTCGTGGTCCCGGAGTTTTTCCCGGAGTCGCTTTATGTGCACATCCACAGTTCTGGTGTCCCCGATGTATTCATATCCCCAGATATGGTCGAGAAGCTGTTCCCTTGTGAAAACCTGGTTCGGTGAAGAAGCCAGGAAGTACAGGAGTTCCAGTTCTTTTGGCGGCATATCGAGAGCCTTCCCGCAGTAGAGAACGGAATAATTCGTAAGGTTGATGACGAGATCGGGGTATTCCACCTTTTTTACATCAGAACGGCTGCTTTCTGCCGCCGGAGCCGCCGCATTCGTACGGCGGAGCACAGCCTTTGCCCTCGCGATAAGCTCCTTTGAGTCAAAGGGCTTTTCCATATAATCATCGGCACCGAGTTCCAGCCCCAGCACCTTATCGAAAACCTCGCCCTTCGCGGAGATCATTATTATCGGAGTCTGGGACCTGGTACGTATCTCCCTGCAGACCTGATATCCGTCAATTCCGGGAAGCATGAGATCCAGGAGAATGATATTGGGGTTATAACTGTCAAATTCCTTCAGGGCGCTTTCGCCGTCATTGACTATCTTTGTATCGAAGCACTCCTTTGTGAAATAAAGGGAAATAAGCTCCGCAATATTATTGTCATCATCTACTATCAGTACCTTCTGTTTATCTACCATTTAAAATCCTTTCACTGATCCTTGAAAACAGCTACGGTAACTCCGGAATCACCTTCTCCGTATTCTCCGTCGCGGAAATCCTTCACGTATTTACAGTTTTTGAGATATGTACGCACGGCCTCCCGGAGTATGCCGGATCCCTTGCCGTGGACTATTCTTACCTGGCTTAAGTGGGATACATAGGCATCATCCAGATAGGAGGACAAAGCCTCTCTGGCGTCATCCGAGTTCATTCCGATAAGGTTGATCTCGGGGTGTATGGTTTTAGCATGTCCGAGGGACTTTTTGCCGCCCGTTATGCTGCCGGTGCCATAGCCCTGCCGGGGCATATTCTCTGCATTCAGATCAGAGATATTTACTTCATACTTTATAATACCACATTGAACGGAAAGATTCCCGTCTTTATCGGGAAGTGTCTGGACCACGCCCTTCAGGTTAAGGGAGATGATCCGAACATTCATGCCGACTTTTACCTGTTTCCTGCTTAAATTCCCCTTCGGCCTGTCCTTTTCCGGAGTGGAGGAAAGGGAGGGAGTAAGATCGCTTGCAGGAGAGAGGGTACTATTCAGAGATTTTCTGATGGCGGTCCGCTCTTTCTCTGCGGCTCTTATAGTATCCGAATCCGCATACTTCTGCATATTCCGTATGGCGAGATCCGCAGTCTCCTTCGCTTCCTTTAATATGCTTCTCGCTTCTTCCCTGGCAGCGGAGAGGATCTTTTCCTTTGCTTCATCAAGCCGCTGTTTTCCGGAATCCAGCTCGGACTGCAGCCGTTCGATCTCCTCCTGGGTATCGCTTATTTCCTTCTGCTTCTTTTCCAGGGTGATGCGGTTTTCCTCGAGGCTCGCCAGTACCTGTTCGAATTTCTCATCTTCCTCGTTTATCCGCTTTTTCGCGTCATCTATGATCTTATCGGGGAGACCGAGCCGCTTTGATATCGCAAAGGCGTTGCTCTTTCCCGGAACTCCTACCAGTATACGGTAGGTGGGGCGGAGGGATTCCACATCAAATTCCAGGCAGGCGTTTTCCACCCAGGAGGTGGAAAGAGCATATTCCTTCAGCTCCGGATAGTGTGTGGTGGCCATCGTGCGGATGCTCCTTTTATGGAGGTGATCCAGCACAGCCATGGCAAGAGCCGCTCCCTCGGCGGGATCCGTACCTGCGCAGAGCTCGTCAAAGAGGCAGAGGCAGGTGATATTTGCATTCTTTAATATCTCCACGATATTGGTCATATGGGAAGAGAAGGTGGAGAGTGACTGTTCTATGGACTGTTCGTCGCCTATATCAGCATAGATCTCACGGAAGAAGGAAAGCTCGCTTCTGTCCCCCGCAGGGATATGGAGACCCGATAAGCCCATTAGCTCCAGGAGTCCCACAGTCTTTAAGGAAACCGTCTTTCCTCCGGTATTCGGTCCTGTCACAACCAGGAGGTCAAAGCTCTCTCCGATCTCCAGGTCTATTGGCACCACTTCCTTCGGATCTATAAGCGGGTGGCGGGCTGCTCTCAGGCGGATGATCTCCCCGGTATTAAATACGGGTCGTACCGCATTCATTTCAAGAGCCAAGCCTGCTTTGGCAAAGATCAGGTCGAGCTCGGTTAAGATCACATAGTCCGCATTCATTATCTCCGCATTCTGCCCTGCTTCAAAGGACAGGGAACGGAGGATGGACTGTATCTCGTCCCGCTCCGCCGCCTCCAGCTCGCGGATCTGGTTATTCATATTTACCACCGACTGGGGCTCGATGAAAAGGGTGGAGCCTGTGCCGGACTGGTCATGGACAATGCCCGGAACCTGGGATTTGTGCTCGCTCCGGACAGGTATGCAGTAGCGGTTATCCCTCATTACTATCATTCTGTCCATCAGGTACTCGGAGATACGTCCGTTTATCATATTGGAAAGGGTTGAATGAACCTTTTCCTGGGTATTTCTGATCTGACGCCGGATGCTTTTTAATTCGGAGCTGGCGTCATCCGCTATCGTATCCGCATCCAGTATGCAGCGGCGTATTTCCTTTGCTGTATGGTCAATGCTTTCTATACAGCTAAAACGGTCACTAAGGGAATCCGAAATGTACTCCTCGGAGGAGGGGTCGCCGCCGTAGGTCTTTACCTCTTTTGTGGCCTCCAGAAAAGATGCGATGTCTAAAAGCTCCGTGGTGCTTAAGACAGCTCCGGCCTCAGCATGTTTCAGGGATTTTGTTATGTCACGGATGCCTGAAAAGGACAGGGAGCCGTTCTTTACGATCCTTTGGAAAGCATCGGCGGTTTCGGTTTCCGCATGCTCTATCTCTTCTATTGTGCCGTAGGGGGCAAGGGATCTGCAGAGCTCTTTTCCGCCTTCTGATGAGGCCTGGGCAGCAAGCATTTCCCGTATCTTATGAAATTCGAGTGTAGTAAGGACTTTATCGTTCATATGAAAACAGTATATCACATTTATGATCTCTTTTTATGTTTTGACAATTAAATCACCTTCGGCGACAGGGCAGTAGACACGCATACACCATAATGATAAAATGAAACGAATATGGGAACCGACGACAATAACAACAACGATACTTCTGAATATCAGTTCATAAAGGAGACCATAAAGGAGCGTCCTGTCAATAAAAAGAAGGTGCTGACAAAGATCATCATGCTGCTGATCTCAGCCCTGCTTTTCGGTGCGGTTTCTTCCGGTGTATTTATCCTGATCGCGAGGCAGTTCATGTCGGGGCAGGAAGCGATTCCTGATACTGTTAATATCCCCAGAGATGAGGAGATGGTAACTCCGAGTGAGGAGGCCACCGGGGAGGAGACAGTAAGTACCTCTGAAAATGAGGCGGCTTCAGAGGAGGCTTCCGAAGAAGCGCCCGAGCCTGAATCCGAGACAGTACCTCCGGCTGAGATCATTTCCTATAATGTTACGGAGCATGTTTCTCTTTCCCTTGAAGATTACAAGAGTTTTTACAGGACTCTTAAAGAGATAGCGGTGGAAACCTGCAAATCCGTTGTCACTGTGACTACCGTAGTGAACGATACGGATTGGTTTGATAATTCCTACGAGAATTCAAATATGGTGACAGGGCTTATCGTGGCTAATAACGGTAAGGATCTCCTGATACTTGCGGAAATGCCGGAAACCACTGCGGATATGGAGCTGAGCGTTACCTTCGCGGATGAATTCACACTTCCCGGAGAAGTAAAGTCGGAGGATCCCGATACCGGACTTGCGATAATCTCAGTTCCCCTTGCTTCCATTCCGGATGATACGAAGTCCGCCATAAAGGAAGCGGAGCTCGGCAGCTCCAAGGGTACAGGTATCGTCGGCATACCTGTGATGGCACTTGGCGCTCCGATAGGCATACAGGGCAGCCAGTGCTACGGCAGGACTACTTCCAATCAGAGGGAGATATCGCTGCCTGACAAGGTGGTTCATGTGCTGAGTACGGATATTTACGGCAGCGAAAAAGCCACCGGTATCATTACTGATTATGACGGCCGGGTGATCGGTATTATTTCCGGGGAGACGGCAATGGAGGATGCGCCGAATCTGCTGACTGCCTATGCGATATCCGATCTTAAAGGCATCATAGAAAAGCTTTCAAACGGTTCCTCTGAGTGTTATCTCGGTATCTACGGCGCAGATGTGACTCCTGAGATAAATGAAGAAGAGGGAGTGCCGGTAGGACTCTATGTTACGAAGGTTGCTCTTGATTCTCCCGCAATGACCGGCGGCATACAGAGCGGTGATGTGATCACCAGGCTCGGCACGGCGGATATCACTTCTTTCAAGGATTACATGGAACAGATGATGAAGTACCAGCCCGGAGATGAAGCTGTTATTAGCGTTCAGAGATATTCCCAGGGCGAGTTCCAGGAGATGACCTTTGAAGTGGAATTCGGCAAGGCAGGACAGGAACAGCAGAACGAAATAGAAAAGGAAAGAAAGTAAAATGAAATACCTTGCGGATCTGAAAGAAGGCGACAGCCTTTCTGATATATATCTTTGCAAATACAAGGCTCAGGCGGAAACCAGAAACGGCAAGCCTTATTATAATGTGATACTTCAGGATAAGACGGGTACCATGGATGCCAAGGTCTGGGAGATCAATTCCGACGGAATAGCGGACTTTGAGGTGATGGACTATATCTATGTATACGGTGATGTATCCAGGTATCAGGGCGCGCTCCAGGCTTCCCTTCGGAGGATAAAGGTGGCCAGGGACAATGAGTACATTCCCGCAGACTACCTTCCGGTCAGCCCCTATGGTATCGATAATATGTACACCGACCTGAAGGCCGTGATAGAAACCGTTAAAAATCAGCACCTTAACACTCTGTTAAAGAATATATTCATAGAGGACAAGGATTTTGCCGAGCAGTTCAAGACCCGTTCCGCAGCAAAGACCATTCATCACAGCTTTGTCGGAGGGCTGATGCAGCACACCCTGGCTGTGACCAGGCTCTGCAAGTATTATGTGAAAGCTTATCCTGTACTTAACCACGACCTGCTGATAAGCGCTTCCCTTCTCCATGACATAGGAAAGGTCAGGGAGATATCGGGATTTCCGCAGAATGATTACACGAATGACGGGCAGCTCCTGGGACACATTGTGATGGGAGCCGAGATGATAGGAGAAAAAGCCCGGGAGATTCCGGACTTTCCGCCGAAGCTTTTAAGCGAGCTGCAGCACTGTATCCTCGCCCATCACGGGGAATACGAATACGGTTCTCCGAAAAAGCCCGCCATGATGGAGGCGCTGGCACTTAATATGGCGGATAACACCGACGCAAAAATGGAGACCTTCAGCGAGATCATGTCGGGACTCAGCATAGAGCGCAAGGATCAGTGGCTGGGATATAATAAACTCTTCGAATCCAACATCCGCAAAGCCGGGGATTGGTGAACGCTCCGGGGGAGCGTTCACGCCCCCGTTACGAGCGCCGAGCGCGAGTGGGGGCCGGATGAAACGCTCCGGTTTAGGGAAATTAGAATGACATATAAGAAAAACGACGAAATAAAGACCGTTATTGACGGCCTGGGAAACGACGGGGAAGGCATCGCGCATATCGATGGCTTTCCTTTCTTTATTAAGGATACTGCTCCGGGAGACCATGTCACTGCCAAGGTGATGAAGGTAAAAAGAAACCTCGGATTCGCAAAGCTTATCAGCATCGATGAGCCTTCTGCGGACCGGATCGAACCGGTGTGTCCTGTTGCAACCGCCTGTGGGGGATGCACACTGCAGCACATCTCCTATGAAGCCGAACTGAAATATAAGGATGAGAAGGTGTATAACTGTCTCCGCCGCATAGGAGGTATTGATCCTGAAATTCTGGACGGAGTGAGACAGCCGATAGTCCCCTCCGAAAAGACATCCCGTTATCGGAATAAGGCCCAGTATCCCGTTGGAGTAGACGCTGAAGGCAGGGCGGTTGCCGGCTTTTATTCCGGCAGGACCCACCATATCGTCCCGGAGACTGACTGTAAGCTCTCCCCGCCGGAATTCAGGGTGATCCTCAGAACCGTCCTTGACTTTATCGACGAATTTGCTGTGCCGGTCTATGACGAGGTCACAGGAAAAGGACTTATCCGCCACGTCCTTATACGAAAAGGCTTTGATACCGGAGAGATATTGACCGTGATAGTGTCTGCCGGGGAAAAGATACCGCATTCCGATATACTTGCGGAAAGACTGGCAGGAATACCAGGAATGAAGTCGGTATGCCTGAATATCAATCCCGAAAAGACCAATGTGATACTTGGGAAAAAGATCATTCCCCTTTTTGGAGAAGCTTTTATTGAAGATAAACTCTGCGGTCTTAAGTTCCGCATTTCTCCGCTGTCCTTTTATCAGGTGAACCATGATGTGGCGGAGAAACTGTATCAGTGCGCCATAGAATATGCCGGGATAAAGGATTTCGGTTCAGATACACGCCCAGCTGAAATCTGGGACATATGCTGCGGCATCGGAACCATCACCCTCGCCGCTGCCGTGCAGTCGGATAACTGCTTCGTACATGGCGTGGAGATTGTTCCGGAAGCCATTCGCGATGCAAAAATGAATGCAGAGCTGAACGGAATTACAAATGCCGACTTTACTGCGGCAGCTGCGGAAGATTACCTTCCCCGTTATTTCCGGGAGCATCCGGATGCCTTTGCGGACGCAGTCGTTCTTGACCCGCCAAGAAAGGGCATGGCGCCTGAGGTGCTTGACATCCTCTCAAAACTGAAGCCGGAAAGGATTGTCTATGTTTCCTGCGACCCGGCAACCCTCGCCCGCGATCTCAAAATTTTTATCTCCTCCGGCTACCGCCTCGAACACTACCGCGTCTTCGACCAGTTCAGCCGCACCGCACATGTAGAGACGGTATGTTTATTGTCCAAACTTCATGAGGCGAAGCACCATGTCAACGTAAAAGTAGATATGGATGAACTTGATCTAACAAGTGCCGAAGCCAAGGCTACATACAAGGAAATCGAAGAATGGGTGCAGGAGCACTATGGTTTTCATGTAACAAACCTGAACATTGCGCAGGTAAAGAAGAAACATGGGATTATAGAAAGAGAGAATTATAATAAGCCAAAATCTGAGGATAGTAGACAGCCTGGATGCCCGGAAGAGAAGATCAAGGCGATTGAGGATGCCATGAGGCATTTTCAGATGATATAATAGCAAATTAATTTATAGAATGCTGACTCATGGACTGTTATTTCCGAAGACAATGTAAATGCCGAATGTTTTTGAAATCACTGGCTACCTAATAACTTGTTTTTTCGATATTCGCCCGGAGTCAAACCATAGTGTCTTTTGAAAGTTCTGCAAAAATGATCGAAGCTTTTAAACCCACATTCTGCGGAAATAGTGCTTATTTTCTTTTCTGTACCGGATAAGCCTGCCGCAGCTACTTTTAGCCGGTATGAGATGAGGTAGTTGACCGGAGTCATGTGAAGATATCTGTTGAAAAGATTTAAAGCTGTGCTTTTACTTACGTTTACTTCACTTGATATTTCATCAAGAGAAATTTCTTCTGAGTAATGCTCATGTATGAATTGCATCATTATCTGCAACCTGGATAA
>JAIKXV010000138.1 GCA_024683935.1 Lachnospiraceae bacterium | reverse complement strand
TATGCCGGCAGGAGTTATCATGAAGACTATTGAAGATTATATCAAGACAATTCCGGACTATCCCGAACCCGGGATCATGTTCAGGGATATCACAACGGTTGTACAGGATCCAGACGGGCTGAAGCTTGCCATCGACACCATGGAAGAGCAGCTTAAGGGCATCGATTTTGATATTGTTGTGGGAGCTGAATCCAGAGGGTTCGTTTTCGGAATGCCCCTGGCTTATAACATGCATAAGGGCTTTATCATGGTACGTAAAAAGGGGAAGCTTCCCCGTGAGACCGTGGAACAGAGCTATGAGTTGGAATATGGGACCGCAACCATTGAAATGCATAAGGATTCCATAAAGCCGGGCCAGAAAGTGCTTATCGTTGATGATCTTATTGCTACCGGAGGAACGGTAGAAGCAATAATAAAGATGGTTGAATCACTTGGGGGAGAAGTGGTTCACTTAAGCTTTCTTCTTGAGCTTCAGGGACTTAACGGAAGGGAGCGGCTTAAGGGTTACGATATAAGCAGCGTTGTTTCGTATCCCGGAAAATAAAGGGGTTTTAACTCTGTTCATTTATTTTATGAAAGGAGAGTAAAACCATGGAACAAGGGACAAGAAGAGAAAAAGGCCTTAAGTTTAATCTGTTTCTGATCATGGTGGGGGTTGTGCCTGCGTTTATCATAGCGCTGATAATCACCATCATATCTATTTCTTCATTCAGGAGCGCATTAAGAGATTCATTCTACGGGCCTCTTCACACAGCCTCTTCACAGGTCAACGAGTATTTTGTTTACGATATCATCGCAAACGGATATGTTGACTATGAAGAGTATTCGGATCATGAATATATCGAATCCCTGCAGGATCAGGGCATAGAGCTTACTCTTTTTCAGGGAGATACAAGACTGCTTACTTCCCTTAAGAATACAGACGGCTCTTATAACGAGGGTACCCAGGCAGACCCTAAGGTTGTTGCCCGGGTTAAAGCAGGACAGAATTATTCAAATGACGATATCAAGATAAACGGAATACGATACTTCGTTTTCTATGAGCCGATCTATGATGCTGACGGTAATTTCTGGGGCATGTCCTTTGCGGGAAAACCCTATAAATACTATTCAGACCAGCTTGTTCCCGTGGTTATCCTTATCATCATAGTAAGCGTTGTTCTCTTTGTGGTTCTGCTGATAATAGTTTTGATCATCAGCAAGAGGATCTCAAAAACTCTTGCGGGCACCAGCGACAGGCTCCGCACCATGGCTGACGGTGAACTTGATGTATCCTTTGATGAACAGACCGTTGTAAGGGAATTCAATGAGATCATTTCTTCATCGGAGAGCCTTCACGGAAATTTAAGTGAGATCATCGGTAAGACCAAGAATATAAGCGGAGACCTTAAAAACGGCGCTGAGCAGGTTACGGTTCTTGCGGACACCAGCAGGGATGGAACGGATCAGATAGCAAAGGCAATGGAGGATCTTGCAAAGGGTGCTTCTACCATGGCCCAGAGCGTACAGGCCATCAATACTCAGGTGGTCCAGATGGGAGAAGGTATCGACAACATCACCTCCGGAGCTGAAGCGCTTGTATCCATTTCAAACGGGATAAAAGACGCAAATACCGATGCCGCAGACTATATAAACAGGGTTTCCGTATCCTCTAAAGAGAGTGTTAAAGCGGTCAACGATATTTCAACCCAGATCTCGGAGACCAATACAGCTGTTGACAGGATAAAGGATGCGGTTGATATCATAAGTTCCATAGCCAGCCAGACTAATCTTCTTGCCCTCAATGCATCTATAGAGGCTGCAAGAGCCGGAGAGGCAGGAAGAGGCTTTGCGGTTGTGGCAGGTGAGATCGGTTCCCTTGCGGAGCAGACCAATAAATCCACTGAAGATATCGAGCACATAGTATCGGAGATCGTTCAGAAATCCGAGCGCAGCGTTTCTCTTTCAGAGAACGTGGCAAAGATCATCTCCGAGGAGCAGAGCTACATTGAAGAGACCCAGGGCAGGTTCGAGGTGCTGAATGAGCAGATAGAACAGTCATTTGTGGAGATCAGCGACATTTCCGCAAAAGCCAGAGCTCTTGATCAGGCAAAGGATTCCATAATGTCCGCAGTCACCGATCTGGGTGCAATATCCCAGGAGAATGCTGCAGCAAATGAGGAAGTCAGCGTTTCCATTCGTGATATCGCGGATGCCATCAGCAATATTGCGAATAACAGCAATGCGACTCAGGATACGGCTGTGGATCTGGATGAGACAGTGGCCTATTTCAAATAAAATGAGGAGTATAATAACAGTACCCTTTTGAAAGAGATATTTAAGAAATACATAGATATCTGCCTCTTTATTCTGATGCTGCTTTTTGCAGCCATAGTAGTGATAAATAAGGAGAGCCTTAATTTAGGCAGCACTTACGGTTTTACCTCCGTCAATGCTGCCTTTATCGGTGACTCCGGAAAGATCTACAGTATTGATGAGGGCAGAGAGGCTGTATGCATAATAGATACGGACAACAGCGTTTCCCGTATCTTAAGAGGTGGCAACAGCAAAGGCTTTTTTTATGCCGAAGGTATAGCGGAGGGAAGTGATGACACCCTCTATATCTTAGATGAATCCTATTTCGGTGATCTGGTTTCCGATGCTCTTTCCGGACACAGGATCATTTCTTTTAAGAATAATAAATATACTGTTTTATATGATTCCGGAATCCAGCGTATCTACGATCTGCAGTATTATGAAGATTCCCTTCATTTCCTGAGGGAAGAGGAATACGGCCTGGGTTTATATGAATTAAAGGACGACGGCGAAGCTGTCTTAAGAAAAAGGATCTACGCCGGTGATGTCTTAAATGATGCATCATATGATCTGTCCACCGGTCTTGTTGCCATCGCCACAAAAAGAGGAGCTGTCCGTGTTCAGAAAAGCGCCTTTTCCACATGGTTCACCTTAAACAGCGAAGGCCGGCATATCATGCCGAGAGCCGTCACCGCAAGAAACGGATATGTGTATTTCAGTGAGTTATACAGCGGAAGCATCTGCGGTTTTTCCGGTTCAAACGTTGAAAAATATTACGAACTCTTCAGGGCAAAAGGCTTAAAGATAAACAGGCTTAACGGGGACTACAATTCCGGTACGATCTTAGCTTCTGACCTTAACAGTTTTTATACCTTTACAGCTGATGGGGAAGGAAAGCTTTCAGAGCCTGTTTACAGGACATCCCTTACTTATAAGGGTTTCCCAAAGACTATTGCCCTTTGGGTCCTGCTTGTCTTAGCAATCCTTTTATTCCTCTATTTCATGAGGTTCCTGCCGAAGTTCGTATTTAATCTCATCAATAATGAGTCAGCCTTAAGAATGGTTGCCGTGATCGTGGCAGTTATCACCGTATCCGGCTTTATTTCTTCATCCCTTCTTTCCGATGAGCGGATAAAGGAGGATGAGAGGGATGTGACCGAGATGAAGCTCTTCAGTGACGTGATGCTGGATTACTTAGATCAGAGTTCTCTTTCAAAGATAGAATGGGAATATGATTATCTTGGTTCCGCCTATATGAAATTCAGGGATTCACTGGATATTCCCTTTACAGAGGCGGAAAAACTGGGCAAGAACTATTTCTATACCTTCTACAGGCTTAATGACGGGACCACCAGATATCTCTTAAACTATGCGGATACCGTGATGTGCGGGGAACCCTGCGGAAAGACGGATGACCGTTATGTGAGGGACTGCTTCTATAACGGAAATTCCTATGCCGTAAAGAGCAGGGATTCAGAAGGCACCTGGCTTATGGTGCTTCAGCCTGTTATTGACGATAAGGGTAAGACCGTAGCTGTAATGGAAGTGGGAACGGACTTAAATTTCCGTGAGCAGGAGCGCAGCCGGAAAACCTGGGACACCATAGTCAATGTGTTCTGTTCTTCGGCAGTCATGATGATGCTTATAATCGAAGCTCTTTTCCTTATCACCTTCTATGAAAAGAAGATAAAGGGCAGGGAAAAGACTACGGATGTTACTCATTCCATCCCTCTTCGTACGGTTATGACACTTACATATCTGGCATCAGCCATGCAGGACCCCTTTATCACCATGCTGGCTGCCAGGATCTATCAGGGTGAACTTTTGATACCAAGGGAAATGGCTACCGGACTTCCCCTTACGATCCAGTTCCTTATGATGGCCCTGTTATCTGCGCTGACAGGTCATCTGTCCGAAAAAACAGATAGCAAAAAGCTTCTATATGCAGGTCTATTTACCAATATTGCGGGACTTGTTATCTGTACCGTATTCTGTGAAAAGTATCTTGGTATACTTTGCGGAAATATGCTTATCGGAGCCGGCGTGGGAATACTTCTGGTTACCAGTAACGCCATAGCCGCAAAGGGAGAGACCATGGAATCCACTGCAGATGCCTTCGCGGGAGTTATGGCCGGGATCCTTTCCGGATTCACCATGGGAGCCGGTCTCTCTGCCCTGATCTATCCTGTAGGTGGAGGCCGCATGTCCTATTTAGTGGCTGCCTGCTTCATGGTGCCTGTATTTTTCCTCATCAGATACTCGGATAATATTGCACCCGGAAAACAGGAAGCCGAGGAGAAAAACGAAGAGATCAGCTTTTACAAATTCTTCTTTAATCCCAGAGTACTCGGTTTCTTTGTATTTATCCTTATACCCTTTATGACCTCGATTTCCTACAGAGAGTATTTCTTCCCTCTCTATGCAATGATGCACGGTGTGGACGAAGTGAGAGTGGGACAGATATTCCTTCTCTGCGGATTGATGGTGATCTATGTGGGACCCCATATTTCATCAGCTATCATAAAAAGATTCGGAACTTTCTGGAGTGTGGTCATCGCAAGTGTTACAATGGGACTTAACCTTATAGTTGTGGCCTTAAGGCCTTCAATGTTCATGGTGGTACTGGGAGTTGTGATATTGTCAGTCGTCATATCATTTGCCTATACCTGCCAGTACACCTATTTTGAAAGCCTGCCGGACAGTCTGATGTACGGGGACGGCAAGGCCATGGGAGTATACTCGGTATTTGAAAACATGGGGCAGACCATAGGACCAGTGGTTTACGGAGCGCTGTTACTTTTGGGAGAGAGAAAGGGTATCGGTATCTTCGGTGTCCTCATGCTGGTCTTTTGTTTAATGTATGTATTTGCCATGGGAAGAGGCAGGAGATTCTTCAAGTAATAAAGGCCTGGAATCTGAAGCAGTTTACAGGTCT
>JAIKXV010000115.1 GCA_024683935.1 Lachnospiraceae bacterium | reverse complement strand
GTTTTCTCAGCGGAAATGGAGATCCAGTTTGTCAACATCCTGGAGTATTACGGACATGACCCGTTCATTGTAAGGTCCAGCAGCATCCTTGAGGATGGCTTCGGAAATGCCTTCGCCGGAAAGTATGAATCCGTTTTCTGTGTGAACCGGGGCGAGCTTTCCGAGAGGCTGAAGGAATTCGAGGATGCCATAAGGACTGTTTACGCCAGCACCATGAGCCTTTCTGCCCTGGACTATCGTAAAAGGAGAGGGCTTGAAGGCAAGGATGAGCAAATGGCCCTTCTGGTACAGAGGATATCAGGCTCGTATTATGGGCGGTACTTCATGCCATGCGCCGCAGGAGTCGCTTATTCCTACAGTCCTTATAAGTTCCTCAGATCGATCGACCAGACAGCCGGAATGCTGCGGCTTGTCATGGGTCTCGGAACAGCAGCTGTGGACAGAATAGACGGATCATATCCGAGACTGGTAAGCCTTGACAGCCCCGAGGCCACCAATTATACAACAATTGCCGATAAACACAGGTTTTCCCAGAGAAAAGCCGAAGCAATCGATACACTGAGCCGCCGGTTAAGCCTTGTGGACAGCGATATCCTTCTGGAAAATCTCCCGGGTTATCTGAAAAATATACTTTCCGAAAGGGATTATGAGGCGGAAGACAGCTTAAGAAATATGGGACGTTCCGGAGAGGTACGGTTCGTATCCTGCAAAGGGATCGTGTCGAACAGCGATCTGATGCAGAACATGAAGGACATGCTGCATACCATATCAACGGAATACGAGCATGCCGTCGATGTGGAATTCACAATCAATGCCGCACCGGACGGAGAATACGCCATCAATCTTCTGCAATGCAGGCCTCTTAAGGTTTATAAGGATGAGGCGGAAATAAAAATTCCGGAAGACCAGAACAAGGGCCGGGTCATCGTGGAGAGCCGGCGCTCCTCCATGGGATTGTCCAGAAAGGAAAAAATCGATGTTCTGGTTTACGTTGACCCGGTGAAGTATTACAATATGCCCTATTCCGAAAAACCAGCCGTTGCAAAACTGATCGGAAGGATAAACTGGAAATACACAAACAGCGGCAGGAAGCTTATCCTCATGGTACCCGGCAGAATCTGTACTTCCTCTCCGGAGCTTGGCGTCCCCGCTTCTTTTGCAGATATCAGCGGATTTGAAGCGGTGTTTGAAATAGAGGAAAGAACAGCGGGATATCATCCCGAGCTTTCTTACGGTAGCCATATATTCCAGGATCTCGTAGAACAGGAAATTCTCTATTCCGCTGTGTTCACCTCGGATACGGATACGGTATTTTCGCCTGACGTACTCCTTTGTTTCGAAGATATGGGATCCGAATTTGAAATCGAGAACAGCTTGAAGGATATTGTCAGGGTCTTTGATACCTCTCCCGCTAATCTGACACTATACTACGATATGGCGGGGGAACATCTTCTTCTGAATTCATCGGGGACGGTTTAACAGGACATGGGGCGATTCCAGTGGATCGTTTTTTCAGCTAATTTAAGCAAAGCAATAAGTCATTGGGGACGGTTCGGGACCACTGAAAAAGTAAGAGTTTGCAACGCAAATTCCGAGAATCCTTTTAATGATTTCAGGATTTCTATACATGGATCTCGAAGATTCTTTCTGAAACTATGATATATCCTTCAGCGGGTCTATTTTTTACGTTATCACGGAGTGATGGATGGATAAGTTTTTATCTTTTTCCATCCATTATCCCGCTTTTTTTAACTGTTTTATCACGGCCATCCGTTTCAGGTTTACAGCTATTGCTGTAAACATTGCCTGCAATCGTACACTTTGAAGACCGAACCCATCGGCGCGGTCTAATCCGTGATAGCGTTTCATCTCTGCATTCTTTGGTTCGATCCTTGATCTTATTTTATATCGTTCCCAAAATCCATCACTCTTTGTAAGCTGATTATGCTCATATAGCTCTGCTGTGGATGTCCCAACGCTCAGCTTCTTTGCAATCTGTTTTACTTTTCCTATACATTTCTCTCTGTGAGGACAGTTGCGACAGCATTCCCGTTCAAACCGGTACTCAATCTGATAGTAATCCTTCTTTTTCTTTTTCCTCCCGGTTCCACTCTCGTTTCCATTTATGCATGTCCAGGTATCGCTGTCCTTATTGTATGAAAACAATTCTTCCCTGATTCGGTATGCAGAGTGGCTGATTGGTATATATGCATTTATTTCCAGCTTTTTTATTTCTTCCAACACATCCGGTCTGCAGTAAGCTTTGTCACCATACGCTGCGTCAGGATCTATACCAGACTTCATTGTCAGATCAAGAAGTTCCTTAAAGTAGTCTCCATCCCTGTAATTACCGGGGTGTACGGTTATTCCGGTGATAATACCCTCCTCAGTCATCATATATTCGCTTTTGTATCCAAAAAAGCTGGTCGTGTGGTCTTCGTATTCTTCCCATCGGGGGAGCCCATTGGCCTTCTCCTTAATGAATTCTTCTGCCTCCTCACCGGTTAGGCCGTCCTTTTCAGCTTTCTCACGGAATATTTTTTTTGCCATATGTTCCATAAGCCGTTCCGGG
>JAIKXV010000112.1 GCA_024683935.1 Lachnospiraceae bacterium | reverse complement strand
AGGTTCCTCAGCATGTTTCTTATCAGCATTTTTGATATTTCTTCACTCCACTCAAAAATCACCAAACGCCGATTTAGTTATATTGATGGCATCTGCGTTAGATATATCTAATTCTAATAAAGGATACTACTCCGTCTTTCGGATGTCAACAGATTTGTACTCCTTTAAGATATCTAGAGGTATTACAAAGGCTACGGCATCACAGATGCTGTATAAGCTGGTTGATAAAGGATTCATCGAAAAAAAGGATTCTCAGCATTCAGACGCCCAGATCAGTATTTTTCTGACCGGATCAGGCCAGGAGGCAGAGCGGCTACATGAAGAATATCATAAACAGAAAGTATTGCCGCTTTATCGTTATATGTCCAAACTGCCAAGACAATCAATAACAGATTTTGTGAATATAATTGAAAAACTGGAAGAATCGTTAGATCAGGAGTAAAAGGGGAAAATAATTATGAATACTAAATAAAACTTAGCAAAGAACTGGCTGCTGCTTATGTGGATCGGGTATTGTGCAGATAATAATCTGTTTAAGGATAGTATCCTTTTCACTCTGATTGTTTCATTTTTACTGAACGTCCAATTATTTATTGAGGACGAGGACATAAGAAATGTATCAATCCCTGCCTGTGCTTAAATGTCTTATCTATTAAGCGCAAGCAGGGATATTCATAAACTTAAGATACTTTTAATCTATACTATCTATGTCAATTGAGTAACCTAATATTTCACCAACATCTTTGCATTTACCACGTATAGTTATTTTATCTCCTTTAGATAATTCCATGATTTTGCTTTTCTGTTCGTCTGATTTAATAAAACACTGCACACTAACAAGTGTAATTGTTTCATCCTCGGGATTTAATCCGATATATTTTCCATCACTGTCAATATTTCCCAGCTCTCCGGTGATTTCAAAGTAGTTTCCCCTATACTTTTCCTGTGCTTTCATTGCATTCCCTTCTATATCTTTTACCATTTCAGATACAGAAACAGGCATATACTCTATATTCTCTTCAGCCGAAGCAGTTTCATCTTTGTTTTCTGTTGTATTATTTGTCTCTTCATCTGCTGTTTTAGATATACTGCTATTTCCAGTATCCTTTTTTCCGGCGCTGCCAATACATCCAAGGACTATTATTGCAACAAGAATAATAAACCAAGGACGCTGATAAATTGGCGGTTTATTTTTCCCGCCGCATTTAGGACAAACCTTTGCACCCTTTGCAATTAAAGCACCGCAATGTTTACAGGTCTTCATGTTCTTATTTACCTGACTGTTATTGATATTGCCTGTTGAAGTAGTGTTATTATCCATACTTTTTTACCCTCCTATATTCAATAAAGTGAATATATTATATTCGTTTTTTAGAAGATATTCAAGTATGAGAATACATCCTACTATTGAAGCATGATAGACTTTACTCCATTTTGGGATACACTAAAAAATAGTGATGAAAATTGGTACACACTTTCCAAAAATCATCACATTTCTTTCAGCACTCTAAATCGTCTAAAACATAACAAAGATATTTCAACAAAAACCATCAATGATTTATGTAGGATATTAAATTGCAGAGTAGAAGACATTGTTCAATATATATCTTGCAATGAAGACCAGAAATTGTAATACACGCCAACAATTCAGCAATTTTTAATATGCAAAACAGCACCTCTATCCCAGTGCGACATCCAGGACCATCATCAACGTGAAGCCGAATGAAAATGCAAGCACGCCCACATTGGAGTGCTCTCCGGCTGACATTTCAGGGATGAGCTCCTCCACAACCACATAAATCATCGCGCCGGCGGCAAAGCTCAAAAGATATGGCATAGCGGGAATCACAAAAGATGCGGCAAGTATTGTAAGAGCAGCGCCTACAGGTTCCACCGCGCCGGACAGAACACCGTCAGCAAAGGCCCGTCCCTTACTCTTTCCTCCCGAATGAAGAGGCATGGATATTATGGCGCCTTCCGGGAAATTCTGGATCGCAATTCCGAGTGAAAGCGCCAGCGCGCCTCCTGCCGATATGGCAGCATTTCCCGAAAGGAATCCTGCGTACACAACTCCCACAGCCATACCCTCCGGGATATTATGAAGTGTGACAGCGAGAACCATCATCGTTGTCTTCTTTAGATTCGCCCTTGGTCCTTCCGCCTTATCTGCATTCATATGGAGATGCGGTATCACAGAATCGAGAAGCAGGAGAAAAAGGATTCCAAGCCAGAAGCCGGTTACCGCGGGAAGAAATGAAAGCTTTCCCATATGTCCGGACTGTTCCATGGCCGGAATAATAAGGCTCCATATCGAAGCAGCCGTCATCACGCCGCTTGCAAATCCGGTAAGCGCCTTCTGAACCCCTTCACTTATATCCTTTTTCAAAAGAAATACACAGGCTGATCCCGCTCCCGTTCCGATAAACGGGATTAACAGACCCAGTATCACATCCCTGTTCATCATAATATCTTTATCTCCTTTTGATCCATCCCTGTACTTCTGTTATCCCCTGCTTTATTCATCAAAAAGAGGGGTAGAAAAGTATCTCTCGGCCGTATCCGGAAGCACGGTAACCACAGTCTTTCCGGTTCCAAGTTCTGCAGCAAGCTTTATCGCGGCCGCAACATTGGTTCCGCTGGAAATACCGCAGAGTATTCCTTCCTCTCTTGCAAGCCTCTTTGCCGTGCCTATCGCTTCCTCATCAGAGACTACATATACCCTGTCATATATGGACTGGTTAAGGATTTCCGGGATGATCCCGTCTCCGATACCCATCTGCAGGTGGGTTCCTACGTTGCCGCCCGCCAGTATCGCAGCGTTCTCCGGTTCCACCGCCCAAATCTCTATAAAAGGGTACTGGGCTTTCAGAACTTCTCCTATGCCGGTAATAGTTCCTCCCGTTCCTATTCCTGAACAGAATCCGTGTATGGGACCTGCCACCTGTTCCATTATCTCCAGGGCAGTATGGTTCTTATGCGCCATCGTGTTATTCGGGTTTTCAAACTGCTGCGGGACGAATACCCTCGGGTCATCCTCACTCATTTTCAGTGCTGTTTTAAGGCACTTATCCATGCAGGCGCCTATATCCCCTTCATCATGGATCAGCATCACTTCAGCCCCGTAATGCCTGATTATCTTCCTTCTTTCCTCGCTTACGGAGTCAGGCATAATGATAATGGTTTTGTATCCTCTAACGGCTCCCACCAGCGCCAGACCTATTCCCTGATTGCCGCTTGTAGGTTCGACTATTACGGTATCCCTATCGATCAGTCCCTCTTTTTCAGCGGACTTTATCATATTGAGCGCTGTTCTTGTTTTTATGGATCCACCTATATTCGTACCTTCAAACTTCACAAGGATCTCGGCGCTGTCAGGACCCGTCATCCTGTTCAGCCTTATCATAGGGGTATGTCCAACAGCCTCAAGCACATTATTAAATATCATTTTTTATCTCCTGAATTTACCTTTTTACTGTCCGGATCCTGTACTGATCAGCAGACCGCATTTCTCTCCTCTCCGTTAATGAACGCTTTCAGATTGAGGAAGACCTCGTCAACGCACCTCATTCTGGCCTCGACACTGGCCCAGGCGAGATGCGGGGTTATAATGAGTTTGCTGCTGTCCTTTATTTTCCCCAGCGGATCATCCTGTGAAATGGGTTCTTTTTCCAGAACATCCAGACCGGCACCTGCTATGATACCATTTTCAAGCGCTTCGTACAAAGCAGCGGTATCAACAACCGGCCCTCTCGCAACATTTATAAGTATTGCGGTCTTTTTCATCTTTGACAGTGCATCCCTGTCAATGAAATGACGGCTAAGGTCGCTTAAGGGGCAGTGCAGTGAGATATAATCGCTTTCTCTTAAAAGTGTCTCCTTATCCACTTCGTCATAACCCGAATTGTGCTTCTTTCCGGTAATGGAATGAACTATCACCCTGCATCCGAAGGCTTCCGCTATCCTCGCTGCTCTTGATCCTATGTTTCCGTACCCTGCTATGCCCCAGGTCTTGCCATCCAGCTCATTAAAGGGGATATCGAAATTCGAAAACCTTTTCTGTCCGGCGTACCGGCCGGACTTTACGTAATTATCATAGTGAACTATCTTCTGTGACAGTGTAAGCGCAAGTGTGAAGGTATGCTGCGCGACCATTGCCGTGGAATAATCCCTGACATTGGCGACACGGATACCCCTTTTCCTGCAGTAGTCTATATCACAGTTATCATATCCGGTGGCCAGTTCCCCTATGAACTTAACATTTGGAGCATTCTTCAGGGATGCTTCATTCATAGGAGCTTTATTCGCGATTATCGCATCCGCATCGGCAATACGTTCCGCAGTCTCTTCTTCGCCTACAGTATTGTCATAAGATACAAACTCTCCCAGTTCACCGAAACAGGACACATCCATATCCTCTCCCGCACTCAGTCTTTCCAGCAAAACTATCTTCATTTCAGTCCTCCGCTTTCTCCGTACTTTTGATACAGTTCACGTATCCGGGCCATGTCCTCCTCACTTATCTTACCCTTAAGGGCATCGGCGGTCGATCCCAGATCTCCTCCGTTTTCACTGTATATTCTCATAGCCTCTGCCAGAATCCCTTCATCGGCATATTTATTGACTATGGTATCCATCTCTTCTGCATCTTCCTCAGACATCTGCTGCCTGACCTCATCATAGGTGACATTCGTTCCCAGTTCCTTCTGAATGATGGTCTCTGCCGCCTTTTTGGTGACCTCCCTGTTCACTTTCTGAGTGACCGGATTGGAATTCACCCCGGTTCCCGTGAACACCATAAACGCCAGCAGCACCACCGATGCCAGCACCGCCGCTATTATGATCACCAGCAGTATGCCTGTTCCATTCTTTTTCCCTGCTCTTTTCGCCATATTCCTTCCTTCTTCCTGTATTTATCCGTTAAAACATCTAACCAATAATAACACCATATAAAAGAAAAGTCTCTATTTCAGCTTTATCCCATTATGGTATAATTTTCAGTATTCCGATACATATTGATCTTTTCCGGAACGGAAAAAACATGATCCTGAGGGATCATGGTCAGGGATACAGTTCAGGCAGAAGGTACTTCCCTCCTTGATTCAGTAAAGACAAGCATAGAGAAGAATTTTATAAGAGAGGGCAGATGGCTGCTGTCGCTTCACCAGCTCTGCAAAGAAGCCGTTCTTTGCCATCAGCTCGTCATAACGTCCGTCCTCAACTATATTTCCTCCGTCGAGAACGATGATCCTGTCGCAGTTCTTTATAGTGGACAGCCTGTGGGCAACGACTATCCTGGTGCATTTCAGTGTTTCCAGCGAATCGGAAACCTGTTTCTGGGTTATATTGTCAAGGGCACTTGTAGCCTCATCAAACATCAGTATCTTCGGTTTCGGTGCTATGGCTCTCGCTATCATCAGTCTCTGCTTCTGCCCGCCGGAAATACTGCTTCCTCCTTCATCTACTACGGTAAACATATTCATCGGCATATTACGGATATCCTCTGCTATGCCTGCCATTTCCGCAGTTTCCCAGGCTTCTTCGAGTCCAAGCTCCGGTGCTGAGATCACAATATTGGAATAAATATCACCTAAGAAAAGGGATCCGTTCTGCATTACGGTTCCTATCTTGCTGCGAAGGGATTTCAGATCAATGCTGTTCAGATTACGCCCGTCGTAATAGACCGCTCCCTCTGCGGCTTTTCAAAGCCCAGCATTATACGCAACAGCGTACTCTTTCCACAGCCGGTCTTCCCTGTGATAGCCACATACTGACCTGCCCTGATATGCAGGCTCAGATCATTCAGAACAGGCGGCATATCATCCTTATGCCGGAATGTTATATTGCTGAGCTCCACGCTGCCTGACCACCGGAACTCGGGCAACGCCTTATTTTACAGGCTGTACATTTTTTCTGCTCACTCTGCTTACCGTTTGTCCCTGTCAATAAACTCAAGAAATACTACTGTAATAAAGGCAAATATAACCGCAAAACAAAGGAGATAGCCCCAGCATAAAAGAAGGTTCTCCGGTGTCGAAACATAGCTTACATTCTGGCTCGCCTTCCCCAGCTCGGAGAGCACCCTGTCCCTCATCCCCATCTTTTCGACCTGTTCCATAAGCTCGGAAAGGCTCATGATGCCGCCGAGATCCACATTCCCCGCCGCCATCATCCTGTTCCATATGAGGACTGCCGGAAGGTCATTGTAATGACCGAGGCAGCAGAGACCCTGAATACCCCACTTGGATATCATCATGTCGGTTACATCCTTTAACGAATCCGGAATGCTGAAATATCCGGCAAATACCAGCTGGACTATCAGCATAAAAGGCATGACGGTCATTGCCGTTGTCGTGGTATGGACAATTGCGGAGATCATGAGGGCCAGCACGTCCGCTGCATAGGTTATGAGGAATAGGGTGATAAAAAATTCCGCATAGAAACCCCTGCTGCCCGGCACTATAATACCGGAACCCGGAAAATATACTCCCGCAAACCTGCATACTACTATGGTGATCACTGACTGAACCGCACAGAGCAGCATCTGGAATAAAAGATGGGCACAGACATAGGATGACATATGGAGACCTGCCCGGTGTTCCCTCTTGATCACGGGTCTTTCCCGGCAGATGACCTGTATAGAATTAAAGAAACCGTTCCATATGCATACGCAGGCCAGTGCAAAAGTCCCCTGCAGGGTACCTTCCATAGTCTGAAAAAGTCCTTTTCCAACAACCATGGATACCAAACCTGCTATTACCGCCGCCATAGGCAGCACCTTCCAGTCATTCCGAAAAACGAATATGCGCGCGATCTTTATAAAATACAGAAAGGTCTGACCGACACGTCCCTTATATCTAAGCTTAGTATTATCCAATATTTACCCTGCCTGTTCCGAAATCTGCTGCGAGTATTTCTCTATGAATTCATCCGCCCTGCCTTCGCCGCCTTCATCCTTCTGGTTAATGGAAAGCAGTATCTCTTCCATGGATCCCTTCCCGAAGAAGGAGTAGGCTTCCCCAATGGAACCGTAGAAGCTTAAACGTCCGGTTCTGTCAGCATCCTTGGCAAGGACTATCACATCATCAAAAAGATCTATTACACGGTCGGGCGTATGAGTTATGACTATTACTATCCTGCCCTCGTCAGCAATGGAGCGAAGTCCCTCAAAGAGATTTCTCGCCACGATCCCGTCAAGTCCCGAATCCGGCTCATCAAGTATGAAAAGGGCCGGATCGGAAATAAATTCCATTGCTATGGAAAGCCTCTTCCTCTGGCCGCCGGAGAGCTTTTCAACCAAATGGTGCTTTACAGAGCTGAGCCCGAATTTCTCCAGCATTTCATTAATACGATCCCGTCTCTGCGAAAAGGACATATTTTTCGGCAGGCGGAGTCCGGCAGCATCCTTTAAGGTCATGAATACTGTATCCCCGTCCCTCATCAGATCCTGCTGGGGCACAAATCCCAGATCGTATTTCATGCTCTCATAATTTCCGTAGACATCATTTCCGTTCAGTATCACCTCGGCATTTGCCTTTTCATAACCGGTAATGGCATTTAAGAAGGTTGTCTTTCCCGCTCCGGATCCGCCGAGGAGCAGCACCATATGTCCTGTGGGAATGGAAAGATGGATATCCTTTAACAGATATCTCCTCTTAAAGAAATCGATAACATTTCTGTCCGTGAGATTAATGGTCAGCCCCGTCTGCAGGGCTTCAACCGATGCACCGCTGATCTTTGCAGCCTTTGTGGATTCTGAGCCGAACGCCTTGTGTGCAGGCTGGAATTTCTTATTGAATCCCCAGATAAGGGATACGATGGGTGAGAAAAACAGCCAGAGCGGCACCCACTTCTTTGATCTGTTGTACAGATGGCAGAGGGCCGATATTATACGGACACCGTAGAAAAGTGACGAGATCTGGAAGGCAAGGGATACAAAGGAAAACAGAATCCGCATCGCAGAGTCTTCCGCGAAGCCGTGATAGAGCGTATTGGCCAGAAAAGAACAGGAACAGAGGATAAAGTATGTCTTTCCCTCTTCTTCACGTTCAGCGGTAACAGCCAGCTGATAATCCCTTATACCGGGGAAAAGCGCATACCATCCCTTCCTGCCGCTTTTTTTGAAAACTCCGTAATACCCTATGATCTCACATAAATTATGCAGGATCTGAAAAATAAATACAAAGGCAACCACAATGGCATCCATCTAAAGATCCTTTCTCCCGATATCCTTCATTTCCTTTAATCTGCTCTTATCTGCATACATGTTCTGGTCAGCCCGTTCAAAAACCGCAGCTACGCAGTCATCCTTCTGGAATTCCGACATACCGCAGGCAATTATCACTCCTCCGTTCCTGGTAGCTTCTTCATTGTGTTCCCTGACCTTTTCCGTCAGTTCCGAGATACCTCTGTAATCCTCTCCCTGTACAATTACAGCAAATTCGTCTCCTCCCAGACGGAATACCGGACTACGCTTAAAAATATCACAGATTATCTTGCAGGCATCGCGTATATACTGGTCTCCTGCCTGGTGACCCATTGTGTCGTTTATGATTTTAAGATCATTTACATCCAGAATGACAATGGCAAACTCCGGCTCATGGTTTTCCAGTATAAGGTGATCCAGACGCTCTTCCTCATCTAAATATGCGTGCCTGCTCTTTACCCCGGTAAGCTCATCAATATTAGCCATGTACTGTGCCTTGGCAAGACGTCTCGCATAATCCTCTTCCCGACGCACATGGGAATCGATATCGTTTATTCCGACTATCAGACGTTTTCCTTCCTCTTCATCCACCATGGCTGCCTTCAGCCTGACATAATTCGGCTTCCCGTTAATCATAAGCCTGTAACTGATGATAAAGATCCCGTTCCTGTCGATCTCTGACATAACGCTTTCCCTGGTAAATACGGACATGAAACGATCCACATCCTCCGGACAAACGACCCTGCTGCTGAGCTTCCTGGCAGCTTCAAAGAAATCGGCGCCTTCTGTTTCCGTTTCAAAGCTCTTCACCTCATCAGAAGAACTGAACTCACGATAATATCCCGTAAGAGGATCAACCGTATAAACGCAGAGGAAATCTCCTGTCAGGGAATTGATCCTGGAATAAGCGATCCGTTCTTCCTTCATCCTTTCTCTGGCTTTCTGATCCTTCACATCATCATCCACATCCGTTATGCCTATGACGATAAAGCGGTCATCATCCTCCATGCGGTAAACCTTCATGCTGACATAGTTTGAACCGCCCTCGGAAAGCAGGCGGTAGGTCATAAAGAAGGTCTTGTTCCTGTTCAGGGCATCTATAAGAGCATCCCTTTCCATAGCCTTCCTGAAAGCTTCACAATCATCCGGATGTATAAATGATCCGGCCTCCCTCTGACATGAATCGAAGAAATTCCCGCCGCGTCTGGCTTCTGCAAGCATCCCGGATCTGTCATTGGAATGATATTCGATATAATCCCCGGATTCGATATTTACATAGTATAGATCCGCATAACCCCGGGCCAGGGTCTGGGCAATATGGGTAAAAATGATCCCTGCACTCTTTGCTTTTTCATAGGCTTCCTTTGTGGTGGCATTTTCTCTCTGAATACGGACTGTATCCGTTACGTCCTGACACATTCCGAGAATGCAGAGTCTCCCCGCCGCATCCATGAATTTCAGCTTCGTGGTCTGGAACTGCCTCTGATTACCGGCGGCGTCAGGCACATCCTCATAGAAGATATAAGGCTCATCCATGGACAGTGCCATATGGTCGTCTTCAACGAAATGACTGGCAGTGACTCTGTCAAAGATCTTGGCATCCGTCAGCCCCACAACACCATCAGGACTGTCTTTATGGGCGTATTCGGCAAAAGCCTGGTTGCATGCGAGGTAAACTCCAGTCTCCGCATCCTTTGAAAAGCTAAGTGCCGGCATATTATCGAGAAGCGCGGATATAGACTGCTTCAATTCCTTAATCTTTTCTGCTTCCTCGAGTTCACTTCTGTATTTTTCTTTCTCATCCCCTATTACGACAGAGCGAAGGAGACAGGTTCCCAGCATAAATGCAATGGAATACAGCGGAAGATAGGCAAAATACACCTGCAATATCAAAAATACTGCCATTGTCAGACCGAAAAGTCCTATGGTCCGGTATTTCATCCGCTCTCTTCCATCGTCTTTCAGGCGGATCAGAGAAGAAAAAGCATACAGGGAAATAAGGAGCAGCAGTATTATCTGGCTTACCAGTATCACATATCTGGTCTCCAGAGGATGATAAACCGAGTCGGCATCCACCCTGAACAGAACAGGCGTAAACAGATTAATAAGGGAACAAATCACAACAAGAAGCGCTATAAAACGTCCGGAATAGATGAGTATGCGTCCGAAAATATTGTCTTCATCTAAATAGGCGACAACATACTGGGTCCAGAACAGAACCCCCGCCGCCATGGCAATAAAGTATATCGATGTGTCCGCAAACAGCAGAAATGAAAGCTTCCTGCTTTCCAGAATCCCCCACAGAATATCTGTGGCATAATAGATAAGAACAGCAAAAAGGAATTTTCTGTAAACTCTCCAAGCAGGAAGGGTAAAAGCCCCCTTCCTGTCAAAAAGAATATCCTGATTTTCTATCAGAAGGATCAGGGCTGCAAGCAGCCCTGTCATGGAATAATACATCTTTATCTCCCCTTCTGCATTTTATATCCCGCTTTTAGTCTGTCCCTTCAGGAACCTTTTTCTTACCGTTCCCCCTCATATTGATGAAGGTGAGGAGAATGAACAGCGCTGCCGCAAAAGCAACTGCAATTGCTATAAAAATAACTATATAATTTGTATTTGAGAAGTGCCCTATGGCATAGGGTGAAAATCTGTCTGTCTCTATGGTGATGGTATTGGGATCATCATCCAGATCCTCCAGCACATCCACTTCCCCGTTATGATTCCTCACTATGCAGAACTTTGCTTCGCTGTCCCTGAGCTCTTCGGGAATCTCCATAGTCAGGCGCATTGGTGTATCCAGTTTCTCTACGAGAGAGGGCACACCGTCTACGGTCTTCATAAGAGTGATATAGAGGTATCTGTCAATGCTGACACCCTTTGCACTTTTTACGGCCTGTTTCTCATATTCCCCGGGGTTTTCCGCGCCGGAGATGGTAAAGGAAACAACTATTTCATTTCCATCAAGGAGCTTGAGCTTCTCTTCTTTGGTAAGACAGGCTCTCACTACCTCCTGGAGGTTTTTGACCGTGTTGTCATTTTCAAGGTCAAGCACTTCTCCTTCTTTTCCGGGAACCATGTATTCATTATTGATAAGAATATCAAGGTAGCCCAGCTCATACGCTTCATTAATGAGTATGCCATCACCGTTGCCGTCAATAAGCTTCTCCGCAGTTTCACGGGTTATATCAAGAGCCTGGTATACTCCGACTGCCTTATCCGGATTATAGATGTTGACCACATCAGAGAGATCCTCTGTATTGTCCATTCCGACCAGGTTCTGTTCCTGGGGTGCGGTTATCGTATCCGTATCTCCTTCGATTTCCCCCATTTCCTCCTGCAGATATTCCTGATAATTCTCAGTGGTGACGATCACGGAACTTCTTTCCTCCGAATCACGCCCGGCTTGTCTGAGCTTCGCTACGGCTATTGCCTCCGCTTCCTTTGTGGTAATGATCTTGTCCATCTCAACTTCGTTTACCGGATCTTCTATAGGAGCAAAGGCAACTGAAATGGTATGATCCCTTTTTATATTATTAAATGTAAAGGTGGTATATGCCCCCTTCTGCTCACCGTCTACGGAAACCATCAGAACGCCGTATCCGTTATCAGGAGCAATGGTATAGGTTATGCTGCCTCCTTCCGCAACGCTGGCCTTTCCTGAAGGAGTTATGACTCCGCCGGCATTGGCAACACCGGATTCGATCGTATGGTTCTTTGTACCTTCCTTTTCAAACAGCGCGGTAATGCTGAGATCCCTGTCCAGACCGGTTATACGGTAATCTTCGGAATTACTGATGATCTGGTTATTTATTTCATATCCCTTAAAGAAGTAGCCGGGAGCCGGAGACGCACTGAGGTTCACAGTATCTCCGCTTTCATATTCACCTTCACCGGAGACACTTCCGCCCTCAGACGGAGATGCCGAAACCTTTACCACATATCTTTCTTCTTTGAACTGCGCTACAAAGGTATGGCTCTTCTTTACATCGGTGATCTTTACCTTCTTGTCATGGCTTACCAGCTTGTCATTTTCATACCAGCCGTCAAAGTCGTAACCCGTCTTCGGCTTGGCTTCAATAGTGGTATTATCTCCCTTTTTGACATAGCCTCCGCCTTTAACGGTGCCCATATCCTCATCGGAACTCTTAACCTTTATCTTGAATTCCGATTCTATGAAAATAGCTCTATAACTAAGATTCTTTGTGATCTTATCCGTTGTAAAGGACGCTGATGAGCTGACATGGGACATATCATCCGCAGTAACCCATTCATCGAATGAATATCCTTCCAAGGCAACCGCAGTCAGTGTGGCCCGGTCACCCCCGTTGTAGTTTCCCGCTCCGTTGATATATCCCCCCTTCGCAGGATCCGCCCAGGCATTTACCACATACCTGTCCTTGGAAATACTGACTGATGCCGTATCCCTGTAGCTGTTATTCTGATTGGAAGTCGCAATGACCGTAATGTATGATGCCGACTCATCCCCGGCAACCCTGAGATATCCGTCATTATCAATACTGGTGCCGGATGAATTCTGTCCCTGAAGACTCCAGGTGACACCGGTATCAGGGTTATTATAACCCTCCACGGTGACATCAAACTTCATGGAATCTCCCTGGCGAAGGTATGTGTTTCCGGGCCAGATCTTTATCTTGTTAACACCCGGAGCTGCTGATTCCACTCTGAGAGAAACTCGTATCTCCGCCTTTGCATTGGTATCCAGATCTGTAAAAACAATAGTGGATGCAAAATCTCCGGCCTGTATCTTTTCCTTTGGCACCTCAACAGTTCCCTGTATATGCCCACCGGGAGCAATCGGATTATTTACCTCTGATGGCATATTAAGGCGGAATATCCCGGTGACATCAGTCTGGCTCCATCCTAAATTCAGCTCATCACTGGTGCTGTCATTTGTTATCACGAAACTAAGCGGCATCGGAACTTCGTTGGTCTTTATAGTTCCAAAACTCAGTACGTCGGTATTTACAGAGAATTTCCTTCCCAGAACAGGCACCTGCAGACTGCCTGTCTGTGACTGCTGACCGTTTTGGTTATCTACGGTATCGCCAGATCCAGCGTTCCCATCCGTCACAACGTTATCGTCGCTTCCACCGGGTTCTGCGGGCTCTTCTATTACTGCGGTTACTTCAGCATCCGGGGTTTCAACGCCTTCTCCGACTTCCTCAGCATAGAGAAACAGCGAATTGGAGCATAAAAGCACCGATATCAGAAAAAATACCGCGATACGCTTAAAGAGCACTTTCTTCATGGCAATACCTCTCTAAATCAATACAGCCTGATCTTCTTTACCATTTCTATAAATTCTTTATTATTCCTGGTGTGGCTGAAGAGATCGATGAGCTTTTCGGTGGCGTCATCGCTCTTTAGGCCATTAAGGGCTTTATGTATAATGTCTGCCGCTTCCTGTTCTTCCCTGGAAAGGAGCAGATCGTCCCTTCTCGTGCTGGATTTCTGCAGGTCGATCGCCGGGAATACCCGCTTTTCCTGCAGCTTTCTGTTCAGCACCATTTCCATATTGCCGGTTCCCTTGAATTCCTCATAAACCACATCATCCATCTTGCTTCCTGTATCCACAAGGGCTGTGGCGAGAACCGTAAGGCTTCCGCCCTCTCTCATATTTCTGGCGGCACCGAAGAATCTCTTCGGCATATGCAGGGCTGCGGGATCAAGACCTCCGGAAAGGGTTCTTCCTGAGGGCGGAACCGTGAGGTTATAGGCTCTTGCAAGCCTTGTAATGGAGTCCAGAAGGATCATAACATCCTGATTATGTTCCACCAGTCTCCTTGCCCTCTCTATAGCCATTTCCGAAACCCTCTTATGGTGCTCCGGCAGCTCGTCAAACGTAGAGTATATTACTTCAACATTCTTTCCGTGAATGGACTCCTTGATATCAGTCACTTCCTCGGGACGCTCATCAATCAGAAGGATGATAAGCCTGATCTCCGGATATGACTTTGTCACGGACTTTGCTATATTCTTTAACAGTGTGGTCTTTCCGGCCTTCGGAGGGGAAACGATCATTCCTCTTTGTCCCTTGCCCACAGGGCTGATGAGATCCATCATCCTCATGGCCACATTATTATTGCCGCTCTCTAAATTCAGCCTCTGATCCGGGAAAATGGGAGTCATATCCTCGAAATTGTATCTGTGCTGGGCCTCTGCCGGTGTATAACCGTTTATGGTCTTTACATAGAGCAGTGCGGAGAATTTCTCTCCCTGGGTCTTTACCCTTGTATTTCCTACAATTATGTCTCCGGTCTTCAGATTGAATCTTCTGATCTGACTCGGAGCTACGTAAACGTCATTTTCACCGGGCAGATAGTTCTCACACCTTATGAAACCATAGCCGTCCGACATAACCTCAAGTATGCCGTCCGCTGTTTCTCCCGAATCCAGTGCTTCCTTCTCCTGGGAGATCTTGTCGGGATCCGCAGACTCTTCTTCGCTATCCTTGTTATCGGATCTGTCCGCCTTGCTTACAGTCTTTTCAGAGGAGTTTTCCTTCTTCTTTCCTGCCTCCTCCTTATCCATCTTTTCGGCCTCCTCTACCAGGATATCGATAAGTTCTCCCTTTTTCATGGAGGAGGTGCCTTTGATATTTCTTGCCTTAGCAAGTTCTCTTAACTGTGCCAATGGTAACGTTTCAAGTTTTTCTCTCATAATTCCTCGTTTTCTTATTTGTATGCTATCCTTTGTCTGGGTATTATCCGGATAAACGGATCACCGATGGGATCGTTGCGGCAGAGGGATCTCCGCCTGATAATCTGGATTATACACCATAAAACAAGAAAACTGCAAGAATAATCTCTATATGATTATACGAAGCAGTTTTCATTGTGGCAGTGATATTTGAAATTTTTGAAATTTTTACAAAATAGTAAAAGTGGTGCCGGTGTACCGGCTTATCTGTTTATCCACTCTTCATATTTCCGGTTGAATTCATCGAGATCCATGGAATCTTCCATAAGGTGGTGCAGCTTGTATCTCTGGGGCGCCATTCCGTAGGTGGAATACTCTCCCTCGAAGGGATCCAGCCGGTCCATAATATAGCCTTCCCCGTTCATGATCGAGAAGGGTATCACAACGGCATTGTCTATAATAAGCGCCTCCGCCTCTGAAAATGCAGTGTACCTCGCGTCATCATCATCCGTAATGGAAGATGCCTTTTTTATCAGCTTTTCCCACTGATCATTAAGCGAAGCCATATCGGCGTGTCTGTGCCAGAAGGTATAGTCTCCGTCTTCTTCAAAGGGTTCCGTCCAGGTCTGGGGATCGGCATAGTCAGCTCCCCAGCGGCATTTCATCAGAGCGTATTTCCCGCTCATCCTGACGGACAGGAGAAATCCCGTATCACTTCCTTCCTCGACATAAACCTCGATAAAATCATTTCCGAGGGTGCCCTCCAGCTGATCCTTCACCAGGAACGCTTCCTCTTTCCACCCTGCATTAGCCGGATTGTAGGGCATCAACACCTTGATCGGAAAAGTAACTCCCTTTTTCTTCAGTTCGGGTATGGCCTTGTCGCGGTATGATACCGCCATGGCTCTGTCATAGCTGTCCCTGCTGCTTATCTCCTTAAGCCTTCCGAATTCAGTGAAGTCCTTACCTCCTGTAACAGCTGCTCCTTCCGGAGTAACAGTATTATTCACGAGCATCTCCGGATTGTTCGGTTCGTAAACAGAGAGGGCGCCGACCCTGTCAATGGCTGATGCCACCGCCTTTCTGAAATTCAGATTGGATACGGCCTTTTCCCAGTTTTCCGGTTCATATTTCTCATCAAAGAGCGGCATGTAGTTAAAGGCATAAAAGTAAGAAAAAGAACTGTCGGGAAGGGACTTATGTATTTCCTTTGCGTATTCCGGATCCGACATATATTCCGAAAGCCTGTCGGGAGGGATCACGGCACTGTCGATATTGCCGGACATATACCTCTTTGCCCCCACCAAAACGGCGTCCGGATCATAGTAGCTTTCCACCCTGTCGATAAAGACATTATCCCGATCCCAGTATGTGGGATTCTTTACAAGGATCCTCTTTTCCAGAGGTTCGAAATAATGAAGCACATAAGCTCCGTTATAAAGCATGTTCTTATAATCCCTGGCAAACATGCTGCCGCTCTTTTCCAGATATTTCCTGCATATCGGAAGATAGGTGGTATAGGACAATACACTGGGGAAGAAGGGGCAGGGCTTTTCCAGTAAATACACAAGGGTTTTATCCGAAACCGCCTTTACTCCGATATCCTGGGGCCGGAACTGCTCGGGAGGCTCATTATAAGCTGAAGGATTAATAAGATATGAAGTATAGTCATAGTATTCCGCTGCATTCTTCACTACAGATCCTGTACTATACATATACTGGCATTCTGCCTCGTTGGAAGCGTCATTCACAAATTCCGCCGCACATACCCAGTCATCTGCCACCACGTCGGCATAATACTCACCTTCATAATCGACCCAGGTGATGTCATCCCTCAGATGAAAAGTCCATTCCGTCATGTCTTCATTCGCTTCCCAGCTTTCCGCCAGACCCGGGACTATATTGCCGTTATCATCATAGTCCACCAGAGCTTCTATAACATTGGCGCAGATAACCGTATCCACGGAAGAACATGTGATCAGATAGTTCAGATTCTGAACCTCTGCAGAATAAATATTCCTGTATACCTTGGCATCATCATTGTAAGCAGCGGAAAGGGTCCTGTTGTCAATGTCCGGAAGCTCGCCGGAGCATCCGCCCATAACAAGAGACAGCACGAGACATATAAGGCTAAAGGATCTCAGATACTTCATTTTCTCATTTCCCTTCCTATGCTGCGGTAATACCTTTCCTTATTGGCATACATTTCCGTTTCTGCCTGTTTTATAACCACATTTAATTTCTTATCGGGAGTGGCCATGGCCATTCCGCAGGCAACATGGTATCCTGCCTCGGTAACCTTCTTTTCCACCCGTTTAACGGATTCCCGCACAAGGGCTTCATCCCTGTCATATCTGAAGGTAACGAATTCGTCCCCTCCTATACGGTAAGTATTTGAATCTCCATACTCCTCCCGTAGGATGTCCGCGATATCTTTCAGCATCTTGTCACCGGCAGTATGTCCCTGGGTATTATTCATCTCATGGAGACCGTTCACGTCGAAATACATGCAGGCGAGCCCGTCTGTGCCCTGGGCCAGTTTCTCAACGAAATACTCATATCTGTTCCGGTTCTGAAGCCGTGTCAGGGCATCCATATTGGCCCTTCTCTCCACACCTTCTATGGATCCCGATGTCACGCGCAGGATATGAACAAAGTATCCGATCAGCAGCAATGCCAGTACTCCAAGGAATATATAGAGATAAGTTCTGACAGAGGATACGGACTCATACACATATCGCTGGGGAACGGTTATCATCATCTCCCAGTTCTCTATGTCCATGGGGATATAACACATATAAAGGCTTGTCCTGCTGCTCTTCTCCCTGCCAATGGCATATCCCTTTTCGCCGGCCGTAACGGCTTTTTCCAGAGATCCCTCAGAGCGGATCATCACCAGTTCGGAATCAAAATCCTGTATGGTCCTGCCTGTCATTCCTCTGGAATCCAGCAGGAAAACCCCGCTCTCCCTGTCTATAACGGAAATATAGCCGTTGCCGTTATAGATTTCCGGAAGCCATCCGCGGATCACATTTTCAGGAGTTACCGTAGAATAGATATAACCTATCGTATCCCCCTCTCTCCTGATGGGAACAAAGCTGCGTATATCCATGACGCCCTCTGTTTCCAGATCCGGAAGCAGAGTGGAGATATGCTCTCCTCTCTCATCTATCTCATCAAAATCCAGCACTCCCTCCGAACTGATATCCATTCCGGAAACACGAATGACCTTGTTGCCCGGAATCAGTATAGCCACATCGGCTATGCGGGAGTTGGCATCATAAATATTCAGATACTGGGTTACTTTAAGGGAGTGCAGGGATTCCCCCGACTCTGAAATGACTTTTGAAATGATACGGAGCATGCTCCGGTCTGCCCTGAGCTCATGCTCAAGATCGGCGGCACTGTCATTTACGGCAGTGAGCATGTCATCATAAACCTGCCTTCTTGTAATGGCATTAATAATGAAAATATAGACGAGGGAAGCCAGAAGAACTACTGCGAGAAGCACCAGGGAGGCCTTCAGGCATTTGATCCGGTATTTATATCTGGCTTTTTCAAACATAGGCAGTTACCCGTTCCCCGAATAAAAATCCATATGACCCATATATTTTAACATAAGTAATGAAAATGCTCCATTACCTGAATCTTTTGTACTCATCCATACCATAGTCCCTGAAATCGGCAGCTTTATAATAATAATCTACAGCAGCATCCAAAAGAGGGAATAAAAGGATGGCCCCCGTGCCTTCTCCAAGAGCCATGTTTCCGTTTATTACAGGTCTGAGCCCCAGATATTCAAGGGAAGGCATGATCCCCTTTTCCCTGCCGTTGTGGGAGGCAATGAGATAATCCTTTACCCCCGGAAGCATACCTTCTGCGACAAGGGCAGCAGCGGCGGTAAGTATCCCGTCTAATATGACCGGAACATGACAGATGGCACCTCCGATCATCAGTCCGGCAGCCCCCGCCATATCCAGTCCGCCAAGAGACTTAAGGATTTGGAAAGCACGGTTTTTCGTATCTGATATATCTGAATGCTTATAGAGTTCAACCCCTCTTTTTATAACCTGCTTCTTTGTATTCAAACCCTCATCATCAATCCCCGCTCCCCTTCCGGTGACCTCGTCGCTGTCAATATTAAGAAAGGCGGATATCACGGCTGCAGAGGTGGTGGTATTTCCTATACCCATTTCCCCCGCTGCTATTACCGTATAGCCTTCATCCGACAGCTCTTTTACGATCCGGATGCCGGCATCGATGGCATGCAGGGTTTCATCATCCGTCATTGCGGGCTCCTTCATAAAATTCCCGGTGCCCCTGACACTCTTCATGTTCCTGACTCCGGGAATAGCAAGATCAGAGTCTATCCCTATATCCACGGGGACAACGTCGACATCAGCCGAACGCGCCAGGGTACAGGCAGAGCTCAGGCCCTTCCCCAGTGCAGCGGCCACGGAAAATGTCACTTTCTTTCCGCTTTGGGATATGCCTTCTTCCACTATGCCGTTATCAGCGCACATTATCACCGCTGCTCTTTTCCGGAGGCTTATTTCCCCGGTTCTCTGCACCGCAGCGATCCTGCATATAATGGTCTCCAGATCCCCAAGACCGTCAATCGGCTTTGCCTTGCCGTCAAAGCGGTGTTTTGCTGCGGCAAAGGAAACGTCATCGGGTTTATCGATTGTAATGTTAAATAATTCTTTAGTATTTTTCATTATCAGAATGACAATATCCCGCGGATCAGGTCCATATCAAGGTTTTCCCTGAGGACATCCGCGAGCCGGTCCAGTTCTTTCTCTGTTCTGTCACGAGGATCTTCTATCTGAAGATCCGGCACACTATCTCCCCTCTTCTGATAGAGATAGGTTAAAAGACGCCTTACAAGCTCCGGGGAATCGAAGAAGCCGTGAATATATGTTCCGAGTACATTATCCCCGGCAGTTACACCCGGATGATCCCCGTATCCTTCGGTTACGCCCATATGGATCTCATATCCGCTTATCCGAAGATCCGAAAGGAACGAAAACTCTCCTTCCACCCTGCCCGTGGAAAGCGCTGTCTGTCTCAGGGTCTTTTCCGGGCTGAAGACTGTTTTCAAAGGAAACAGGGATAAGCCCTTCATCGAGCCTCCGCCCTCCAGACCATCCCGGTCCTCTATGGCTTCTCCCAGCATCTGAAAGCCTCCGCAGATACCGATAAGGGGAACTCCCCTCTTTACAGCCTCTGTAAGGGCCGCCTCCATTCCGGAGTCCCTTAACCATTTAAGATCCTTTAAGGTATTTTTCGTTCCGGGAAGTATAAGAAGATCCGGATCCTTTATCTCCTTCGGATCATCCGTGTATGCCACATTTACCGACGGTATATTTTCCAACACGGAGAAATCCGTATAATTACTGATAAGGGGAAGCTTTATGACACAGATCTCTATACCGCCTTTCGGCGCAGCTGTCTTTTTCCCCTGCAGCCGCTCCGACACGCTGTCCTCTTCATCCAGCTTAAGATCAGTATAGGGCACCACCCCTGCAAAGGGAATGCTGCAGTATTCCTTAAACATGGACAGTCCGGGCATCAGCAGCGACTTATCTCCCCGGAATTTATTGATGATAAGGCCTTTGACCCTCTCCCTTTCCTTCTGGTCCAGTAAATTTACGGTTCCGAGAAGCTGTGCAAATACTCCTCCGGGATCTATATTCCCGACTAAGAGCACAGGAGCGTCAAGCATTTCCGCAAGCCCCATATTTACAATATCATTTTCTCTTAAATTAATCTCAACCGGGCTTCCGGCGCCTTCGATCACTATTATATCCCGGTCCCGGGAAAGCCTGTCATAGGCATTCATTATCTCCGGGATCAGTTCCTTCTTTTTCCGGTAATATTCTCTCGCCTTCATATTACCGACGGGATGTCCGTTTACGATCACCTGTGAAAGCGTATCCCCCATGGGCTTTATCAGGACCGGGTTCATATCGGAGGAGGGCTCTGCTCCGGCGGCGATGGCCTGCACCACCTGCGCCCTGCCCATTTCCCTGTTATCAGCCGTCACAAAGGAATTAAGCGCCATATTCTGGGATTTAAAAGGCGCTGCCCGGTAGCCGTCCTGCTTAAATATCCTTAACAGTCCCGCTGTTATTATGCTCTTTCCCGCACCTGACATGGTGCCCTGTATCATCAGGTTCTTAGCCATATCTATCTCTCAAACATCATGTATTTAAGATACATCTCATTAAAATCACTGTCGTTTGACAGGATTATCTCTTCACCCTTTCCGGCGATGTCCGTCACTTCTTTTCCGGCCGTTTCCACGTTAAGGATAAATTTTATCGCTCCTTCCAGGGAGGTATTTCCCGCAGCCACGGCTTTTCCGGACAGTTCCTTCGGGATCATGCCTATATACGCTGCCTTCTCCGTATTTAGAAAACAGCCGAATCCTCCCGCAATATAGAGCTTTTCTATATCATCATAACCCGCGCCGTATCGTAAGAGCATGGTTTCAATGCCTGCCCTTATCGCGGATTTCGCAAGTTGGATCTCCCTGATATCGCTTTCGGTGAAGGTTATCATATCCCCGTTTCCGTTAAGCCCCAGGGGATAGCCGTCATCAAAGTATCTGTCAGCAAGCACTCCGGTATCGTCCATAAGACCTGCCTTCAGCAGTTCCGCCGTGATTTCAATGACCCCGGTGCCGCAGATACCTGATAGTACTTTTTCATTTCCTATAGTTGCTATTTTCGCCCTGTCCCCGCTTATCTTCAGCGAGGAAACGGCTCCCTTTATGCTCGCCGTGCCATAGGTGATATTTCCTCCTTCAAAGGCAGGCCCCGCTGCCGCTGAAGTAAAGAGAAGCCTGTCCTTATTGCCGACAGCCATTTCCCCGTTGGTTCCGAGGTCTATAAATGCATTTATCCCTGTTTTCTTATGAAGATCCAGACTGTAAAGACCGGATATGATATCCGCACCTATAAAGGCCGAATTACCGGGAAGTATAAAGGTTTTAACATTTTTTAATTCATCCGGAACGGATACGGACAGCGAAAGAACCTCCGAAAGCGCCCTTTCCTCAAGGGAAAGACTGTATGTTTCAAAGGGAAAGACCCCGAGTGATGCCGCAGGATACCCGAGGAGAATATGGAGCATTGCGGTATTGCCCGCGATGCATACTGTTTCGAGCCTCGTGGAAAAGTCGGGGATACCGGCCTTTAGCTCGCAGATCCCCATATACAGATCCGATTCTATCAGTTTCTTCAGCTCACCGGAAAGTCCCCTTCCGGCAGCATCGATCCTGCTTATCACATCAGCGCCGTATTTACGCTGGGAATTAACGGCAGTGAAAGTATTTATGACCTTGCCTCTTTCCTTATCCACAAGGGAAAAGGCCAGGGTGGTGGTTCCGATATCAATGGCTATGCCTAAGGGAGAATCCTTAGGAGTATCAGTCCTATCGGCAGTTTCGCTTCCAATGGAAACCATATCCCCTTCATCCTGCTGCAGCATTTCAACCGTCACGTCCTCATAAATTCTGGTTCTGCAGGATAAAGAGATCCCGGGTTCAGCACCTTTTATTATCTTTACGGCACATTTTCCGCATCTCCCCGTGCCTCCGCAAAGCAGATTCAGCCTGATATTATTCTCCATCAGAACATCTGAAAGCAGGCTTCCGGAAACAGCGGTAAATTCGTATTCACCGCCCGGATCAGCTACTTTTACGGTAACAGCTTCATGCCGGTCAGGACAGTCCTTATCGGGACAGTCAGAGCAGTTGTGGGTTAAGCGCATAACCCTTTCATTTCCCGTGGTAACAAAAACCTGGCAGGAAGACTTTACCGGATCGTACATATTTCCCGATGTGATGGAAAGCCCCAGCGTTTTACCGGCATCCAGCACCTGAAAAGCAGTTCTCTGGATATCAAGCGGAAGGTGGGCCGGAGCTTCATAACGCTTACTGATGCCAATATGCTTTTCCCTGCACATCTTACGTATCTCTGACAGCGTAAATTTATCAAAAGAGTAAAGGACCGCATTTGCTATGGCGTCGGAAAGCATCCCCTTTACATAGGCGCCGGACTTAAAATATCCGTCTATCAGAGCGGAGGCTTTCTCCCCGAGGGTGGTAATAACGTAAAGCACTTCCGTTCCGGGGACTATGCTCCCGCCGATCCCCTCCGGGTAAGGAGCAAAGGCAAGAGCCGCTGCAGGGGAAAGGGATGAGATCACCTCCGGCAGAAGCACTTCATATTCACTCAGATACTCATCATAAAGAGGGTTTTCCCTATCGCAGTTTATCTGTCTGAAAACCCGCTCTCTGTCTGTTTGAAGCTCTGTTCCGTCTGTTTTTATTATGCGTATGGCTTTATTCATAAATTCCGGTAAAAATCTTTTATAATTTCAATACTTCTTTCAATTGATGAAGGGAAAGTCCCTCCTCCTCTTTTTCCCTGCGGATCAGCAGCACCCTGATGCCAAGATCCTCTGCGGCCTTCATCTTCTCCGGGAATCCCCCGGCGGCGCCGCTTATCTTTGAAACCAGATACTCTGCTCCATATTCCTTAAACTGGCTTATATTCTCTTCGTAGGAAAAGGGTCCCTTTGAATAAAGGGCCTTTTTTATGCCGAGGCTTTTTACCTTTTCCTCCGACTCCGCTGCCGGCAGCACCCTGACTGTCAGCCTTTCCCTGAAATCCGGTATAACGGTGTACTCTTCCAAATCCTTGCTGCCTGTAGAGATAAAGATATTTCCTTTTTTACCGGTCAGATATGCGGCAGCTTCCCCTGCTGAACCGAAGATTCCTTCGATACAGCCATAGGCCGACTCCGCACCGCTTATATCCTCTCTTAAAAGCCGGAACAGCTTTTTACCGCATTTTTCCGCCGCTCTTTTTATATTATCAGTTACTTCGACAGCATAGGGGTGGGTCGCATCTATAATGAGGTCAAAGCCCGGAAACAGTTCTTCCATTTCCCTTTCATTCAGCCTTCCGGTACGTACGGAAAGATATGGCGAAGGAGCGATAAGTTCCCGCCCGTATTCCGTAGCCACGGATACTACCGTTTCTGTTTTTTTCTCTGAAAGAAAGGCTGCAAGTTCCCTGCCTTCACTTGTTCCTCCGAAAAGAAGCACCTTCATTCTTTGTCGTTCCCTTCAGCCTGCTCTCTGACATAGATCTCACACCATGCCGGTATAAAGCCGGATCTGATGGCTGTATCCATCGAAAGGGAGTGGCTTTCACTGGTTCCGTAAAAGGGAATGTGTCCGGTCTCAAAAACCTTCTTTTTCATACTCTCCGTAAGATAGGTTGCCAGACCGTGGCCTCTGTATTCCGGCAGAACATCTATCCCTATCTGCCACAGATTCTGTCCGTCCTGGGAAACTCCGGACATGGCTGCGATACTCTCCCTGTCACCCTTTGCGGTAAGCAGCAGTGCTATCCTGTCCGGCTGCCTTTTGGAAAAAACAAGGGCATGGTAAAAGGGATTATCTTCCCCGTATTTTTCACGCCATTCCGCAATTTCCTTATCATAGAGCCAGTACCGGTCATAGGGCAGCTCCTCATATTCGTAATCCGTGAATTCGGGATCCGGCAGCATATAAACATGGGTATCCATTATTTCCCGCCCGTATTCATTGAGTTTTCTGTCCAGCACGCGAAGGTTTTCAAATTTACAGAACCACTCCGCCTTGTACTCGCCGTACTTTTCCCTTACCCAGTCTATGATAAGGGGATCCGCCATTATATAGGCATCGCCTTTGTATATTATTGCCCGGAAAAAGGAGGACACGCCGTCAACCAGTCTTGCCCCCGGTCTTTCCGCGCTTTCATTTATCATTATCCCGGTATCGTTTTCCGCACTGCAGTTGGTGTCCAGCCGGAACTGCTCCCGGGCTTTTTCATCAATGTTTTTCATTATGAATATATTTCCTTCAATGCCTGGGTAAGCTTCTCATTGGAGGCATCGTCATTCACCGATATCCTGTACCAGCTGCCGCTAAGCCCCCTGAAGTCACCGCATCTCCTTATAAGTATCTTTTTTTTCAGCAGAAGATCATAGAGATTCTCTCCGTTTACGTCCGGAGCGGTAAACAGTATGAAATCCGCCTCCGATTCTATGTACTTAAGCCCCTTCTCTTCCAGGCAGGACAGCTTAAAGCAGATCTTTTTCTTTTCCCGGTTTATATACTTTCTGGTGTTTTCCGGATGCGTCTTTAAGCTGCAGGCTGCGACTCCGGCACTTTCCGCGATATTGGACACGGCCCAGGGGGGTCTTACCCTTTCAAGTTTTTCAAGGATTTCCCTATCCCTGCACAGCGCGTATCCCAGGCGGAGTCCCGGAAAGGAGTACATCTTTGTAAAGGATTTAAGGATCATGAGATCGTCATACTTTTCAACCTCTTCCACCATCGTACATTCCTTATACCTTCCTGAAAATTCCATAAAGCTCTCATCTATCACGAGACAGACAGAGTTCTCACGGCATTTTTCCAGTATCTTTTTCATGAGATCCTTTTCGATCAGGCGTCCGGTGGGATTATTGGGGTTGCAGAGGAAAAACATATCAATGTCCGGCCTGATATACGAAAGAATATCCTCCCTGACTTCAAAATCATCTTTTTCATCAAGAAGATAAAAAGCCTTTTCGGTCTCAACCGTATCAGCCGCAACCTCGTACTCGGTGAACGAGGGTGAGAGCAGCAGCGTTTTCTTCGGTTTCAGAGCGGATACCAGCGCAAATATTATCTCCGAAGCTCCGTTTCCGCAGATCACATGCTCCGGATCCACATTTTCCATACTTCCTATCGCGGTTCTCAGCTTCATCTGCCGCCTGTCAGGGTACTTATCCATATCACTGATCGCTGATATGGCTGCTGCCCTTATCTCATGACGTATGCCAAGAGGATTCGTGTTTATTGAAAAATCCAGGACATCCTTATCAAAGGAATAAATGTCTCCGCCGTGTATTCTCTGCATATGTTCCCCTCCTTCTACAAAACAGGTTCCGTAATTACCATGATAAGCGGAACGGCAGTTTCAAAGAGCTCCAGGAAACATCCTGCCGTATCCCCGTTTATACCGCCAAAATTCACGGTACAGTTACGATAATGGCAGATCATAAGTACTGCGCTTAAAAACAATAATACCGCTGCTCCCCGGACAGAAATGTAAAAAGCCGCTCCAAATGAAAGAAGCGCGAATATGATAAGAAGCGGTTTAACACTCTTTGCCGCCGCACTCTTAAATGAAAAGGCTGTTCCCTCTTTATACGCTTCCGGAAAGCCAAGTACCGACAGGGCACTTAAGCTTCTTGAAAGAAAGAAGGTTATGGCAGTAAGCGGAAGTATTTCTCTGCTTAAACTGCCGTAAACCGCGGTCTTTACTATAAGGAGCATGACAGCCCATATCACCGCAAAGCTTCCCACATGGGGATCCTTCAGGATCCTAAGCCGTTCCTCCACGGACCTGTAGGAAGCCAGGGCATCCCTCACATCCATGAACCCGTCCAGATGTATGCCGCCGGTAAAAAGGATCGTAAACAGTGTAAGAAGTGCGCCTGTAAGAAGGGCCCCGCAGTGTATTCTGTCAAGAAGGATCCAAAGATAATAAAAGATAAGCCCTTCCACAGCTCCCACAAAGGGAAAGAAGGCAAAAACATATCTCCTGTTATCATCATTCCACTTCACTGCGGGCATAGGCAGCCTGCTGTACATGGAAAAGGCTATGATAAATGACTCCGCCGCATTCCTCATTTCCGTCTGCTCCTGCAAAGATCAAGGAAATTCCTGATAAGGGACGGATTTGCATAATAATAAAAATGGGGAAAACCGCATAATGTATTATTTATCACCCTCATACCCATATGTCTCCTTTCGGGATCCGAAACCTTAACTATTTCCATGGCATCCGCGGTATCCGTGCTGTCATAGTAGTGGAACTCATGCGCTTTCAGACAGTCACCCGGGTTTACAAAGGGATTACCGCTTAAGGCTTTAATATACTTATAGCCAAAATTATTCAGGCGGCCTGTGTTTTCGGCTCGTGCCCCTTCCAGTAAACCGGCCATCCTGTACATTTTTCCCTTCGTATCCCTGATGGATTCATGCAGATAGAGATAACCTCCGCACTCGGCAAGGGCCGGCAGTCCCGAAGACAGGGCATTTCTCACCGATTCCAGCATGGAGTGGTTGCCGCTCAGCTCCCCGGCATAAACCTCCGGATAGCCTCCGCAAAAGATACATCCGTCAATACCTTCGGGAAGTCCGCTGTCCCTTAAGGGACTGAAAAAAACAGGCTCTGCACCGCTTCTTCTTAAAAAATCAAGATTATCCTCGTAAATAAAGGAAAAGGCCTCATCTGACGCAATGCCGATCTTTATACCTTCGTTATCTTTTATACCGCCGTCCCCGAAAAGGGTATCCATATATGATCCATCATATCCAAAGCCGGATCCCTCCCCGGAAAGTCTGATGATCCCTTCTATATCAAGGGTTTCCTCCGCCGCATCCGATAGTTTCCGGATCCTTTTTTCTATATCACTTATTTCTTCCGGAGCCAGTAATCCCAGATGCCTGCTCCCAATCTCCGCTTCTTTGATATGGGGGAGAAAACCGAAAACACGGACATCCGTTTCCTTTTCTATAACAGGCTTCATTTTTACAAAGACCTGCTCCGGGATATTATTCAGTATTACCCCCTGTATATGGCTGTCACCTGTCAATTCCCGCATTCCCTTTATTACTCCGATAACGGAATATGACATTCCCCTTGCATCTATACAGAGAATCACGGGACAGTCAAGGTTTACCGCGCATTCATGGGAGCTTCTTCCGGCACTGTCAAAGGACAGTCCGTCATAATAACCCATCACGCCTTCGATCACAGATATTTCAGAGTCCATGCTACTTTCCGCAAAGATGCAGCGCATCAGATCTCTGTCCTGAAAAAAGGGATCTATATTGGATGACGGGATACCCAGTACCTGTTTATGGAAAAGGGGATCAATATAATCGGGACCGCACTTAAAGGCACAAACCTTCATTCCTCTTTTTTTAAGCAGGCTTAAAAGAGCAAGCGTCAACGTAGTTTTTCCGCTCCCACTCTTTACAGCGCTGATCATTATCCTCTTATTCCGACAGTCCATAACTAATATTTATTATACTTCATCAATGCCCCGGCTGACAAAAGTCATTAATTATATACAATCCTATATGACAGAATCGGATAAATCCTATATAATAACCTAATCGGAATGATTCATTTTCATATGTAATTCAGATTCTGGAAAAATCATTTTATGGGAATTAATTTATTAGAAAACAGTATATCCCTGCTCGTTTCGATCATCGGGCTGCTAAGCTGCCTTTTCCGCTATATAGAGACACCCCGGCGGGGATGGCTTTATTTATCCCTGTTCTATCTGTCCTGCCTGATGAGTGATTTTTACTGGACCATCTATATTCTGGTAATGCACTCAAATCCGGAAAACGGACCTTCTATTGCCAGTCTCGGATGGAATATTTCCTGTCTCTTTCTGTATATTATACTTATCACTCTCCGGAATCCGGCGACAAAAAAGTTTTTCCATCCCCTTATGCTGCTGCCCATTCCGGTAAATATCGGCTTATTCTTTGCGTTTAGTGCTACAGGCGAAGTCATAAACTCACTGCTGCAATGCGCAGCCCTGGCTTTCACCCTGTATTTTACCCTTAGGGCGATCCTTTTCTGGTTTAAGAATCGTAAGAACGGCGCGCATTTCCCCCATCTAAGTGCTCTGATATCCCTGTACATCATATTCCAGAGTGGGATGATGTACTTCGATATGCTTGAATGGGAAGGTGTTTCCATTAATCCGTATTACTATTTCGTATTTTTAAGCTTTGTTCCCCTTGTTCTGTTTCCGGAGGGAACGAGAAGGGATATGGTGGCAGAGGGTCTTGCCCGTGATGAAAAAAATACCTATGAACTGCGTTTCCAGATACTGCTGCAGGCTCTCGTCTCCCTGATCATCTTAGGCGGCTGCGCCGCAGGTTATTTCCTGGCATCGAATATGAGGGACTCCCTTCCGAGCGGAGGCGATATGGGATATATCGGCACCGTCATTGCGGTAACCCTCTTTACGATATCCGTTTTTATGGTACTCACCATACTGTCTGTCATTACTATCGTCGCTTTCAGAAGCCGGAAAAGAAGTGACGGCAAAGCAGATCATGCTGAAGAAAGGGGAAGCCGTTTCAATCTCGTTTTCACCCTGCTGATAACTCTGATAATGATGGTCTTTACAGTGGCATATAATGCAAAGACGCTCTTTAGCGCCTCTGTTGAGCGGATTTACGGTGCCGGACAGGAGCAGGCCGCATCCACCGCCACATACCTGGAGAATTATCTTACCGCGCTGGAATCTTCTCTTTGGACCACTGCGGATACTGTGGATATGATGTTAAATGACGGGGAATCCTCAGAAAAAATCTACAATTTCCTTACCCAGCAGACCATAAACAGGAAAAGCCAGTTCGATAAGGCTTTCACCGGCATTTACGGTGTTTTCCGGGGAGAATACATTGACGGAACAGGATGGGTGCCTCCTAAGGATTATGAACCCGAAAGCAGATCCTGGTACAAAACAGCCGTTGATGCGGGAGGAAAGATTTCAATAGTCTCTCCCTACATAGATGCCCAAACCCGTTTAATGGTCATTACTGTCTGCAAACTGCTGAATGACGGCAGAAACAGCATCTACGATAACCGCAATGTTATCGCTCTTGACCTGTATATGGATCATATCCAGAACACGATGAAAGAGCAGTTTATAAGCGGCAAGGGCTATGGCATGGTGGTCGATGAAAATGGACTGATAATAGCCCATCACAGGCCGGAATATAACGGAAAGACCCTGAGTGATGTTTACGGCGATGAGCTTTCCGGTTATATACTGGAAACAAGGGACGGAAAAATAAATGCCACAATAGATGAAGAGCATTGCACGCTGTTCATAAGCCCCGTTCTTGACCAGTGGTATGTGGTCATCGTGATAAAGGACGCAGATCTTTTCCGGGAGCTCACAACCCAGGTTCTTGTAAACACTCTGGTTTCTTTGGGAATATTCGCCCTGATCTCCTTCTTCTACTATTTAAGCTACAAGAATGAGCAGGCATACAATACGAAGATGGAAAAGCTGGATAATGACCGCCGGAAACAGGAATATGAGGCCAAAGTCCTGAGACTTGAAAAGGTGGCGGCGGACGAAGCAAATAAGGCAAAGGGCAGTTTCCTTGCCGATATGTCCCACGAGATCCGTACCCCTATTAACGCCATTCTCGGCATGAATGAAATGATACTCCGGGAAGAAGAGGACCCGTCCATAAGAGAATATGCCGCCAATATCGAAACCTCCGGAAAGAATCTGCTCCAGCTGATAAACAGCATCCTTGATTTTTCCAAGATCGAAGACGGAAAAATGGAGATCGTGCCTGTCCACTATCGTTTACATGATATGATCTCATATCTCGTTAATTCCATCAGCGAAAGAGCAAAGTCCAAAAAACTGGAATTCATCGTCAATGTGGATCCCACCCTTCCATCCGAGCTCTTCGGAGATGATGCGAGGATAAACCAGGTTATCATAAATCTCCTTACAAATGCCGTAAAATACACCCACGAAGGGTCAGTAACCCTGTGTATGGAGAGCGCCGGAAAGACCGGTGACAGATTGCAGCTGCATGTGGAGGTAAGGGATACCGGAATCGGCATTAAAGAAAGCGAGATGGACAAACTCTTCGTATCCTTTGAGCGTCTTGATATAGTCAAAAACCGGAATATAGAAGGCACCGGTCTCGGAATGTCCATATGTACCAAGCTCTTATCGCTTATGGACAGCGAGCTCAAGGTTCAGAGCACCTACGGCGAGGGCTCTGTCTTCTCCTTTGATATCATACAAAAAATCGAAAATGATACCCCCATCGGTGATTATCAGATGCTTCCCCCCGAGGACAGCTATGCCACCCCGTATCATGAGATCTTCCATGCTCCCGATGCCCATATCCTGATCGTAGACGATACAAAGATGAATATAATGGTCGCCAGCGGACTCTTAAAGAAAACCGGGATCATAATCGATTCTGCTATGAACGGTCCTGACGCCATCGACCTTACGAATGAAAAGCACTATGATGTGATACTTCTTGACCAGAGGATGCCGCGAATGGGTGGAACCGAAACCCTTCAGATCATAAGGAGCTCGGAAGAAGGAAAGAACAAGGAAACTCCTGTCATCTGCCTTACTGCGGATGCGATCACCGGCGCAAAAGAACGCTATATTGCGGAGGGCTTCACCGATTATCTCACAAAGCCAATAAACAGCCGTTCCCTGGAACAGATGCTGCTGACATACCTTCCTCCGGAGAAGGTAAAGGACGGATCCGTAAATCAGCCTGAAAGCGTATCTGAAAAGGATCCTGAGAGTTCCTCCGGGCTGGAATCCCTGCTGGATACCGAAACAGCTCTTACCAGTTTCGGCGGAGATCAGGATTTCTATTATTCCATTCTGGCGCAGTTTGCCCTGGATCATGAAGAACGGAATGAAAAGCTTTCGGAATACTATGAAAAGAAAGACTGGGAAAATTACAAGATCTATATACACTCCCTGAAAAGCTCTGCAAAGACCATCGGGGCCTTTGAACTGTCAGAGCTCGCCCTCGGACTGGAAAGTGCTTCCGGAGAAAAGGATACCGATGTGATAACAAGGGATCATGGCAAAGCTATGGATCTCTACTATTCAGTGGTATCCTGCATTAAGGAGAGCATAGATATAGAAAAGTACGCAGATGATGAGGATGATTTTCTCTGATCTATCCCCCGAATGACACGATATATACGGGATTCAGCCCGGTCATCATGCTGTGTTCTTCCACCTTCTTTATGCGTGTGATATTAACAAGAACCGTGTCGCTCTTTAATCCCTTTTCCTTTATCAGCGCGCTTACTTCATTAAGGGTTTCCATCGTCACTATATTCATAACTATCACCGCGTCGGGGTTTTTATCAAGAACCGCTTCCACGATCTCCTTTGATCTCCCGCTGCTGCCCCCGATAAATACCCTGTCCGGCTTCGGCAGCTCGCGAAAGACATCCGGAGCTGATCCGTTTATTATCTTTATATTGTCAGCCGCAAATTTCCGCTTGTTTTCTTTTATCAGCTCTATTGCAGCATCTTTTTTCTCTATCGCATAGACCGTCCCGTCCGTCATTCTTAAGGCTGCTTCCACGGACACACTTCCTGTGCCCGCCCCGATATCATAAAATACCGAATCCTTTTTTAGCTTCAGTTTCATGAGGCTGAGAGTTCTGACCTCACTCTTTGTCATAGGCACATCGCCCCGTATGAACTCATCATCTTCTATTCCCGCAGTAACGAACTCTTCTGCCCTGTCATTTACAAAGAGTGCCACCGACAGCTTCCCGGCCTTCGTATTATCTGAAACAAACTTCTTCGGGTCAGTAAGGATGATGTTCTCATCAGGATAGGAAAGATTCTCCCCTATCAGGATCCTCACATGATCCATGCCGTAGTAATGGAGCTTTTCCACGGTTTCCCTTATCTCATCCCCGCTTCCGAAAAGGGAAAAGACCTTCTGGTTATTTCTGATATAGCCTGTGATATTGGCGTTTCTCCCGTGAAGGCTTGTGAGAACCGTGTTTTCCCAGGTCAGGTGGAGGTTCTCCATGAAATACTGCATGGAGGATATGCCGGGGATCACATTTATCTCCGTATCTTTAAGATCCTCATCCTTATCTATCAGGCTGAACAGCTTTTTTGCACTGCTGAAAAACCCCGGATCCCCCGTGAACAGCACGGCCACGTTTTTTCCTATGCCTGTATTCCTGATCTTTGAAATGATCTCATCCGGCTTGTATATATTAAAGGTCACCTTATCTTTTCCGAAGGTCCTTAGAACCCTTTCCGCTCCGATAAGGATATCCGCTTCTTCTATGAGCTTTGATGCTTCGAGACTTATAAGGTTTTCCCTACCGGGTCCCGCTCCTATAAGGCTTATCTTCATACAGTACACCCCGTTCATTTGAAAAGATGATGAGTCCCGTTATCAGGCCCTCATATTCCTTCAGTCTTTCTCTTATATAATACCCTGCTCTTTCGCCTATACGCTGCATAACGGGCGTCAGAATTCCGGCCTTTTTTAGTTTATCAAAGGCTTCATCCGTAGTGCCGGAGCTGAGGATCTCCTTTATAAACCCGGTATCCTCCGTAAAATAAGCTGCTGACGCTGCAATGATCTCCATTCTGCAGTCCGCATTCCTGCTGTGGGTATTCATTATTCCCCCGGCAAGCTTCACAAGCTTCCCGGCGTGTCCGATAAGGAGTATTTCCTTAAAACCCTTTGCTGCGGCGTGATCTATGGCTGCCCCTATATAATTGGAGCATATGACCGACCTTTCAAGATCATAGCCGTAATGATCCTTTATAAAATCCCTGCCGTAGTTTCCCGGGGTCAGTACGATCTTTTCCTCCCCCTCGGCGGATCTGATGTCGATCTCAGCTTTAACCGTCTCTATGATGGCGTCTTCACTCATGGGCTTTACTATTCCGCTGCTGCCAAGGATCGAGATACCTCCCTCTATTCCGAGCCTCGGATTAAATGTCTTTTTTGCGATCTCCTCACCGCCGGGCACTGTTATCACGATATCCGCGCCGCCTTCATAACCCATTTCCTCAAATACGGATCTGACAGCTTCCTCTATCATCTCCCTCGGAACTTTATTGATGGCGGCCTCTCCCGGCTTCCGTCCCAGTCCCGGTCTTGTGATCCTGCCTACGCCTTCGCCTCCGTCTATATCTATGCTGCTTCTTTCATGAAGGGTCACCCCGGAAAAGATAAGCATGCCGTCCGTCACATCCGGATCGTCTCCCGCATCCTTTTTTACCGCACACTTCGCCTTTTCCCTGCTGTACTCTGCGTCAAGTATTTCCGCTTCGATGATCTTTCCCGAAGGCGTGAGGATGCTGTCCTTTTCTATCTTCCTTCCTTCAAAGATCATCCGTGCCGCGGCCTTTGATGCAAGAGCCGCGCAGGTTCCGGTTGTATATCCTTCCCGTAATTCCATCTGTTCCTCTGTGTTCCTATGACCTGCCCGTGATCTTATACATAAGCGCGTTCACTATGGCAGCCGCCACCGTGCTCCCGCCTTTTCTGCCCTTTGCCGCGATATGGGGAATTCTGCTCGCGATGATAAGCTCCTTTGCTTCCACCACATTCACAAAGCCCACGGGAACAGCTATCACCAGAGATGGATCAAGCTTTCCCTCTTTGCAGAATTCAAATATGTTTATTAGCGCTGTGGGTGCGTTTCCCACCGCAATGATCACTTCACCCTCTGTTTCACAGGCTTTCTCCATGCTGACCATGGCCCGGGTGATCCCGCGTTTCTTTGCTTCTTCGGCTACCCGGCTGTCAGACATGTAGCAGACTGCCCTGCAGCCCAGCTTTTCCAGTGCCTTTTTATTTATACCGGAACGCGCCATCTCCGTATCGGTTACTATCGTGCATCCCTTTTTCAGTGCGCTCAATCCCCGGTTTACGGCCGTCTCCGAAAAGACAAGGTTTTCCGCATAATCAAAGTCCGCAGTCGTGTGGATGACTCTCTTTATGATATCCGCTTCCTCAGGCTTTAATTCCTTATCTTTAAGCGCATCCGAAATGATCCCGAAGCTCTTTTTTTCAATTTCCGCAGGGTTGGTTTCAAAGTTGGTTTTCATGTTTTTTATTATAACAAAAATCAATTTGCTGTATATAACCGGATCCCCTTCTGTTTCACCCTTCTCCCGGACTTTCAATGGGAAGATATAATCATGCTACTATGGTATAATATGATTAAAGCGCCAAAAGTAATTGTCACCACACAAGCTTGCTTGTGGTGGGGACAAGAACTTTGGGCGCACCCCTACACGAGCATGAAGTGGGGAAGGGGCCCCGCGGAAAGGTAAAACGTCCGGTGGACGTTTTACGGGCACGTTTTGATGCGCTAGGCGCATCAGTGCCCCGTTGAGTGTGGGGTAGGATTGTGGGGCGCACGATGTCCAGTGGACATCGGTTTTGCGCCGACCGTAGCGAAGCGGAGACCGCGTAGCACGGAACAATCCGTATTTAATCAAAATGTGACTTTTGGCGTCCGAATCATAATATAACAGATGCAGAAATTATATACGGTTGAAGGTGAGAAACTGAATAACGATCCGGATATTATTCCCTGGAACGTATATCCCCGCCCGCTTATGGAGAGGGATTCTTTTCTGAATCTCTGTGGCTGGTGGGATTTTTCTGTGGAATTCGGCGGCCGTCCCCTTCCTGTAAAGAGCAGCAGGATACGGGTGCCCTTTCCGCCCGAGTCCCTTTTATCCGGTATAGACACTCATTTTCCGGAAAAATCCGAGCTGATATACAAAAGGAAAGTCAGTATCCCGGAAGGCTTCAGGAGCGACAGGCTTCTTCTTCATGTGGATGCCGCGGATCAGCACGCTGAAGTCTATATCAATGACGAAAAGACCGGCGGACATGACGGCGGATATCAGCATTTCACACTGGATATCAGTCAGGCTCCGGATGAATTCACCTTGAAGATAGTTACCAGAGATGACCTTAGGGATCTCCGCGAACCCTACGGAAAACAGCGGATAAAGCGGGGCGGGATGTGGTACACCCCCTTTTCAGGTCTCTGGCAGAGCGTGTGGATAGAGAGCGTAAAGGATATTTACGTAAAGGAACTCGTTATAAATACCGACAGATCAGAGGCACGTATTTCAACCGGGGATGAGAAGCATAACGGAAAGATCATCGTGCACTGTCCTTCCGGGGATGAAAGCCATGATCTTGTCGCCGGTGAAGCGGTTATTGCCCCCGGGGAAATAAGGAACTGGACACCGGACGACCCATATCTATACCGTTTTGAGCTGTCCCTTGACAGCGGGGATACGGCGCGTTCCTACTTTGCTCTCAGGGATATCAGCATAGACAGTATTGACGGAGTGCCGGAGATCTGTCTTAACGGAAAGCCCTTCTTTTTTAACGGGCTTCTGGATCAGGGCTATTTCAGCGACGGGCTTTCAACACCCGCAGATCCCTCCCTGTATGAAAAGGATATAAAGATACTTAAGGATCTCGGGTTCAATACCCTGCGGAAACATGTGAAGGTGGACCCGGATCTCTATTACGCCGCCTGTGACCGCCTGGGAATGGTGGTTTTCCAGGATATGGTAAATAACGGGCACTACTCATTTCTGCTGGACACAGCGCTTCCCAATGTGGGATTTCCCAACCGGGATGACCGGAAAACCCGGGTGCCGCCCAATGTGAGGACATTTTTTATCAGACGGGCGGAGGAAACCGTAAAGCAGCTCCGGTCTTTCCCCTGCATAATGTACTGGACCATATTTAATGAGGGCTGGGGACAGTTTGATTCTGAAACAGTATTTAACCGGCTGAAGGAGCTTCTTCCCGATTCCGTTATAGATGCTGCTTCGGGATGGCACGATATGGGTGTCAGCGATGTGAAGAGCCTGCACAGATATAATGAAAAGTATATTTTCCAGCCCTTTGATAAGCCCATCATTCTGTCAGAATGCGGCGGTTTTGCGTTCAAGGTCGAGGACCATGTTTATAATCCCGGTAAGGTTTACGGTTACGGGACCATAAAAGAATACGACAAGCTGGAAGAGAGAATAGAAAAACTCTATGAAGAAGAGATCATCCCCTGTGTGGGAAAGGGTCTCAGCGGCAGTATCTATACCCAGGTTTCCGATGTGGAGGATGAAATAAACGGTATCATGACCTATGACAGAAGGGTTGTGAAGATAAGAAAAAGGATAGAGGTCAGAAGATGATCAGCTTTGTTGGTGCGGGTCCGGGAGCAAAGGATCTGATAACCCTGCGTGGGCGGGAGCTTATTGAAAACGCAGATGTCATAATCTATGCCGGAAGTCTCGTAAATCCCGAACTTCTGGAATATGCGGACAAGAATGCGGTGGTATATGACAGTGCGGGCATGACCCTGAATGAGATCATGGATATCATGACAGAGAGCCACAGGGCAGGGAAAAGAGTTGTCCGTCTGCATACAGGTGATCCTGCGCTTTACGGTGCCATAGCTGAACAGATGGAAATCCTTGACAGATCCGGTATAGAATATGATTACTGTCCCGGAGTCAGTTCTCTTTTTGGAGCGGCTTCGGCCCTGAAAAAAGAATTCACGGTACCGGAAAAAAGCCAGAGCCTTATTATCACAAGGATCACGGGGCGGACTCCGGTGCCTGAAAAAGAGAGTATAAAGAGCCTTGCTGCCCACGGGACGGCTATGGCCCTTTTTCTGTCTGCGGGAAAGGGTGATGAGCTTTCAGGGGGGCTTATTGAAGGCGGTCTCGCGCCTGATACTCCGGCAGCCATCGTATATAAGGCTACCTGGCCTGAGGAAAAGGTGGTCTATTCTACCGTCGGAGAACTGCCCAAAGCACTTTCGGATAACGGCATAGATAAGACTGCTCTTATCTTTACCGGCGAATTTCTAAAATCCAATGACACCCGGTCGAAGCTATACGATCCGGATTTCAAGACAGGCTGCAGGGATGCGAAATGATAACGATCCTTTCATTTACCGATACCGGTGACAGGCTGAACCGGGAAATTGCAGATTTATTATCAAAAGAGACAGAGATCAGGTGCAGTCTGCAGAGTGAGACTGATGACAGTCTTTCCGGGCGTACCGAAAAGGCCTTTAAGAGCGACGCCGTAATTTTTATCGGTGCCGCAGGTATAGCGGTAAGAGCCATTGCGCCCTTTATCACAAAAAAGGACAGGGATCCCGCAGTCATCGTAATGGATGAATTAAAGCAGCATGTAATACCGGTTCTCTCCGGACACATCGGAGGAGGCAACAAACTTGCGGAAAGAATTGCAGAGCTCACCGGTGCCGAAGCGGTGATAACAACCGCAACTGACATAAATGAAGTCTTTGCTGTTGATAACTGGGCCGTGGAAAGGGATTACAAAATAGAGAATACCGAAAGGATAAAAGATGTTTCCGCCTCTCTTTTAAGGGGTGATGAGATCGGGGTCAGTATCTCTCCCTATTTAACGGATATATTTCCAAAACAGTTAAAGCTGACACCCAAATGCCTTGTTATCGGTGCCGGCTGCAAAAAGGGAGTTCCCTATGAAGATTTCAGGGACTTTATCCTTGCCTTTCTTAATGACAGGAATATCTCACTTTCAGCGGTATCGGATCTGGCAACCCTTGATATTAAAAGGGATGAAGAGTGTCTGCGGCGTTTTGCCCGGGAATATAATCTGAATATCAGCTATTATGGTGCAGATGAACTGAAGGAACTCCCGGACCGTTTCGACTTCAGCGTGTCCGAATTTGTGGAGCGGGAGATCGGAGTTTCAAATGTATGTGAAAGAAGTGCTGTGAAAAGGGCTATGGAACTTGGCCGGAGTGACGGTGTAAAGCTCCTTGAAAAAAAGGTTTCCGATGCGGGAATGACCGCTGCCATAGCAGTCTATGATCCGGAGAAAAATAAGCTGCCGGGCAAAATAATATATGTTGCGGGACTTGGTCCGGGATGCAGTGAGATGCTTACCCTCGGAGCTTCCTCCGCCCTGGAGAAATCTGAAGTCATCATAGGCTACAAAGTATATACGGATATGGCCGCCAGGCTATCAGATCTTAACGGAAAGACTATCATTCCTTCTGAAATGCGCCATGAAAGGGAACGCTGCGAACAGGCCAGAGATCTTGCACTTTCCGGGAAAAGCGTATCCCTTGTCTGCAGCGGTGATTCCGGAATATACGGAATGGCAGGTCTTCTCTATGAAGTGTGTGACGGTTTTAAAGAAATTGAGATAGAAGTTATCCCCGGTATAACAGCAGCGCTGGGAGGTGCTGCGATGCTGGGTTCCCCCCTCACAAATGATTTCTGTGTCATATCCTTAAGCGACCACCTTACTCCCATGGAAACCATCCTGAAGAGGATACGGGCAGCGGCAGAAGCGGATCTTGCAATGGTCCTCTACAATCCACGGAGCAAAACCCGTCCCGGAAACCTGCGGGAAGCCTGCAGTATAATGCTTGAACTGCTGCCTCCCGACAGGGTCTGCGGCTATGTTAAAAATATCGGAAGAGAGGGTCAGGTCTCAAAAATATTTACCCTCGATACTATACCCTATGAAGAAATAGATATGTTCACGACCGTTTTCATCGGGAACAGCATGACAAAGGTTATAAACGGAAAAATGGTCACCCTGAGGGGATATCGGGGCTGATCACTGAGGCGCCGACATTCTCTGAAATACCTTTGTTTCTCCGGGCTGAATCTGATTATCATTAAAACTAATGGTTCTTTTTCCTTCGTTAAGGATCACTACCCGGTCTATGTTGTCAGTCCAGCAATAGGTTTCCATCGATATACCCCATCCCCTCGGAAAATATCTGAAATCAAGGTATAAGTCCGATTTATCATCCCTATATTTTGTATATAAGATACTGTCAGATATCGTTTCGGCATGATACGACGGTTCTATAATCCCGGACTCACTGCCGATAAGATAAGCAAGTTTGCTGGCGTTTTCTGTGTTAGCGACCTCAAGGTAGATTCCGTCCCCATATTTTTTCAGTATATCCAGCATCCGCTTATCATCTTCTTCCTTACATTTATTAAGTTCCTGCTGTCCTGTTCTCTGGAGACCTGTCACATGCCTGAAAAATTCATCTTCCTCCACTGCCTTGGGCTCGATATCTTCCCATTTCGGATTATCAATTGTCGGAAAGCCGGATTTTCCACCGCCGTTTTTAATCCTGATCTTAGCAGAAACTGCTATGATCTTTTTCAGCGGATCTTCTGATCCGTCTGCAAAATGTGACAATTCTCCTACATATTCATAATCCACATTAATATATGGATTGACCGTCATATATCTCAGCAGACAGCTGTAGAAGGTATGCTTTGTTTCAACCCGCAGGACATCCTCTTCCACTGTAAGATCCAAAATGTCGCTGGTTCCATGTATGCCGACATTCCTTCCGTATCCCGGATAATACTCAGCTTTTCCGGACAGATAATACTTCCCTTCAAAATAATAAAGCTGCCAGTTATACAGATTCACCTTGTTTTTTTCATCCATAGCTTTTTCACCGCTACCTTCTGTTTACGGATCCGCCAAAGAAGTACCGGTCCGCAGTTCCAATCCTTTGATACTGTCAGGAACTATATTATTAATTAGGGATAGGCAAAAATGCACTAAATCCGAATATCATGATACAGTTTTTATGGTTACTATCCGAAAGGCCTTTTATCTAATACCGAATCTCTGGAATGATCATCCAAAAGTTCTTTCGTTCACTTGAAAAGATCGATTATCTCATCATAATCCTTGGTTCCGCCAAGAAACTCATATTGCAGGCTTTCCAGCTGTTTGATTTTTTTCTTTATTTCTTCATCGGTCATTTTTTCATCGGTCTCGTTGTAGTATTTTTTATCATATACATCATAATCACCGGCAGCCTGCATTTCTTCTTCGGATGGTATCCCGTCACCGTCAGTATCTTTGAAACAGTAATTTGTTACACTGTAGTCTGTTTCAATTTCCGATCCTTCCCGTCCTGACATGTAGGACTCGTGATAAATAAGCCCTGCATAATCACTATTGCTGTTATAATAAATTCCTTTCCCGGGAGCATAGTCGTATCCTGAATTACCCATGGCACCATACGGCCATTTATACATAAGACATTCTGCATGACCGTTTTTGTATGAATAGAGTGATGTATTATAACCGGGAAGATCTATCACAAGTTCCGGCGTGTCATCACCATCTGCATCAATAAGATCATATTTCAGTTCGTCAGAAGACATATTGTTAATTTTTACGATCTGTGCATAAGCTTTTTTATAATCATCATATTTACCTTCGCTGTTATCTCCAAGCAGAACTTCTTTTACCTTGTTTATAGTGAAATCGCAGTCAAGTTCCTTTTCAAGTTTTTCATCTATGCCATAGCACTGCTGATGATAGTCCTCTGAATTTACAGACTCATGTAAAAAAATATTCTCCCCCAGATCCGATCTTCCTGTGATAATTATGTCTTTTACACCGTCAGCATTAAAATCGAAAAATCCCACAGCTGTGACCTCTTTAAGGTCTCCGTTTTTTTCTCCCCTGTAGACTGAGGTATATATATCCTGAAGATATTTTCCGTTCTTTACCATAACAATGGAAACACCCGTATCACCATCACCGGGATATGTGATAAAGCGCACAGGATCTCCATTGCCGGACAAGTCTACATCAAAGGTCTGAGATTCATCACAGAGATCCTCCCACTGAATAGTATTGGACCTCACAGTATAATAGTCACCGGACTTGGTACAAATTAAAACCCTGTCGGCATTTTTTCCATAGTGAACATCCCCATCCAATTGAAATCTTAATGAGAAATCTTCTTCTGTTCTCTCTCCGGAGATGCATGTGTAGTGCTTTTCATCAGAACTCCAGCGTTCATAATAATATGATTCCCGATCCTCAATATAAGGCCATGGCAATGACAGACTGTCCGGATCAATATCTTTTCCGGCATGGTTTATGATATATTGAGAAATATCCGGTTTTCTTAAAACGATAAGATCCGTATACAGTTCGTTTCTTTTCACGGTTTGCAGATAATCATCCACCTCTTCTGCCGAAACATCTGATATGCCTATACCGGCACCACTCCCGAGCACGGTCTCCCAATTTATCTCTGAGGGATCATCAAAGGGTTCGAAAAGAAAAGCCTGGTATTCAGGAGTATTAAAAAGATCTGTTAATTCTTTGAGTTCCGTATCTGATAAAACAGTCTTTGTATGATAAGCTTCTTCCGAGGTTTCCGTACCTTCTGTTGTTTCCTTACCATCTTCGGAAATGTCTGTATCTGTTGTTTCAGAAACAGCAGCCGGAACTGGATCTGATGCGGAATTTACATCAGAGGCTGTGTCCGCTTTGCCACAGCCCACAACAAGAACCGATATCGATATAACCGTGCTTAATCTCAGTAACCATTTTGAAACCATCTTCAATTCCTCAAGTCTCCTTCTGTTAATACCCCAAAAGCTTTCTTGCTTTTTTTACATCATCCTCAGTCAGTCCATATTCATAATCCGTTTTAACAAGATGGTGAATTATACCATACTCTTCAAAATCATTAAACATTTCGTCATCGAGTACGATCCAGTTCCCATGAGGATACTTATTAATCCAGGCATTTATTTCCTTTCCCCTTCCCCCAAGGGACTCGGTTTTTGAGCGTATAGTGAGACCGTTTTCCTTGAATTTCCTGTATATATAGTTCCCGGTGCTGTTCTCCGGTTCTTTATATGACGCGAAATCCCAGCTATGCCTCCAGGAAGAAGTAAGGACTATGATGGATTTAGTATTATCCACAAGCTCTTTTAAGAGCCTGATCTTCTGATCCTCAAGACCTGCCCAGCCCTTCCATTTATCCCTGGTATATCTGCTATTAAGCACTCCGTCGAAATCAAGAAAGATTATGTTATACATGTGATCGTCTATTCCTTTTTTCATCATATTAAGAGTACCGAACACTAAACTGCCTGATACTATATTCTGATTATATATAAAAACCCGTAAAATATTACCTTATTACGATAATATTTCACGGGAATGACATTTATGATTCCATCAGCAATAATGTCCTAATCATAGATTTATCATATTAACGCTGTTTAACAGTTTTTTAAACTCTTTATTATTTCGCTTTCAATGTTAGACAGATATTCATATCGGGAATCGTCATTTTTCATAACACTTTTTATTCTCCGTATAGTGTATAAATCTTCGATAGAGTATCGCAGAGTACCATCTTCGTTAAAAAGAAAGTCCAGCATCTCCTCCCTGTATGAATCCTCAATTTTATTAATATATTCCAGATCCTCTGCATATTCTTCAGCCTTTTTGCAGTAGCTCAAAATATTATCATAATCACTGATGATCAGACCGGCTTTCCTTTCTCTGTCATCCTTCGAGCATATGTCATCCCAGCCACTCATATTGTTGGCAAGATTCTGTTCATACCAGCTCTTCCAGTCTAAATTAATCTTATATTTTACTTTCCTGTACGTTTCTTCATCTTTTTCAAATGTTTCATCCACTAATTCTTCAAGTTTTATTATAAATTTTGCATAATAATATGTTCTCTGACCAATACTAAGAGTGAGCGGATCCACAGGAAAGTTTAACAGAACCTCTATCATATTATCTCGTATTTTCATGGCACATATGTAATAGTCATCATTCTCTTCTTCACTTGCTTCAAGCGCTGTAAGAGCCATATCAAGCTGATCACCGTATTGTACCAGGCTTATTGAATCTGAATTTTTCTTATTATAATCAAAAATCAGACAGGAAAGGTCAAACGCTTTCTTTTTGATATCTTTTTCTCTATCTCCCTTATAGGACAGAAGATTATCCATAAATCCTTTAAGTATCAAAGCAATATTTGGAAGACTGCTGCTTAAAAGGTTTTCTGCCTCATTCATGGCAATATTTATATCTTCCAACATTTCGGTTTCAGAAATACCAATAGCCTTCTGGTGATCTGCCCGCAATATCTTTGCCAGCACATATTCGCATCTGTATTTTTCCTTATCCTTAAGTATATCATGTGCATTCTTCACCAGATCCCAGGCGTGAAGATTATTGTCTGCATCATCTTCCTGAAAAACATTATCAAACAGGAAAACATATGTACGTGAAAAATATAATGCTATAACAGCAACCGCAGCCGAATCTTCACCAAAACGTTCTGCCGCATATTTGTATAATGAATAAAAAATATCCTGTGTGCTTATAAGCGTCTTTGACTCCATCGAAAGGACATTTAACAGCTCTTCAACGGATTCAAATCCTTTTATAAATCCTTCTTCATCACGCATACACGTTAAATAATGAATAATAAGTGTTGAAGCCGCCTGAGAACGTTCTCTGTTCTCATGCGAATAGTCCTCAGCAATTTCAGCGGCTGCTGACAATGCATGTTCAAGCACTTCCTTCCTGAACTGCTTATCATACTTCATATCGCTGTCTTTTTTCTCCTGAAGATATTCAACATATTCAGCAAGAGGGCGTTCAAACTGCCATATGCGGCAATCATCCTTTTCTTCAGATTCATTTGTCTCATCTGTATCCAGCATATGAATATAACGTTCTGCACATAGAGTTTTATATGCTTTTTTATACCTGTCGACTGTTTCCTCGTCATCATATGCTATGATATTGTCCAACAGTCTGTTAATTATTTCCTCATCCCATTTTTCAAGACTTGCAAGCATATAGAAGATCTTTTTCTGCTCAGCGCCAAGTCGATCCAAATATAACTCAATGATCTCATCAAAGCTTTTTAATTCCTTGATGTCCTTAATTCTAATACGTGACGATCCCGAGGTATCGTAAACCAGTTTCTTTCCAAACATTTCGATACATTCATCTTTTTCATCCCAATTCTCCTCCAGGAAGCTCATATAGAGGGAAACAACAAAATCAAGCATAAAAGGAGAACATTTGGTAATTTCCAAAATGCTATCCGTCAGATTCTCATCTATCATAGCGTTCTTCAAATAAGTTCTGGTCTCATCTTCAGTAAACAAAGGCATTTCTGAGGATCCCCCGGAAACAGATCTGTATTTGAACACACCTTCTTTAACTCTGTCCCTGCCTGCTACAACCCATAACACTCCCGGAATAGAACATATAAGACCATTTACAGGATTGATGAGCCATGATATATCCATTCCTGAAGACTGAAGGCATTCAAAGCTGTCAAGGAGTATTACCAAAGGCTTTTTATTTTTTATATTACAGTTTGAAATATCCCTTATCAGATAGGCCGGCATTTCCTTTACCAGAGCGTCATTAGGCAGTCCTGCCATCCGTACCTTCTCCCTCTCGTAATCCTTCCAATCTACACTTAACATGTACTTTACTGCAGAAATGCCTTCATCTACATTTTTAGCTATTTTACTAAACAGATTTATTTTTGAACTGTAGTCTGAAGCGGTATCCATAACGGTTTCAATACCTGAATGCTCCTTTAGGAAAGATGAATATCTGAAAGCATACTTTCCGACTTTATTATCATTATCATTGTTCTTTTCATTCTGCCAAAATGCCCTGTCAAAAAACGGAAAGCTAAAGTTCCCCGGATTCTCCTCATACAGAGTATCTGCCAGATATTTTAAAAACTGAACTGCTCCGCAGCCTCTCTCAAAATCATATTTCACTACAAAGCAATCGGATCGTTTTACCAGTTCAGCATATAATTCAACCAGAAAAACGGATTTCCCGTTTCCTCCGGCTCCATATAGTTCCATAAGATCAGAAGTCAAAGACTTTCCGTTTATCATCGCGTTAAGCCGTTCTTCAAATCTGGCGAGAATATTATCTCGCGATATTATTTCCTGTTTCCCCCTTGGAAATCTGTCTGCATGTTCCGTAATAATATCCAAATATTTCTTTTCCATGAGTTTTCCCCCTATATATGTAATCACATATTCTTTAAGATACCTGTCCAAACAGACTCGAAGTATATCACGATATTCACTAAATCCATACCATAAGTTCTGATCTGCTCCTGCCATCTAATTGTGGTGAAAATAGCATGAGCAGTATCCGTGAATGGATGAATATTTCGTTCATGCTTTGGACGAAACGTCCTTGAAACGAGTATGATTATAATTGATTTCATGGTTTATTACAAGACGGGGGAGGGGGCGGTTCTCAATCAGGGGATCAATCAGGGGACGGTTCTATGATTGGGGAAACCCCAATCATAGAACCGTCCCCTGATTGATCCCCTGATTGACAGGTCATGCTATAATTATTAGTACAACGTGGCGTATCAAAGGAGCACATAAAGGAGCGGGTACCGCAGAATGTCAGACAGCGCTGAGATCACGAAGATCATACTGATAAAGTCAGACGAAGAAGAAATAAAGTATGTTGTAGAGATTAATTCCCTGACCGACTGCATTCAGAGCGGAGACGACCTGCCTGCCATAAATGTCAGCGGCGGAAATGAGGAATTCTGCTACATCAGGATAAATACAAAGGTGCTGGCAGCCCCTTTAAGTTTCCATCTCTTTGATAACGATTTCTTTGACTATATGGATGCCCTGAAGATAAAGTCCGTTCGCCACAGGAATACCTGGGTGGACTCTCCCGATGCGGATGATATATTGAATGACGCAGAAAAAAGGCTCCATAAGCACTCGACCACCTATCCCGGTTTTTCCGCCTTCATGGCACAGGCCGCTGCCTACGACGGACCCTGGACCGAATACTTACCGCCTCTTTAATATCCTTAAGATTATATTTGCATTCTGGGCTTTGTCAGTATTATGACTGCTGCCGCTGTAACGGAAGGAGCTGATCCTGCGTACTGCACCCTTGCCCAGTTCGCTCATCAGCGCTATCCGGCTGTTTATCACCTTCTGACCTGAAATGATATTATTCTTGATCGCTTCTGATCTCTGAATGGTGCCGCTTACCAGCGATTCCATATTTTTATTGAAACTATCCTCGAAATTGATCACAACCCTGTCAAAGTTCTTAAGCGCCGTTACGGTAAGAGTAAGGTCAGCAGTGAAAATGCAGATGAAGATAAGAGAAAGTATCTCTAAAAGCAGGCTGTTCATCGGATAAACCAGATTTTCCGCAAAGGGCACAACGAATTTCACGGTGAAAAGCCCCGCCACACCGAAGCCAAAGCTTGAAAACAGACAGACTCTGCCATGGAGATTAAGCGGATAATCACTGTAGTCCCACCACACGGCATGGAATATCTTTTCCAATACCCAGGAGGTACCATATTCCAGAAAAACACTTCCGATAGCTGAAAAAAGAAAGATTCCGAGAAAGGTCAGTTCGATACGATTTGCCCCGGAATAATCGGTAATAAGGGTCATGATAAGCGCCCCTGTACCGTAAATAGGACAAACGGGTCCATATAGAAAGCTCCGTTTATCCCATTTCCCGGTTTTTACCACACAGAAAAAACACTCATATATCCAGCCCATAAAGCTGTACAACATGAAAAGGCAGATGTAGCGGCCAAGGACCATATACTCACCTCATAAAAACGGATTCATACAGGGAAACGCATTTATCTGCAAAACACACGATCCAGGCTTCCCTGCTGCGAGGCATCTTCCTGATGTTAAGCGGCCACATATGGCTGGATATCACATCCTTTACCTCTTTGCTGACATTTAGATATCTTTCAGCATTCTTCAGAGCCCTGTCTGCATGTATGAAACCGTGCCAGTCATGAGTGCCGTTATCCTTCTCATGCCAGTCATACAGGTAAAAATCGTGCAGCATGGCACCTTTTACAAGGGTTTCATTGTCCGCTTTCAGATGAAACTTTATATTTAAGTAATAGGAAAGCCTGGTAACATTTTTGCAGTGCTCATAGGTGGTGACATTCCCATGCTGCCGGTATTCCTTCATTTCAAGGACTTTCGGATCCGACCTGATATCGGACAGCATCCGCTTTATCTCGCTCTCGTCCGCTTTATCCATCCTTAAATGAAAACCCCTTTTTTTCATTCGTCTTAAAGCTTACCTCTGGCTATTATCTGACCGTCTGCAGGATATTCCTGAACTCCGAAGCTGTCATAGATGCACTTTCTGGCATCCATAAGATCCGTAAAGTCCCCTGCGTAAATCATCTGGGCCGTAATATTTCCGATAGCCGTAGCCTCTCCGGGACCCGCCACAACATTCCTTTCCGTCTTTCTCGCGGTAAGGCTGTTGATAAAGGGATTCATGGAACCGCCGCCGACTATGTGGATATTCTTAAAGTTCCGTCCGACGATCTCCTCAATCTCATGTATGGTTCTGCCGTATGCGTCCACAAGGCTCTGGTAAACAACGCTCGCAACCTCACCCAGCTCTTCCGGAACTGTCTGCCCTGTCCTCTTACAGTAATCACGTATCTCGTCCGTCATATTTTCGGGCGCGAGGAAGCAGTCATCATCCACATTTACCCTTGAAGGGAAATCAAGCTTTGAATAAGCCATCTTACTGAGCTCATCCCAGCTGTATGCATCACCGGTCTCGTGGCGTACCTGCTGTATCATCCAGAGACCCATAATATTTTTTAAGAATCTGTAGCGGTGGTCATAACCGCCCTCATTTGTAAGGTTTGCAGCCTGGCTTTCAGGCGTGCAGATAGCCTCTTTATTCTCAACACCCATAAGTGACCAGGTGCCGGAACTGATATAGAGATTGTCCTTTTCATCCGTTGAAGGAACGCTCATAACCGCAGAAGCCGTGTCATGGCTCGCAGCCTTTATAACCTTGCAGTCAAAGCCCACTTCATCCTGTATCTCCTTCTTTAAGGAGCCTACTACCGTTCCGGGCATCACGAGTTCCTTAAATATTGACTTCTTAAAACCAAGTCTTTCGATCAGCTCATAATCCCACTGGAAGGTCTTCGGATCCACGAGATTACTGGTGCTGGCATCCGTGTACTCACTCATTGCTACGCCGGTAAGAAGATACTGGAAATAGTCCGGCAGCATGAGGAGTGTCTCTGCCTTTTCCATTAATTCAGGCTCATTCTTCTTTATCGCCATAAGCTGGTAGATAGTATTGAAGATCGCCTTCTGAATACCGGTTCTCGCATACAGTTCCTTTTCGGGAATGATCTTGTAAACCTCTTCATCCATCCCCTTTGTACGGGAATCCCTGTAGCTTACGGTATCTCCAAGGAGATTGCCGTCCTTATCCAGGAGCACGAAATCCACGCCCCAGGTATCTATTCCGAGGAAATCCGGCTTTTCTCCGGTCTCACCGCATTTCTTTAATCCGGCCTTGATCTCTCCGAAAAGATAATCAAGATCCCAGCAGAGGTGTCCGTTCTTTTTCTTCGGACCGTTATCAAAACGATGCACTTCCTTTAGGACGATCTTTCCATCCTCCTTCGTGCCTATAATATGCCTTCCGCTGGAGGCTCCGAAATCGATAGCGAGGTATTTATTCATGTTCTTCAGTGCTCCTTTCTCAGTAAATACACTTTATTCCCAATCTGTTGAATAAGTCGAGCCAGCTGTCATCCGGCTTCTCATCGGTAACTATGATATCTATCCTGTCGGTGTCGCAGATCTTTGAAAAGGCCACGGTGCCGAACTTTGAATGATCCACAGCAAGGATATGCTCCCTGGAATTATCCAGCATGGCACGTTTTGCTTCACAGAAGAGCTCGTTTCCGTCCGTTATGCCCTTTGCCGCATCCAGTCCCTTGCAGCTGAGGATCGCTTTATCGGTGTTGAAAGCTCCTATTCCCTCTATCGCACGGGGACCTGTGAGGGCGAGATACCCTTCCTTCATTGTACCGCCTGAGCAGTAAACATTCCAGCTCTCAACGTCTGAAAGCTCGATCATCACTTCCAGGGAATTGGTGATAACCGTAAGCCTCTGCTTTTCCTTAAGCGCTCTTGCGATAAAGACAGCCGTGGTTGATGGATCAAGGGTAATATGGTCGCCGTCCTCCACCAGCTCTGAAATAAGCTCGGCTATCCTCTGCTTTCCGGGGATATTTCTCTTTTTCCGGATATTGAAGGGCAGGTCGATGGCTGAATTCTCTATTATGACTGCGCCGCCATAACTCTTCTTCGCAAGTCCTTCCTTATCCAGCCTGTCAAGATCACGCCTTATGGTCTCTTCCGAAACCTTAAAGGATCTGGCCAGTTCTCCTACCACAACCTGTCTTTTTATCTGAAGTTCTTCAAGTATTCTGTTTCGCCGCTCAAGAGCAAGCATTATGTTTCTCCTGTTGTATTTATATGCATGAAAGTCGTCTGTTAAGATTCTTCGCTACGATCAGAATGACGGTATCGTTACAGAACTGACCTGCAGATCTGCTCGTCGGGATGGGCAATGACGGATGAATCAAGGAACATTCCCCGGTCCGCTATTCTTTCCTTTGCGGTTTCTATTGCAGAGGTAACGGCAGCCACCTCCCCGGTAAGGAACATATATGATTTTCCGCACATTCCCTTGGCGATCCTGAGTTCGATGAGATCCACAATGGCAGTCTTTGCTGCGGTATCCGCTGCAACCAGCATGGACGCTACGTCATAGGTTTCAAGGATCCCGAGAGCACTGATATCTCCCACTGCTGTTGCTCCATAGATCGCGGGGAATATGCTTTCATGCGGGTTTCCGAGAACCATGCTGTCAATCAGTTCATCCGGATACTTTTTAACCGCTGCATCAACGGAGGATTTAACGGCACTGAGTTCTCCCGCGATAAGGGCTATATACTTTCCGGGGCAGACCGTTTCCGCTTCCAGAAGCTCCACATTGGAGGTCTTTACCATTTCATCCGCCGCTGTCACACCCTTGGACACCGTTCTGA
>JAIKXV010000111.1 GCA_024683935.1 Lachnospiraceae bacterium | reverse complement strand
TAATCCCACAAGGCTCCACGGAATATTTCTCCTTGACATCATCGGGATAAAACTCCATTATCTCCGTATCGCCCTTTACGGTACGAGGAAGGATAAGCTTTGTGTGCTCCGTAACAAGCTGCAGAAGATCTCTGTCTCCGGATACAATGCTTACTTCATAGCCCTTTTTTTCCCATTTTGAGGCAATGGTACCCAGTATGTCATCAGCCTCGATCCCTTCTTTTATAAGAACGGGCACTCCCATATCACGTAATAGCGACTGCAAAACGGGAACCTGGGATTTTAATTCCTCCGGCATGGGTTTTCTTGTACCCTTATAGGCATCATACATTTTGTGTCTGAAGGTTGGCACAGAGGTATCGAAAGCTACGGCAAAATAATCCGGTGCCTCGTCTATAATGATCCTCTGGATGATATTTAAGAATCCGAAAATGGCACCAGTATGAATGCCTTCCGAATTTGTGAGATCCGGAACACCGTAGAATGCCCGGTTTATCATTGAATGACCGTCTATTAAAAGAAGTTTTTTCATTTATTCTTCATTTCCTATGTGTGATTTGAACTGTCGTTTTTTATCCGATCATCACAAAAACAAGCTGTACAAGCCCCAGTATCACAAGGGCTGCGCCAAAAAGGATCAGGGTCGTCTTTATCCTGTCTATCATAAGGATATGCTGCTCTGAGTGATAAAGCCTTTCTTCCAGCTCGGATTTAAGATTGAAGTCATGTCCGTCTTCCAGTCTTTTCAAACCCTCGTGGAGTAGATAGCGGATCTCCAGCTCATCCATGCACTCCTCGCAGCCCTTAAGATGGTTTAACAGTAAATAGCAGTCCCTGTTATTCAGCCTGTCCTCAAGATACGGCTGAAGAAAGTTTTCCACATCCTTACAGCTGATTTTATCTTTTTCCTTTGCCATAACCTATACCCGCACAGTCCACAAAATTTTACCATAGCCGCAAATAATTGTAAAACCTGGCGAAGCATAGCCTTGAAAAAGCGATTTTGATATCGTATAGTTGGTTTTAATGAGAAGCATAAATAGATATTTGGGACCGTTTTTATGCCTGTGTTTTCTGGTGATTACCCTGGTATTTGCCTGCAGGGCATTAAGATCAGGTTCTTCTGATATAAGGAATATAGTGATAAACGAGGTCTGTTTATATAACCTCTCCTGCCTCTATGATGAGAACGGGAAGCATCCTGACTGGGCAGAGCTATATAATAAGGGAGAGAGAGACCTTGATATTTCCGGCTGGTATCTTTCTGATTCCTCAGCAAAGCGTGATAAGTGGGCTTTTCCCGCGGGAACAGTTGTTCCATCCAATGGATATTTAACTGTGTTTTTTGATGGCACCTTGGATAAAGAACCTGATCAGGATGAAAGCTTTTCACTGGAAAGCTTTATTATGAACGGGAAGGCTATTCCGGTCGGTAATAACGGTCTCCACACCACATTCAGGTTAAGCAGGAATGAAACCCTATACCTTTCCTCAAAGAGAGAGATCCCGGTTGACAGCTTTGAGCTTATCCCTTTGAAATACGATACCACCTTGTCCCGCTTGCCTGACGGCTCGACTTCTGTTTACCGAAGGACTCCGACTCCCCTTTCATCAAATTCCGAGGGTGCTCCCGTCACCTATCCCTTTCTTTCGGAACCTGTTTTTTCGAGGGAAAGCGGCTTTTACGATTCTGAATTCGAGCTTTCTTTATCTTCTCCGGAGGGTGATATTTATTATACCCTGGACGGCTCTACACCAACTCCTTCTTCGATTAAATATGATAAGCCGATAAGGATTTATGACAGAAGCTCTGAAGAAAATGTCTATTCTGCTCTAAGGGATGTTTCCGTGGATCTTCTTCCCTATATTGACTATAAGTTTTCGCTGCCTTTAGCTCCGGTTCCGAAATGCAATGTGGTTAGAGCCGCGGTTTTTGACGAAAAGGGCAACAGATCCGAAACTGTCAGCCGCTCCTTCTTCCCCGCGTCCGTAAACAGCTTATT
>JAIKXV010000083.1 GCA_024683935.1 Lachnospiraceae bacterium | reverse complement strand
ATTTTCTATTTTGTGGTTGACAAAAGAACAAATGTTCGCTATAGTTGTATCATCGAACGCATGTTCTATGGAGGCTACAAATATGTCAGAATTAACAGATGTCATAACCTCATATAATAGCTTGTCATTCAGTGACCGCATTATATCTGCGAAGCCATAGATCCGGATGTCCTGTGATATTATTCAAGTTTTTCCTGTACCGGTACCCTGACGCAAACATTCTTTTTCTCAGCCATATCTCCGGTTCCGTATCCTTATTTCTAATTTTCGCCATGTTAAGGCTGCGTTCTTCCGGGGATTTTATGTCTGCCATCAGACAATCCCTTCCATTTCCTTCACATAATTTACAAACCTGCCCAGAGTCCATATCCGGTCACGTTTTTCTTTCGGATATGCAGAATGATATGCCTTGGGAACAACCAGAACTACTCTCTCTGCAAGCATTTCGTCCATTTGTGAGGCAGATATTCCCTGTTGCATGGTACAAAGATATTTGTTTTCATCACGAAGCCGGTCTGCTTCGTTAAGGATCTGCCGCCATCTGTCCTTACATGTGGTCTTCGCAGCCAGTGTGCATAACTTCCCAACTTCAAATGAGGGATCATGATAGGCTTCCTCTGAAGGGAAAAGAAAATTAACGCAGAATGGAGTCCACTTAGAGGACCATGAATACGCTACAATAAAGTTATTTTTTGAAACAGGTTATGATGTAACTCTTATCCCACCTATCCAGACCAAAGGAATGAACACCCCTGACATGGAAATGTCGGGGATCATATGGGAAATGAAATCTCCGCAGGGCAAGTCAAAAAACACCATAAAGCATACTTTTCAGAACGCTGGACATCAATCATCTAATGTTATTATTGATTTGCAGCGTTGTAAATTGGCGGACGAAGATGCACTTAAGGATATAAGGTACCATTATAAAATTTCAAAGCGAATAAAACGCCTGAAAGTCATAATGAAAGAAAAAAAATCATTGACATATCGTGATATTCAGAGGTACTATACTATTACAAGGTGTCGACCGGCGGCCAACAGAGCGCGGGGGCGGCACCATTTTTTCGCTGTCTTTGTCAGTGCTGAAAACGACAAAGAGCCCTCTGAGAAGGCTCTTTCAGTATTGCGGGTCTGTGTTGCGGGTATCAGAGGGACAGATTGCCACCTTTTCTAGTACTAGCAGGTATTACTCCACCTGCCACCTGATCCATCTCTTCATCTGTCAGTTCCATTCCGACTTCCTTGATGATCTCCTTTGCTTTCTCCTGATTCTCAGCCTTTTCGACTTTTTCCTTCAGTTCACCTACCAGTTTCATCGCAATTTCCTCCTTTACTTGATTTTGACAACAAAAAAACACACTCTACGCGGCATATATCCGCATAAAGTGTGCTTTATAGTTCACATTATTGAATTGAAAAAAGGACAGTATTATCTCATCTGTCTGTCTGAGGATAGCCTTAGAATTTTTTTCGTATGGCAGCAACTTTACAGGCTGTGGGTGCTGTGCTATTCTGAAAACAGCCTGGTGTACAGGCAACATAGAGGAGATAATAAGAAATGAGACATACATCCGAAATCAAAACATATGTGGACGGATTGACTGGAGAGGGGCGGCGTTCGTGTACGGCGACGGTGATGTCAACTTTAATGGATTCGGCGTGTCTGGAACGTATGGTGTCCGCCCTGCTTTAAAGCTCAATCTGTCATCCGTCATCTTCTCTTCTGTCAATCTGTCCGGTGGTGAAAATGTTACGGCGAGCGGAGGCAGTACCAGTCAGAATTATTTCGATGTTGGCAACACTCGCAGTGCGATGACAGACGTGGTTTATACTGCAAATGACGGCTATTATTTCCCGACAGATTACAGCGTTGAATGAATACGCCGGACAGGTGGCTCTGAATCACAAGAATATTCACGCTCGGCACCCTTTTCATGTTCATCCATCCCGAGTGGCAGAAAGAGGGGAGGCAGTATGCGATGCTCTCCCTTGACAGGTACGGGAAAGTCGCCTTCCTGCCCGACACAGACACCGACCCCTTGAGGTGCACAGTGAACCTGAACTTCGAAGGATACGCCATGGTTCTGCTCTATAAGGATTAGTCCGGGACCATGCCTTCCGATGAAGCCTTATTGCATATAAGAAAATGTTACCTGCATATCGGGCCGGTTTATATATTTTCCCAGGTATGTTACAGTATATAGATGGAGGAATTAATCATGAACAGAAAAACTATAATGTCTGTGCCAATAGCCTGCTTCTGGTCAGTCATCGCCGCATGTTTTTTGGGAATTGTAACAGGTTCTTTTCGAGATTTTGAAATAAATGCCGCTCTGGCTGATAAAACCGAGCTGGGCGCGTTCTTTGCCACCTATGGTTCTTACTTCTCTTATTGTCTATATCCTGCAGCAGGAGCCTGCCTGTACTCAGGGCTAAGGAAAAAGGGCAAAAGATATCGTCTGCTGTCCCGGACTCTTCTTATCCTTGGCTGGTTCATGGCGGTATATTATTCCAACAGTTATAACGGAAAGGCTGTCCGTTCTCTGTTTGGATACACAGCCGGTGAGTCATCTGCAGTACTGTCCGTTATCAGCTGGCTTTTCTGGGCGGTTCTGTATAGCTGGGTCCCATTTGTTGTAATTCGGCTGGTTGATGACAATAATCCCGATAAGCTGATTGCGGTCGGCGCATCTATTCTGATTGCAGGCATTGCCGCGGATAACATAAATCTTTGGCTTAAACAGGTGGCTTCCCGCCCGAGGTACAAGTATCTGATCACGCTGGATGATCCAAGGGCAGAATTCCGCAACTGGTGGCAGATGGTTCCAAATCTGGCAGGCAGCGACGATAACTTTAAGAGCTGGCCCAGTGGCAATATGACCATTGCGAGCATGATGTTTGCACTGCCAATGCTGACGGACGTTATGAAAAAGCGAAGCAATAGAAAAAACATGACAGCGTTTTTGCTCGCCTGTGTGTTTGTCGTTATCTACGGCTATAACCGGATCCATATGACCAATCATTTTTTGTCAGATGTTTGTTTTGGAGTATTGTTTACGTACCTGATTTACTCAATCATCAGCACCGCGTTTCTGAGTGGACAAAAAGAATAAAAAGATGTAAGCGGCAAAAAAACAGTATCCTTATAAACTGTCTCCCAATATGATACCTTAAAAGAAAACTGTGAGGAGGATATCATATGGACTTATCGGTCATAGAGCTTAGACTGCAACAATGGAAACCAATCTTTGAAGCCCAGGCTAAGAGCGGGCTTGGTAAGAACGAATGGTGTAAAAAAAATGGGATCCGTCGTTGGGAGTTTTACAGACGGCAGCGGGAACTGCGCCAATATCTTCTGAGAGAAAGGTTCCCGGGGGGGATCCGAAGCCGAAACCACTGATCTTTCAGCTGGCCCAGGACCGCGGACGAGGCCCGCAGTGTCTCTGTGCAGGAGCTGATGCAGAGATTAAGGAAATCTTGCCTGAAGGCATTGATCGTACAGAGGAGGCTTACAAAAAGGAGATTCTAAAACTCCGGATAGAAAATGAAAGGCTTAAAAAAACTATACTGTACGGAGGAACGAGGCTGGGGAACAGGAGTATGTTCGCTTAAAACCGAAGAATTCGAAATCATAGAGCTTCTATCTCGTGATTACGATATACAAGACCTTTGTGCCCTCATGGGCGTCAGTCGCTCAGGGTACTCACGGAAGAACCACAGTTTGTCCAGAAACGCCGTAAAAAGGCGGTTTCCGGGAGCGTGGTGCAGAGCTTCCTTATGGTGAACATGGTAAAGCCGGGAGAGTACGTGGCGGTAGTGGGACCCTCCGGCTGCGGAAAGTCAATTCCCTCATCCTGAGCTATGTCGGAGGCGTCGGTATATCAGCATTTACAGCGGCCAACTCCATTCTGTCTTTTTTCTGGCAGGTCCCGAACGGAATGCTTATGGTATCCCGCATGATGATCAGCATCAGTGTCGGCGAAGAGGACCGTAAGAGTCTTACCGATACCATGCGGGTCGCCCTGTTCAGGTTCATACCGCTGGCTTTTGTGATGGCCCTTTGCGTGATCCTTATGGCGGTTCCGTTTACAAGGCTTTATTTCAGGGACCCGTCGGCTCCGGTTTATATGATGACTGTGAGAGGGTTTCAGATTCTTCCTGTCTGTATGCCGCTGGCCATAATCTGTACACACTTTTCGTGCTACTGGCAGACTTCCGACAGACAAATACCTGTACATATCCTTTCTGCACTTGACGGCCTGATAGGCGTCGTTGCACTCTCCGCACTCCTGGTTCCCGCTATGAAGCTTAACGGTCTATATGTGGCAAATGTTCTGAACGGCCTGATCGCTCCCGTGTTCGTGCTGATCTATGCCTGTATTTATAACAGGCATTTTCCGAGAAAGATCGATGAACTTATGTCAGTGCCACCGGCCTTCGGCATCCCTTTGTACGGGAGAATTGATATGGTCCTGCACGATATGGAAAGTGTGATCGGTATTTCAGGCATGTTGCAGCAATTCTGTGAGGAAAGAAGGATTGACAGACGCAGGGCTTTTTTTGCAAGCCTGTGCCTTGAGGAAATGGTTGGAAATGTCGAAATAGCATCGTCAATTCATTATCAGAACATCCTTGGAATGAACGTACTGACTATACGGCTTGACGGTGAAGCCGTTTGAACGATCATTTACCTGAGGAACCGGTATAAAGCATAGGGAAACGCTGATTAAAGCGTTTCCCGCGCCGGATTTTCGGCACGAAGTGCCAATTTCCGCTGAAAATCCGTGCGCATTTATTCGACATTTGTATACAAATGTCGAATTGATCCTGCGGAGCATCTAAGAAAAAACTGATTTAATCAGTTTTTCCTTAGCATGAAGCACCGGCGAATTAATATGCATACTTTTCTGATCCAAGTCATATCATTCAGAATGCAAGTTATTAACGACAGTGATATTGACATAGACATTCATATTTGGCATAATTAAAATAGCATAGTATGTTTGATCGGTGGATATACTTAAGGCTGTACCCGGATGTATAGCTATAGGTTTCTTTCATATCACAGGTGATTCCGCAAAATGATAAATGATATTCAGGAGACAAAACAAAAGGATAGCCGGGCGATCCCGCTGCAGACAATAATATTTGTCATGGTTGCCATAGGCTTTATCATATCTTTCACTCTGATGTTTTTCATGTATCAGACGTCGAAAAGTTATGATGAAATGCGCAGTTCGACTGAAAACTATACTGCCAGCCAGGCTATTGCGGCAAATCTTCTTGCAGGCAGTGATGAACTCACCATATATGCGAGAGGCTTTGTTGTAACGGGAGACCCGGAGCAGGCGAGGCTTTATTATGATGATTCGAATGCGCAGAATGCAATCAAAGAGGCGATTGAGCAGGTACGGCTATACTCCAGGGATGAGCGTATACTGTCCCAGCTTGACAATGCGATGCAGCTGAGAGAGCGGCTGATGACAACCGAAGATTATGCCATGAGGCTTAAAGTTGCGTCAATGGGCGATGATATAGCGGGGTATCCTGAAAAACTTCAGGCGGTTCAGCTTTTGCCTGCTGATACAGGCCTGTCCGCGAGGGAACAGGGAGAGAAGGCGCGGAGCCTTCTCTTTGATATTGATTATGAATCCTCCCGAAACGAAATATCTCTGAGGATCAACAAGGGTATGGATGTACTTATGAGTGATATGCTGACAAGACAGGTTGACAGCTCTGACACTCTGTTTTATGTTCTTCACGTTCAGCAGGTTCTGACAGTAGCACTTATGTGTACGTTGCTCGTACTGGCCGGAATCGTCTTTTCGATGGTCATTATTCCGCTAAGGCGTCATATTACCAGAATGAGTAATGATCAGCAGCTCAGCGAGGAGGGAACCAGTGAACTGCGTTTCCTGGCCCGAACATTTAACAGGCTGCATGCACAGAACAGGACCGTAGCGGAGAAACTCAATTATGAAGCGACACATGACGGACTGACAGGCCTGTTTAACCGTTCAGCTTATGCTTCCATGCTGGATAATCTGGCTGACAAAGAAGCCAGGCTTGCTCTTATTGAAATAGATGTGGATCTTTTCAAACAGATAAATGACAGCTACGGCCATGACACAGGAGATGCAGTTTTAAAAGCTGTTGCGAACAATCTTAAGGGGTCGTTCCGCGAGGAAGAAGATATGGTCTGCCGTATAGGAGGAGATGAATTTGCGGTAATAATGAGCAATATCGATTCGGGATCCAGGGATCTTATCCTTGAGAAATTGCGGGGTGTCGCACAAAAGCTGAAAATCCCGGATTATGATATACCTGCTTTATCACTCAGTGCAGGGGTGTCATTTACCGACCAGCAGATAATTGGTAAAGGGCTTTTTAAAACTGCGGATCTTGCGTTATATCATATAAAGAATAATGGTCGTAACGGTGTAGGCTTCTCGAAAGCAACAGGAGAAGTTGAGCTTATCTTAAATTTAAACGGAAAGACAGTGGAAAGGAGAACGGTATAATGAAGCAGAAATATTGGATAATACTTGTCTGCCTTATGGCTGTCTTATTTGCGGTCGCAAATCTTGCCATGTCGAAAAGACAGCAGGATCAGATATCTGAGCTTTCCCACAAAATGGATGAAATGAATATTAAGATGGATGAACTGGATGTGGAAACCAAGAGCATGGCTTCGGAAACGAAGATTACAGCAAGTGCCATCAAGGATGCCGATCAGAGGATCAGGGATCTGGAAAACACAGTCGGTTCTTCCGAAACAAACGAGGTATCCGGGAAGGATCCTGTAAACCTGGTATGGGTTTTATATTCGGTTCCGTCAAAGCTTGATGACTGGCCTGAAGTGGAAGCGGCATTGAACGAATATTCAGCTGAAAAAATTGGTGTAACATGTGAATTCAGATATCTTGACAAGGATGAGGTCAGTGAAAATCTGTTGAATGCGCACGATTACGATATAACATTTACGTGTAACTGGTGGAATGATTTTGCGCGAAATGTTTCTGCAGGTAATTTCCTTGACCTGACAAATGAGTTGGATAAGTATCCCGATCTTAATGAAACGGTCCTTGAATCAGCATGGGCAGGCACAAAGATAAATGACAGGATTTATGCCATACCTCATATGAAAGATATAGGATGTGAAGTGTTCTGGATTCTGGATAGTAATTATTTCCTGAAAGAAAAGGGCTTTGAAAAGGATCTTGATATATCTTTCGAGGAGATTGAGCCATATCTGAAGGTTTACAAGGAAGATCATCCGGAGGATTATCCCATCAAGGTCGCTTCAGCAGGAATAACATCCTGGCAGTCAGCGCTTGTTGACTGGTTGAACATGGATACACTTGTGGGTCTGGAATGGGACGCACAGGGTACAGATCAGGAATATGTGGTTAAAAGCGCGCTTGAGATACCTGCGTGGAGGAAACGGCTTCGCACAGTTCATGAGTGGTATGAAAAAGGGTATATCAATCCGGATGCATATGAGCTTGAAACTATGCCGAGATCCGAATCAGGAGTTGTTCAGTCCGGACAGGGATGGTTCGGAGCTGAGACAATATGGGCTAATACTATTAAGAAACCGATTTATATTTCCCGCTTCGACGGCCCGTATCTTAGTACATCATCTATCCAGGCCATGACTGCCATAAGCAGATATACCGACCATCCTGAAGAGGCTCTGAAACTGATCGAGCTCATGAATACGGATCCGTGGTATCGTGAAACGGCACGCTACGGGATCGAAGGCAAACATTATATCAGAAATTATGACGGGACTGTGATTCGAACTGAGGAAGGAAGTGAGAATGTAAGTGTTCAGGCCTACGCTCAGGGGCACGTAATATTGGGGGCACTGGAGGCATCTCTGTTTCCCGAAGTTCCTACCGATATCCATCAATGGGAAAAAACAATGGCCGGTTATGCGGATGCGACCGTATCTGTCTGCATGGGCTTCACACCGGATCTCAGCTCAGTAGAGCCTGAATGTGAGGCTATCAAAAAGGTAATAACCGGGTATCAGCCGGAGTTATATACCGGAAAAGCAGATCCGGATAAAGTTATTCCCAAAATGCTTTTAGATATGGAAGATGCCGGACTCAGAAAAGTGATAAGTGAGATCCAGAGACAGCTCGATGCCGTAAAAAGTCAATGAGGGTAAGATGATATTAAACAATGATCATGCACCCTTTTCTTAAAGGCGGTGTATTTCTTTTCGGGAACAGGTATCTCTTTGCCGTTAGAGAGGATGACCGTGAATCTTTTGATACAAACGATGTGTTCTGGATTGACAAGATGGCATCTGTGACAACGGATAAGAAAATCAGGGTGTTCCCTTTCAAGTTCGACTGTTGTTGCCCGTACATGGTATTCGGCGTTATCGGTGTGGATAACCGAACTCCTTCCGTTATTGATACTGTCAACCCATAAGATGGTATCAGGCAGAAGATAAAGATCAAATGAATCTGTTCCCTGAAAATATATGCGTTTTCCGGATTCCGAAACAGGCATGTATCCCCTGTATACCTGATTGAAATGGACCGGATAGATATTGTCTGACTCATGCTTCTGATACAGATCGGAAATATGTATGACAAGCATTCGGGGCTGTTTCTCCTTTGCCCCCTTTATCTTACGCTCACACCATGTAATATGGATGATCTGATCCATCGTTATCATTTCGCCGCTGGGATAGTTTGTGGTCACAGGAAATGATACCATGACTTCACAGTAAGAATCATGGCTCGAAGCATAATCAAGACGCATATTTCCAAGACTGAATGTAAGAGCGTGGGATTCGCCTGCCCATGCATTCAGAATGGCCTTCTTACCAGAAAGAAACTGGCCGGTTGCAGGCCCGTACCATAATACTTTCTCATCAATATAATCCATAAATGGAGTTGTGTCATTCTGATAGTACCGCTGGATAATATCTTCTGAAAGATCGATGATTTCCTGTCTGTTCATATCACGTGTTCTCCTTATAGACCATGTCAAAACCTTCGCATGGTTTAATGCTTTATGTATTATATCAGATTCATTATATACGTAGGAGTTTCCCTTATGATTTTTCAACCTTCTGCTCCGGCTGAGAGCCCTTTGCTCCCGGACAGTCCACTTACAACCGTCCGAACAGAAATATCAGACGCAGCAGAATTTCATCAAAGAATTCGTATCGGAGGCGTTTTGGATAGAATGCCTTTTGAATCCCGGACAGCGGACGCGGCGGGCTGTTCAGGAAGAATGACAGGGTCTTATGCGCTCCGGGAGGGAGCCTGTCACGAAAGACATCGTAGAATTCGTTCAGGCCGTCACGAACAAAACGAAAGCCTTCGTCGGAAAAAAAGAAATGTTTGATTCGATGGCGCTGGATCTGAGCGAATGTCTTTGCTTCCGGAGTGGCAGCGTTTTCGTGTCTTCTGTGCAGAGCGCAGGGTACGGGATCATAACAGGCGCTGCCAAAAGCAGTGCAGCACATACCGATCCACCAGTCCTTAGTCAGAATCTTTTTCGGCTGATACCCTGTAACGAGTTTTCGCGCTTTTTCATTAAGAACATAGGTAAATCCCAGCCCCAAAGACGATGAATAGAGCGAGTAAGGAAAATCAGGCTTTCGGGAAGGCCCTCTTACCGAATGCAGGGTATTAAGATTCTTGTCACAAATGTAATAATTAGCATAATACAGGGCAGGCTTTTTCGGATTACATTTCCGAAGCAGCTTTACGGATCGAAGTATCTTGTCCGGAAGCCAGACGTCGTCCTGATCGCTGAAAGCATAATAATCCGCATCCGTTACCCCGGATAATAGATCATAAAAACACATCGGATAGCCCAGATGACAATCGCCTGAAATAAGAGTGACTTCAGGATGAGCGGAGTATTCCATCAGTATTTCACGAGTATTATCCGTTGAACAATCATCCTGTATATACAGATGGAGGTTGGACCAGGTCTGTCCCAGGATGCTGTCGACCTGCTCTTTTATATAAGCGGAACCATTATAAGCACACAGAAGAACTGCAACTTTCGGGGTGTTCATAGCAGCTTAATACCTTTACATTACGCAGATTTTTACAAGTGTATTATATCACCTGTGCGGTATTGATAGAACAGGCAAAGGCGGCTCCGTATCTTCTGAAAAAGGAATTGCAACTATTAATGCAAAAAGCTATGATGTTATAAAGAAATCCCGTAAACCGGTATAACGTATTTGAACAATACAGCCTTTACAGCGTTCTGATATGCCTGTTCACCGCGCTTTAACATAACTGTAGTATATTACAGCTGATAAAGGGGTTATACCGCAAGAAAGAAAAGAACCATGTCCGAAAGCCGGAAACACAGCTTCAGGCTGAGCATCATTGTACCCTGCTATAAGGTTGAAAAATATCTCAGACGGTGTCTCGACGCGCTCCTTTCCCAGACCCTTGAGGGTATTGAGCTCGTCTGTATAAACGACGGCTCCCCCGACGGGTGCCTTGAAATCCTCAGGGAATACAGGAGCAGGCACGGGGAAAGCTTTGTTTTGATCGACAAAAAAACGAGGGGGTATGGAAAGCCAGAAAGGACGGGATAGCCGCCGCTTCCGGAGAGTATATAGGTTTTGCGGATCCTGACGATTATGTGGAAAAGGATTTTGCGGAAAAACTATACAGGGCTGCTAAAGAAAATGACGCAGATATCACCTGCTGCGGCTTTTGCAGGAAGGATGAGAAAACGGGCAGGGTATATTCCATAGAGATGAGGCATTTTCGAGCCGGAACCTTCGATTTTAAGAAGGATCCCGGGCTTTTGCTGGAGGTCAATACCGCGCTCTGGAACAAGATCTTCCGTGCAGGCCTCCTTAAGGACATGGGTGACTCAAACCTCGTCCCGAAGATCCTTGACGACATGATATTTGCCAATCTTATCTACATTAACTCCCGCAGATTTGCCTTTGTAAAAGATCCACTCGTACACTATACAGTAAGAAAGGATTCAATCAGTTCATCCCTGAAGCCCGAGTACGTTCCGGGGGTATACGCTTCCATGAAGGAGCTTAGGGACATTTACAGGCACAGGGATCCGAAACTGCTCCCGTATCTTGATGCCGAGGCCTTTCTCCATCTCGGGGTGTCCCTCATGCACAGACAGTCCTTAAACAGGCAGATCGACCATGCGGCTCTTTCTGAAAACAGGGCTGTTCTTAATAAATCATTTCCGCTCTGGGAAAGAAACCCCTACATAAGGCTTTCGTATGTGATAGGGCACAGAGGTGCAAACCTCAAACTGTATATTGTTCACAGCATATACCGCCTCCGGCTGATAAACATTTTCCTCATAGTATATCGCACAATGATATACCGCTTCGGGGTCGATATAAAATGGTAACGAAGGATTTGATAAAGACCGACAGTAACGGTAATATAAAAAAGCTTGTTATAATACCCGCATACAACGAGGAGCAGACTATCGTACGGGTTTGTAATGAGATAAGGGAAAATGCGCCGGAATATGATATAGTTGTAATAAATGACTGTTCTACGGATTCAACGACCGCTCTCTGTCTGGCAAACGGCATAAGAGTCATAGATCTTTCAGTCAATCTCGGCATAGGCGGCGCCATGCAGACAGGTTACCGGTATGACGCAGGTAACGGCTATGATATAGCAGTCCAGGTTGATGGGGACGGCCAGCATGATCCCTTCTATATAAATGCCATGTACGAGGCTCTTGTATCAGAGAATGCAGATCTTGTCATCGGCTCCCGCTTCCTTGAGGATGCAGGTTATAAATCCACGAGACTGCGAAGGCTTGGCATAAGGTATTTTTCTCTTCTTATAAGGCTACTTACGGGACATACAGTCACAGACCCCACCTCGGGCTTTAGAATGACTGGAAGAAGGCTTATGGAAGATTTCTCAAAGGACTATCCCCGGGATTATCCCGAGCCCGAAAGCATAGTAAGAGTCCTTGATCAGGGCGGAAGGCTGGTTGAGGTTCCGGTAAGGATGCGGCAGAGGGCCGGCGGTGTCTCCTCCATAAGCTTAAAGTCCGCAGTCTGTTACATGATAAAGGTCACTGTGGCTATAATACTCGGGAAAAAATAAAGGAGCAGGGACGTGTCCGGCCGTTACGGGAAAAAGATAAGGAGCATAAATTCAGGAGGATTTAGGATTGGGGTTTTTGCATAACA
>JAIKXV010000027.1 GCA_024683935.1 Lachnospiraceae bacterium | reverse complement strand
AGGGACTGGGGACGGGACTGCAGCTGCCCTTCAGGTGTGGACAATTCCTGCGGACACCGCTATGACGGACAGTACGGCCAGCTTCCCGAGGGATACGACCATAAATATGTGTATTCCCACTTCGGATATAACCTGAAGGCCACGGATATGCAGGCTGCCGTGGGCTGTGCCCAGCTGAAGAAATTTCCCGGCTTTGTGAAAAAAAGAAGGGAGAATTTTGACAGACTTTATCAGGGTCTGAAGGATCTGGACGAGGTTTTCATCCTTCCCGAAGCGGAAAAGAATTCAAAGCCATCCTGGTTCGGATTTATGTTAACCGTTCGAGAGGGCTTTTCCAGAAATGACATAGTAAAGTACATAGAAGACAACAAGGTTCAGACCAGAATGCTCTTTTCCGGCAACATCATAAAGCACCCCTGTTTCGACGAGATCAGGGGAGATGATTCCCGGTACAGGGTTGTCGGAGAGCTGAAGAATACTGACCGGATAATGAGGGATACCTTTTGGACAGGACTCTATCCGGGTATGGATGAAAAGCGGATTGACAGGATGATAAGGGTTATCAGACAGGCGGTGGATAATAGCCGATGAAAAATATCTTTCTTTTAGACTGTACCTTAAGGGACGGCGGTTTTATAAATGAATGGCGCTTCGGACGCGGCGATATCGCCAATCTTTTTGAGAGATCGGTTTCTGCCGGGATAGATTATATCGAGGCAGGTTTTATCGACGAGCGCGAAGAATTCGATCCGGACCGCACGATTACCCCGGATTCGGAAGGTATGGATTCCATCATTAAGGGCCTGGATCATGGGAGTTCAAAGATCTTTGCGATGATAGATTACGGTACCTGCGATATATCGCGGATAAAGGATGCCGCTGATTCCGAAATAGACGGTATCCGGGTCATGATAAAGAAAAAGACCCGTTTTGAGGCCCTTGATTTCTGCAGGCAGCTGAAGGAAAAGGGTTACCTGGTGGGAGCCCAGCCGGTTTCCGTTACCGGATATGATGATGATGAAATGAGGGAACTGGTAAGCGAGATCAACAAGCTGGATCCCTTTGCGATGTATATAGTCGACACCTACGGACTTCTGGACAGGAGCCATCTCCTTCACATATTTGACCTTATCGACGGGGAATTGAATAAGGGAATAAAGATCGGCTATCACGCCCATAATAATTTCCAGCTGGCGTTTTCCAATTCTGTTGCGCTGATGGAAGCCGCTACGGAAAGGGATATCATCATAGACGGATCTGCCTATGGAATGGGAAAATCCGCCGGAAACTGTCCTCTGGAGCTGCTGACCGCTTATATGAATGAGAACCGGGGCAAGCGCTATCACACGAGCCAGATCCTGGAGATGATAGACACCGGTATAATGAAGATATACGAGAGTTCGCCCTGGGGTTATCAGATGCAGTATTTCCTTTGCGCAAGCAATGACTGCCATCCTAAATACGCCCAGCATCTTCTTCGAAAAAAGACACTTTCCGTAAAACAGATAGATGACATCCTGTCAAAGATAGAGAAGGAAAAGAGCTTAAGTTTTGATAAGGCTTATATCGAAAAGCTCTATGTGGACTATCAGAAGAACAATATAAATGATGAAGAGGATGTCGAAAGGCTGAAAAACGTTTTCTCGGCGAATGACAGCGTCCTTGTACTGGGTCCCGCACCCACTCTCAAGGAAAAGAAGAAGGATATAGATGACTACATCGTGCAGAATGATCCCCTGGTTCTTACGATCAATTTCCTTCCGGAGGGGTATCAGCCGGATATGCTCTTCTTAAGCAATACGAAGAGATATATGCAGCTCTCTTCAAAGCTTGAAAAGAAGGAAGGGGCGACCCGGATACCGGTCATAGCCACCAGCAATCTGACGGCAGTAAGGGAGGACTTCGATTATGATCTGGATTATTCTTCCCTGATTGACGAGTCATTTGAAATACCTGACAATTCCCTTCCCATGTGTCTAAGGCTGCTTCATAAGACCGGAGTGAAAAAGGTTGCTCTGGCAGGTTTTGACGGATACGTTACGGAAAGGGGAAAGAATTATTCCGAGCCCGCCATGGAATATGAATTTGCGGCAGACTACGCCATAAGGCTGAATTCATATACAGCGAAGGTGATAAAAGACTTAAGTGATGATATGAATATAGAATTCATAACTCCATCGAGATATAATTATGTCAACCAATAATAAATTATGTAAACCTATAAAAGCCGTGTTCTGGGATATGGACGGGACACTTTTTGATACAAAGCCCGGAATAGATGTTGCAGTCGGAGAGACTCTAAAAATAAAAAAGCTCCCCGCATTGGAGCCGGGTGTCATAGATAATTTCATAGGACCGCCGATACAGTACAGCTTCAGGGATGTCTGCGGACTTCCCGAAGAGGAGGCTGTGGAAACCGCAAACCTGTTCAGAAAGATATACAGGGAAAAGGGATATGTGGAGCTCTGCGATCCCTATGAAGGGCTTTTCTCAACCTTAGACAGGCTGAAGGCCGACGGACTTATCCTGGGGGTATGCACCCTGAAAAAACAGGATATGGCGGAGCGGATAGTTAAAAAGTATGAGATGAGCGGTCTTTTCAGCAGCATAGTCGGCACCGATGCCCTGGATAATATCAAGAAGCATGATACTATCCGTATGAGCTGCGAGCATCTCTCGATCGATGAGAGCGAAGCGGTGCTGGTGGGAGATACGGATTTCGATTCCATAGGGGCCGAAAAGGCAGGCAGTTTATTTATAGGCGTGACATACGGCTATGGTTTCAAGAGCAGAAAAGATGTGGATGCATATCCGAATATCGGTACGGCTGATACGCCGGAAGAGGTATATCATATAATAACCAGGTATAATGAAAACAGGTCATGAGCAGGATCTATTCCCTTTACAATAATTTCAAAGCTAAAAAATATTCATATTTCGTTGCTTACACTGTCTTTTTCTGCTTTGCCGCAGTGCTTATGTTCTGGTATTTTCCGGCTTTTCATAAGAGCTTTATCTGGGAGCAGGACGGAATAAAGCAGCATTATAACGGGCTGCTGTATTATGCGAAGTATCTGAAGAATATCCTTCATACCCTGATAAGTGAACACAGATTTGTACTCCCTATGTGGGATTTTTCCATCGGCTACGGATCGGATATCATTACGACCCTTCATTACTATGCCATAGGGGATCCACTTACATTATTGTCAGTTATTGTGCCTGTTTCCCTGATGGAATTCTTTTATGCCTTCCTCTTTTTTCTCAGGGCTTACATAGGCGGACTCGGGTTCTCATTTATTTCCCTGGAAAGGGGTAACAGCCGTTTTTATACGCTGATAGGATCCGTGATCTACTGCTTTTCAGCCTTCAGTCTGGTTCTCGGGCTGATGCACGGTATATTCATGGTGCCCGTTTGTTATTTTCCCTGGATAATATACGGAGTGGACAGGATATTTAAGAAAAAGTCCCCTCTTATCTTTATCATTTCGGTGGCGGCAGCGGCGGCGGCAAATTTCTATTTCCTGTATATGGAAGTGCTGCTGGCTGTATTTTATATCATTCACCTGTTTATCTGCGAAGAACAGGACAGATACGGGGAAAGGCAGAGTATAAAGACCTATGCCGCTGATCTTTTTAAGAGGTTCTGTGAATTCCTGCTTTACGGTATCAATTCCTTTTTGCTGTCTGCTTTTATACTGCTACCGGTCTTAAATGTTCTCCTGTCATCCAAAAGACTGGCGGCTGAGAAGACCGTCAATCTCTTATATTCCTTCAAACACTACCCGATGCTTATCGCTGATTTCATGATAACCAGAAGGGCAACAAACTGGACGCTGCTGGGATATACGGTTATAGGTGCCTTTTCCGTGCTTATACTGCTAACAGATGATTTTGGGGATAAGGAACTGAAAAGACTCAGATTACGTTTTGCGGTACTTACCCTGTTTGCAATGATCCCCTTCTGTGGTTTTATGCTGAATGGATTTGCTTATGTGGTGAACCGCTGGATCTTTGCATATGCTCTGTGCACCGCCATGGTCACAGCTGCTGTTTTAAGCAGGCTTGAAAAATTTGATGCGGGGAAGAAGAGCAGGCTTTTGAGGATCGTTATCGTGCTGATCTGTTTTGGAACAGCCTTTTTCTTTGTGCGAAGCGAGGAATCCCTGCTGTCAATGGTTTTGCTGCTGGTTACAATGATGATCCTTATGCGGGAGGATACGCCGAGGGGGCTCTTCAAGCCGGTCATTCTTGGAGTGGCGCTGATCTCGCTGTTTTTCAACGGATGGTATGAATATTCTACGGCGGAAAACGATTCGCTGGATGAATACTATGATTTTCGGAAATCCAACATGGATCTTCTGGATGACAGTATCACCGGTATTATCGCAGATGCCGGAGATGATTCTTTTTTCAGGACTGAGATCGCAGGAGTGGAACGTATCCTCAACAGCTCAATACAGAACGGGCTGAAGGGTACCCAGTATTATTTTTCCCTGACGAGTTCATATATATCGGATTATATTAACGGGATGTATCTGAACTGCAAGAATGAATTCGATTATGAGGGCGCCGGCTCGGGAACCGGACCTGAGACTCTGGCAAATGTGAAATATTATATTGCGGGTAAAGACAGTACCTGGAAAGTGCCGCATGGTTTCAGACCGATTTCAGAGGCTGAAACAGCTTCGGGAGAGGCAGAGATATTTGTAAATGAAAATGCGCTCCCTCTCGGATTTGCTGTTGACGAATACATTCCAAGGTCAGAATTTGACGCGGCTGAGATCACCGGACGGCGGAATGCGCTTATTACCGGTGCGGTTATAGAAGATAAAGATATCGGATCAATAAAGGATGCAGGAATCCCGGAAACCGGTTTCACAGACGAATCCGCCGATGTCATTACAGGTATTGAAGGAAGCGGGGATATGGATATCACCTCTAATTCCTTTACGGTAAGGAGAAATGCCAGTGTAACGGTTCATTTTACGGGAAGTCCGGATTCGGAAACCTGTTTTTACTTCAAGAATCTCTGGTTTAACGGATATAAGGAAAGAGAAATGTATACTGACAGCGCCTGGGGAACTCTTACTCCCTATGAGCAGGCCATTGTAAGGGATAAAAGCACTACGGATGCCAGACCTTCCGCAACCGGTATGATGATAGTCCATAATGACCATGAGCAGATAATCGAGCTGTACAGTCCTTCAAATGATCTGTACTGCGGACGGCATGATTTTCTGATAGACCTGGGAGAAGCAGAAGGCGGCGATCAGAGTCTTACCATTACATTTAAGCAGCCCGGGGTATATTCCTTTGATGCCATCGGGATCCGCAGCCAGGCTGTCCCGGTCATCACGGACAAGATCAGTAAACTGGGAGAAGATCCCATGACAGATATTGAGGTTATTCAGGATGAGATCAGGGGGAGGATAGCCGTTGATAAGAATAAGCTCCTCATGCTTTCGGTTCCGTACAGTATCGGATGGAAAGCCTTTGTTGACGGAAACGAGGCGGATATATACAGAGCTGATCTTATGTATATGGCGCTTCCTGTTGCAGCCGGAGAACATGAAATAATACTGAAATACGAAACGCCGTATTTCAGAACAGGTGTAATTATGGGCATACTTGGAATAATAATGCTCTTTATGGTATTATTTTGTTATGGAAAGAAACGCAGTCATTAATTGTCATTCTGAGTGAAGATAAGAGCCTTTCCGAAATAAGGATTTATACGGAATACTGTAAGCATGAAGATAAAAATCTCCGAATACATAGCAGATTTTCTGGTTAATCATAAGGTGGACACGGTCTTTACCGTGACCGGCGGCGGTGCCATGCACTTAAATGATGCTTTCGGGCATCATGAGAAGCTGCACTGTGTATATAACCATCATGAACAGGGATCAGCCATTGCGGCGGAAGGATATACAAGGCTTACCGGAAAGGTGGCGGCTGTTTGCGTGACCAGCGGTCCGGGCGGCACAAATGCCATAACCGGAGTTTTTGACTGTTTTGTGGATTCTGTTCCCATGTTTGTCGTTTCGGGACAGGTAAAGAGAGAGACCACCATCAGGTATACCGGTACTCCCTTAAGGCAGCTCGGTGATCAGGAATGCGACATAGTCAGTGTGGTTGAGCCCATAACAAAGTTTGCGGTAATGATCACCAATCCCAATGAGATAAGGTATCAGCTGGAAAAGGCCTGGTATCTCGCTACCCACGGGAGGAGAGGCCCTGTATGGATAGATGTGCCCCTCGATATCCAGGGAGCCGTGGTAGATACTGACCAGCTTACGGGCTTTGAAAAGAAGAATACGGAAATAAAGGAGCAGCCGGTTTTTGATAAATCCGACGCAGATAAGATACTGGAAAAGCTTGAAGATTCGAGACGTCCGGTGATACTCGCCGGGGAGGGGATAAGACTAGGTGAAGCATATAAGGAATTCATCGAGACCACCAGTGCTTTAAGGGTTCCCGTACTTACCTGCTGGAATGCCCAGGATCTTCTATGGGATAATAATCCGTACTATGTGGGTATTCCCGGAACGGTGGGGCAGAGGGCTGCCAACTTTATCGTTCAGGCTGCGGATCTCTTAATAGTCTTAGGCTGCAGGATGAATATCAGGAATATCAGCTACAATAAGCACCAGTTCGCTGAAAATGCCTATAAGATCCAGGTGGACATTGATGAAAATGAATTATGTAAACCAACCGTAAAGATAGACATGCCGATTCATGCGGATGTAAAGGATGTGTGTGCGGAGCTCGCCCATGCGGCAGTGGATGAGATCGGCGATCATACCGAGTGGCTTAAATGGTGTAAAAACCTGATGAAGCGTTATCCTACGGTCATTCCTGAGTATTATGAAAAAGTGAAGCCGATGAATCCTTATGCATTTTTGGACCGGGTTTCGGAAAACCTGGAGGCTTCCGATGCGGTGATCTGCGGAAACGGAGCTGCCTGTGTGCAGGTTTTCCAGACTCTGAAGCTGAAAAAAGGCATGCGGGTATTCACGAATTCCGGATCTGCGGAAATGGGATTTGCACTCCCGGCCGCGCTCGGAGCTGCGGCATCCGGCAGCGGGAAGCGGATAATCTGTATCGACGGCGACGGTTCCTTTATGATGAATATGCAGGAGCTGCAGACCATCGTGCATAACGGATTTGATATTAAGATAATCATACTGAATAATAACGGATACCATTCCATAAGACAGACACAGAAAAACCTTTTCTCCGGCAGGGAGCACGTGGGCATAGATAAGAACAGCGGAGTATCCTTCCCGGATCTGAAGAAGATAGCTTCTGCTTTCGGTCTTTCATATGTTAAGATCGATTCGCTGAAGACCGCGGACAGCAGGCTTAAAAATGCGTTTGATACGGAAGGTCCTGTGATCATTGAAGCTCTTTTGGACTGGCAGCAGGATTTTGAACCGAAGACTTCCTCAAAAGTAATGAAGGACGGGACAATAGTATCTGCGCCCCTTGATGATATGTTCCCCTTCCTTCCGAAGAAAGAATATGAAGCAGTCAGGAAGGAAGCACAGAAGATATAATACATGAGTTCTGAAAGCAGCAAAAACAGAAAAAAAGTCATCAGTATAATGATCCCCTGCTATAACGAAGTGGAAAATGTAGGGCCGATCAGTGACCGTATAGTTGAGATAATGACGACGGAGCTTCAGGAATATGATTATGAGCTCCTTTTTATTGACAATTTCTCTACTGACGGCACCAGAGATGAGCTGACAAGGATATGCGCCGGAAATAAGAAGATAAAAGCAATCTTTAATGTAACCAATTTCGGCCAGTTCAATTCGCCCTTTTACGGCATGTGCCAGACAAGCGGCGACTGTACCATTTCCATGGCCTGCGATTTTCAGGATCCTCCGGAGCTGATACCGCAGTTTGTCCGGGAGTGGGAGAACGGATACAAGATAGTGAGTGCGATAAAGACCGGAAGCAAGGAAAACGGTTTTATCTATTTTCTCCGCACGCTCTATTACAGGATCATACGGAATATGTCCGATGTGAAGATGATAGAGAATTTCACCGGTACAGGTCTCTATGACAGTTCGTTCATAAGCCTCTTAAGGAAGCTGGATGACCCCATACCCTTCCTCCGGGGCATAGTTGCGGAATACAATTTTAAGAGAAAGGAAATACCTTTCGTTCAGCCCAAGCGCCGGGCAGGTCAGACCAGCAATAATTTCTACAAGCTCTATGACGCTGCCATGCTTTCCATTACCTCATATACCAAGGTGGGACTGAGACTTGCCACCTTTTTCGGATTCTTCGCAGGGCTGGTGAGTTTTGTTATCGCAATATACTATACTGTCATGAAGCTGACTCACTGGTACAGCTTTTCCGCAGGGTACGCTCCCATGCTGATAGGAGTGTTCCTTATCGGATCCCTGCAGCTTTTCTTTATCGGGTTCATGGGAGAATACATACTGAACATCAATACGCGTATCATGCACCGGCCTCTGGTGGTGGAGGAAAAACGGCTGAATTTTGACGTTGAAACACCTGAAGATGAAGAAACGGGACAGACGGATAATGACTCTTAACGTTCTTTACCAGTTTAACGAAAAATACGCCCCCTATGCAGGCGCCAGCATTACCAGCCTTCTGGAAAATAATAAGCACCTCGACAGGATACATATCTTTATCCTCGGAGAGGATCTTTCGGATTTTTCCAGCCAGAGGCTCAGAACCCTGTCAGCCCAGTACGGAAGACAGCTCAATTTTGTAAGGACAGAGAATCTCATTGCCCTTATGAAGGAAATGCATATGCCAAGCTACAGGGGTTCCTACGCCGCTAATATGCGGCTCTTTCTGTCTTTCATATTAAATGAGGATATAGACAGGCTGCTTTATCTGGATGCGGACACCATTGTTACAGGAAAGCTGGATCCCCTGCTGGAGATAGACATGGGCGGCCATCCCATAGCCATGTGTATGGATTCCCTTGTCCGCAAGCATAAAAAGCGTCTGAATTTTGATATGGCGGACTTTTATTATAATTCCGGAGTGATCCTTTTCGATATGAAAAGGTGGAGAAGCATGCGCTGTTCCGAGAGGATAGCGGATCATGTGAAAAACGTCCGTGCCTGGTATCCGTCTCCGGATCAGGATCTTATCAATGTGGTATTGAAGGGTGAGATAATGAAGCTCAGCCCGAGGTACAATATACAGCCCGTATATCTGGCGTTTTCCTTAAGATCCTACTTCCGTACCTTTGGCGGAAAAGGTTTTTACTCGCCGGAAGAAATGAGATCGGCCCTTACGAGCCCGGTTATCTATCACTTTTTCCGTTTTGTGGGCGAGTTCCCCTGGCACAAGAATAACGTGCATCCCGATAACGATCTGTTCGATAAATATATAGCCATATCTCCGTGGAATGACTATGTGAAGCAGCCGGCAGACAACGGGATCGTGCTGAGATTAGAGAAGATCCTGTATAAAAAACTGCCCTCAGCAGTCTTTATAAGGCTTTTCAGGATAGCGTACGAGGACTTTATAAAGAAAGCCAACCGCGATTCCCTGAAATTCAAAACGAACAGGAATATGTAGGGA
>JAIKXV010000013.1 GCA_024683935.1 Lachnospiraceae bacterium | reverse complement strand
GCCACTAAAGGAAAAGGAACAGGCTCGTTTTGATAAGCTCTGTGCCGAATTTGGAATGTGAGTATGAAAGACGCTGTTTTTGCATATATCAAAAAGAAATATAAGGTCTCACCTGAGTATCCCTGGAAGAGGTATCCTGATAATGCTGTTTTCAGACACGGCGATAACAATAAGTGGTTTGCTCTTGTCATGGAAGTGAGCGGAGATAAGCTGGGTCTGGATAATGCGGACGATATCCCGGTCATCAATCTGAAAGCTGATGATCTGTTTTACAAGGATATGCTGATTCAGCAACACGGGATCATCCCTGCTTATCACATGAATAAACAGCAATGGATCACTGTGTTTTTGGACGGATCGGTAAGGCAGGAACAGGTCTTTGACCTTATAGATGCAAGCTTCCTGGCTACAGCATCTGCAAAGAAAAAACAGAAGGTACGTCCTCCGAAGGAATGGATCATACCGTCAAATCCCAAGTATTATGATATCATTCATGCTTTTGATGATACAGATGAGATCGACTGGAAGCAGGGAAGCGGGATTAAGGTAGGAGATACCGTATTTATGTATGTCGGATCGCCGGTATCTGCGATTTTGTATAAGTGCAAGGTGACGGAGACAGATATTCCATATAGTTATCAGGATGAGAATCTGACGATCAAGGCTTTGATGAAGATAAAGCTGCGGAAGCGGTATAAGCCGGATAAGTTCACCTTCGATGTTCTGAAGGACGAGTATGGGATATATGCTATCCGTGGACCGAGAGGGATCACGAACAGTCTGAGTGAGGCATTGAATAAGAAATAAGGTGGGTATTGACCTATGATAAATGATAATGTTTATGAATGGCTTAAGAGCAAGGGCTTTGAGGATCGGCTCACGGAGCATTCAGAGACGATAGATACAGTGGAACATGCTGCTGGGCAGATAGGGTGCACGGAGGCGGAGATCGCTAAGACCTTATCCTTTGTCGTGGATGACAAGCCTGTAGTGGTAGTAATGGCGGGCGATGGTCGTGTGAACAGTTCCAAATTCAAGGCTTTGTTCCATACAAAGCCGAGCATGGTTCCAAGAGATCACGTGGAGGAGCTGATCGGATTTGCTCCCGGTGGAGTATGTCCTTTTGGAGTAGATAAAAGCATACCCATCTGGCTGGATGTGTCTATGAAAAGGTTTGAATATGTCCACCCCGCAGGCGGTAATGAATATACCTCGGTGAAGCTGACTCCTGACGAATTGGAACAGGCATCGGATGCTGTCGGTTGGTGTGATGTGTGTAAAGGATGGGAAGAGAATGGAACTGTATAACGGGAGACCGGAGGATATAGAAGGCAGGCTGCCAAGGGAGACAAGGACATATGATTTCCTTGATAAATTGGGTATTGAATATCTGAGGACTGATCACGAACCTGCCAACAACATGGAAGCCTGTAATGAGATCGATGCGGTGCTGGGGGTGCTGATCTGTAAGAACCTTTTCCTTTGCAACAGGCAGAAGACGAATTTCTATCTGCTCATGATGCCCGGCGATAAAAAATTCAAGACTAAGGAGCTGTCCTCACAGATAGGATCGGCAAGACTGTCATTTGCTGATCCGGAGGATATGCTGAAATATCTGGATATAGAACCGGGAGCAGTCAGCATCATGGGATTGATGAATGACAAAAAACAGGCGGTACAGCTTCTGATAGATGAGGATGTACTGAAGGGTGAGGATCTTGGCTGTCATCCTTGCGTGTGCACATCGAGCCTTAAGATGAAGACTAAGGATGTGATAGAGAAATTTCTTCCGGCCACAGGACATGAGTACCGTACGGTGCATCTGGTGGGAGAAGATTAATAAATTAAGTGAAGGAGAAGTATGGGAGAAGATAGAGATCGAGCCGATCAATGTTGTTATCGCAAACGGACTTAAGTGACCGGATTGTATGTGAAAGCAGTCTTATGTTCCACAGACCCATAACTTTCTTTGTGGGAGAGAACGGCAGTGGAAAGTCTACTCTGCTTGAGGCGATTCGTCTGATAAAAGGGATACACAAGCCGGGATGGGGGTATTTCCTCCGAGCAGAGAGCTTTTACAATGTGGCAACAGCCGAGGATGAATATAGCAAATACGGCGGTCGTCCCCAGCACTTCCATGAGAAATCTCATGGCGAGAGCTTCCTGGCAATGGCACAGAAAAATTTCAAAGGGAATGGCATATATCTTCTGGACGAGCCGGAAGCAGCGCTTTCTCAGGAGAGACAGCTCACCTTGCTTCTTGAGATCGTCAGATGCGCCAATAATGTGTCACAGTTTATCATCGTTACGCACTCGCCGATCCTGCTTGGAATACCGGGGGCGGAGATCTTAAGCTTTGATGATGGAGAGATACATCCGTGTACCTATGAGGAGACAGACGGATCTTATGGATATCAGCCACAGGGGCGATATGGAGGAATTTGAGAGGGCGGAAGAAAGATTCCGGGTACAGAGTTCGGCAGGTGGTGAAAAGCTTGAAAAGGCATATAAGACCCTTAGATCGAAGCATTCTACAGCTATAGGTTCAAAGGTCTGCCTGGATTATCTTCCAGTTTAACTTATGATGAGGGTTTCGGATTTAATAAGTGTCTAAATGTATATAAAAATTATATATTTAGACCACTAATCGTTGACTGGACAGTTTGCTTTTGGTATAGTGATGCTATGAAAAAAGAGTATTTAACACGCCGTGAGCAAGAAATCCCCCACCTCTATAGGTGGGGGATGAATTGCGATAAACACGGCGTTTTCTTGACTTTTGTATCTTGCAGCATTATAATCTATATCATATATCAGTCGTGCTGGATAGAAAGGCTATATATACAATGCAATTAGATACAAATAATCATTCAGTATTCATGCTGCACTACCACCTGATCATGTGTGTAAAGTATCGTAACAAAGTTATAGATGATGCTATCTCTGCCCGTTTGAAAGAAATATTTATGAAGATTTCGCCTACTTATAACATCACGTTGGAGGAATGGAATCATGATATAGACCATAGTGGTTAATGATTTTATGCAATTATATCGGAAGTGTGCATTTAAGAAGGAAGCAAAGATATAATAACAGATTAAAGTGCGGGGAACTGGATCAAGTGTAATTTGCTAACGGTCATAACATTTATTATGGATGAAATCATCAACAGACTTAAGGATCTTGCGGACAGAAGCTATCAGAACAGACAGTACACGTTCACGAATTTCCTCACAATAGGGGAAATAACTGAGTTTTATGAACATGAAAAGGAACTGGCATTTGCTTTTCCATCTGTTTATGGGGGATATGAAGGAGCGGAACGCAGAATGATAAAGTTCGGGAATAAGGAAAATCTTGGATATGAACAGGATTTTCCAATCTCGGTATTGTCAGTCCGACCGGTTAGAGAAAAGTTTGCAGATGATCTTAATCACAGGGATTTTCTCGGAGCTCTTATGAACCTTGGGATCAAGCGGGAAATGCTGGGGGATATACTTGTAACCGGGAAAGAAGCCTGTGTTTTCTGCAGGGACAGTCTGGCGGATTATATCATCGAAAACCTTTCAAAAGTGAAGCATACTTCTGTGAAGGTAAGTGTTGCTGATGAGATTGAAAGCAGCTTTCTTCCGGAAAAGAAAGAGAAGATAGTACAGGTATTCTCTCCAAGGATTGATGCGGTTGCAGCAAAGGTATTCGATTTGTCAAGACAAGGAATGCTGGAATTATTTCCGGCAGGCTATGTGCACTTAAACGGGGTGATATGCACGGAGAATGCTAAACCTCTAAAAGCCGGAGATGTTGTCAGCATAAGGGGCTATGGAAGATTTGACTTTTCAGAAGAACTGAATTTAAGCAAAAAAGGGAAGCTCAACTGCCGGGTGATGCTGAAAGACAGGGTAAGTGAGAAATGAAAACGTATGAATTTGGAAATATGGAATCTCCCACAGTACTTATCCAGCCGGTGGACGACCATGACATGGCAGTAATGGAAGGCGAAGTGGCGGCATTAAGGGAAATGTCGGTGGACTCCTTTCAACTGATAGCAGTAAAGGTGAATGACTGGAATTATGATCTGTCACCCTGGAATGCCCCGGCCGTTTTCGGAAATGATAATTTTGGAGATGGTGCAGAGAATATGCTTAATGAAATCCTTAGGTTGACAGGTGACAGGGATAATACATATTACATAGGGGGCTATTCCCTTGCCGGTCTTTTTTCTCTGTGGGCAGCTTACCGAACCGATGTATTCAAAGGTGTTGCGGCAGTATCTCCGTCAGTATGGTTTCCCGGATTCATGGAATATACAGAAAAACACACGATCCACGCAGACAGGATCTATCTCAGCCTTGGAGACAGAGAGGAAAAAACCAGAAATCCGGTAATGTCAAAGGTAGGAGATAATATCCGGAAATTACGGGAATTGTACAAAGAGAAAAATCCAGAATGCATACTGGAGTTGAATAAAGGGAATCATTTCAGGGAACCTGACAAGAGGATGGCAAAAGGTTTTTCCTGGGTTATGAACAGGACAGGTCATAGTTAATTCTTAAAGTAATAATAAAGAATGCCGGAGGGAAAGAAATGAGTAAGTTTGAATTGATCAATGCTTCCTGCGCAGATCAGACGGTTGATGTTGTGGTAAATGCCGCAAACGGCAGGTTGTGGGCAGGCGGCGGTATATGCGGAGTGATCTTTGATAAGGCCGGTATGAAGGAGCTGACGGATGCCTGCAGCAAATATAAGACCCCGTTAAAGGACGGCAGTGCTGTGATTACACCGTCATTCAATCTTAAAAATGCAAAGGCTATAATACATGCTGTGGGTCCGAATTTTGGGGTGACTCCCACGGCGTTTGAGGAGCTTTTTGAAGCATATTACAATTCTCTTGTGGTGCTTAAGGAGAATGGATACCACAGCATTTCCTTCCCGCTTATCAGTTCCGGCATATTTGGCGGCAATCTGCCTGATCCAGTTGCAGAATCAACAAAGCAGTGCATAAGAGCATATAAGAAATTTATGTCAGATTATCCAGATCATGAGTTAGATGTGAAGCTCTGTGCATTTACGGCTTCCGAGATGAGTAAAGCCGAAAAAGAATATGAGAACCACAATTTAATCTGAAGGAGATCAAAGAAGGACTTGAAGGCTTAAAGGGCGTGATACCCGGACTTAGAAAGAGTTATCAGCAAGGTGAAAGAAAAGTGAAGACGGTTTTATGTTACGGTGATTCAAATACATTCGGCTATATCCCCGAAACCGGAATGCGATATCCCAGAGATATCCGTTATCCCGGAAGGCTTAAGATGCTCCTTGGTGATGAGTATGATGTTATAGAAGAAGGATGTAACGGCAGGACTACGATCCACGATGATCCTGTAGACGGCTGGAAGAACGGGCTCGATTACCTGAAGCCCTGTCTCAATTCACATAAGCCTGTGGATATCGTAATACTTATGCTTGGCAGCAATGACCTGAAGGCCGCATTTCATCTTACAGCGAAGGATATCGCTGACGGAGTGGCTGTATTGGTTGAAGTCATCCGGTCTTTTACAGAAGAGAAGCAGGGCTATGTCCCAAAGATCATTCTAGTATCCCCTCCGGAGCTCGGCAGAAATATCAGAACATCTCCGTTCTACGGGGCATTCTATGAGGAAGCAGTAGAAGAATCAAAGAACTTCCCCAAATACTACCGTGAGGTAGCAGAAAAATATGGTTGTATTTTCTATAATGCGGCAGAGGATATTTACCCTTCAGAAGTGGATTCTCTTCACCTAACTGAAGAGGGGCATAAGGTTCTATCAGAGAGACTTTATGAGAT
>JAIKXV010000010.1 GCA_024683935.1 Lachnospiraceae bacterium | reverse complement strand
TCAACGGCTTTTTTGATCACTATGCTTGAATTCGTTGCCCCGGTTACCGTATCTACATCGATTTTCTGTTCGTCAAGTATACGATCCGTTATTACCTCTGCCGGGCCTCCGAGTTCATTTCTGTGCTCCAGGAGCCTCAGTTCCGTTATCCTTCCGTCTTCAACAGTGGCCTCAACCCTGGCGTAAATAAAATCGACATTATATTCCCCTAAATAAACTCCGTCCGGCACTTCGGAAATATCAATATCCTTGATGGTAGCGGCCTTTACTCTCTTTTGGTATTCTGCCACCTCTGACAGATATGACAAAGGGACTATCAGACATAAGAAAAGAACAGCAATAACAGCCTGTAATATCTGTTTTCTGATGCCGTGTACACATATACAGTTTTCCATATTTGGTCACCTTCCTTATTCTAAATCCTGTATATATACTGCTCCCCGTTGATAATGGCTAACGAATATTAGCCGTATTATATCCGTATTGCTGCAGTCTGTCAAGAACCGGGTAAAAAACAGTTGACTTGGAGTTGACTTCAGGGAGTATAATCCTGATAACAGGCAGACTCATTTCGGGAAAATGCGGGGGACGGAAATGAACGGAAAAATCGTGGAAAAAGCAATACGGCTTATTATTTTGTTTTTCGGACTGGTGATAGCGCACCTTGGCGTAACTTTATTTCTGCTCGCAGATCTTGGTGCTGACCCTTTTAATGTGCTCATACAGGGGCTCAGGCTGCTTGTCATCAATGCAGCATCCATATCCCCTACGCACGGCACGGTTCATATGACGGTATGTTTTCTGATCATTATTGTACTTCTTATTGTGGACAGAAGTTATGTGAAAGCCGGAACGGTGGTGTGTATGTTCTGCGGAGGTCCGATCATCGACTTTTTTACCTGGCTGCTCTCCGGCCTTAACATCGGACAGATGGCGCTGCCGCTGAAAATCATTGTTTTGATCCTCGGATGTGTTATTCTTGCTCTTGGTATGTCAATCGTCATACGTTCCGAAGCCGGTACCGGGCCGAATGATCTTGTGGCTGTGGTGATCAGCGATAAATCAGGAAAAAGATTTGGGATCGTCAGGATGATCACAGATGCGGCGTTCCTGTTGACCGGTTTTTTGCTGGGAGGAAGATTTGGTGTCGGAACAGTTATCTGCGTCTTTCTCGTAGGTCCCGTGGCGGAGTTCTGCATGCCGTTTTCCAAAGGCCTGGTTTCAATTTTTGTTAAAACAAACCGTGAATAAGGGAGGTCTCAACAGATCTCTCTTTTTTGCTGTTCTTGTCTTTTTCTTCGGAAAAGTCTATCATTGATCCGAGATATCTTTTCGATCGTTTTCCTTAAAAGAATGGAGGAGTGAGTATATGAAAAAAAAGGTGATCATAATATTATTCGGAATAATGATCTGTATCGCGGCATGCGGCAGTCAGCAGACAGCACAGGCCCCGGAACAGCAGGCAACAGAAGCTGCGCAGAAAGAGGTGGCTGAGACAGCTGTTGAAAGCGAAGCGGCAGCTGAAGCAGAAGCTGTCGATCAGACGGATGAAGCAGAGGAACAGCCGAACTATGTAGAAGATATGGTTCTTTCTACGGATCTGATCACGGTCACGGTTCCCGAAGAGTTCAAGGGGAAATTTCTGGCTGTTGTAGATGGCGAGTCCATAGATTTTTATGATAAAGCAAGTAATGAAAGCGGATTTGGCGGACATGCCTTTTCCGTTGTTGTAGATAAAGATAAAGATATAATGCCGGGAGGCATGTACAAAAAGGTGGGGGAACTGGCAACGTCCCAGGGGGAACGCTATGATGTATGCAAGGGGTATCCGTCTGATGTTCAGTGGGACTATACCGCATCGGATCAAATGCCGGATGATTACTCAAAGCTCTACAATTCTGCAGATCTGTTCATAGAGAACGCCAAAGCTGTCGGCGATGGTAATTTCATGTACGGTGCAGGCACAAAAGGTGAGGATTTATATCCGTACACGGTTTCAAGATATATCGACGCCATAAATGAAGGCTGGGATGTAAATAAATATGAAGAAGAGAATATGAGCCCTGAATTCTATGCACTTGTCAAGACAGAAGGTGATAAAGCCCTTGACGAGATCGGATATATATACAAGGATATTTCCGGTGACGGAGTAGATGAGCTGATTGTCGGAATTATCGGTGACAGCAGTGAGCCAAGCGTTGTATATGATATATACACGATGGTGGACGGGGCTCCGACCAGTGTTGCAAGCGGAACGGCAAGAAACAGATACTATGCTCTGGAATACAGCGGAATTGCAAATGTCAGGTCTGAGGGAGCCGGGGCGGAAGCCATTATGGTATATGAAATAATGCCCGGAGAATCGGAACTGCTCCACCAGTACAGTATCAAATGCGATACATATGCAGATGAGAAGGAACCATGGTTTGTAAACTATGACGACAATGATACATCCTGGGAAAAAATGACAGAGGAGGATTACAGGGAAAGGTATGAGGCGGTAAACAGCTCGTTCTTAAAACTCGACTACATACCTTTTTCCGAAATCGTTCCCATTGATTATTCCAAGGTCGATCTGTCAAAGTACGCAACCTTTACCAAAATGCTTGATGATTTCAAGAAAGGTATGGGCTACGCAAATATAAAGCTTGGAGATACCGATGTGTTCCTTGTATCCAGCGGAACATATAATGCCGACGAGAATGTAAAGGGCGCCATTGATGCTTCAATATTTATGTACAATGATAAGGGTGAGATCGTTTATCTTGGAAATGTGTCATCCGGCGGAACAGCATATCCTCTTATGATTGCGGATGGCTGTCTTTTCACCGGTGGGCACCACTACGTTGATAAGACAACCGTTAAGGACGGTAAGCTCGTGACGGTTGAAAATGCATCGGAAACCTTTGATACTGACGGTAACGCGACATATTATTACGGCTCGGAAAAAACTGAGGACGATAAAGAACTCACAAGACTGTTTGATGAGTATTTTAAGGGTGAAACTGTAGAATTTTCAGTAGAAAAACCCTGACAGGGATGAACCTGCAGACGAAGGCCGGGCGGTTAACGTCTTTTTCCACCGTGATGCTGATAATACTCTTCTTTGACCGCATACATCATTTTGTCTGCGGCTTTGCCCAGAGCATCAATAGACAAATCCGGATACCTGTGATGTGAGGCATATCCGATGGAAATAGACAGCTTATCTACGTTCCGGCCTTTCCAGTTATCCATGATGCGCTGCGCATTTTCCAAGATCCCGGCAAGCATTTCTTCGTTTACATTGATCAATGCTACAAATTCATCGCCGCCGATCCGGTATACATTTCCGTAGGGGCCAAAGCCGCTCTGCATACATATTGTCGCACCGGAGAGCAGTTCATCTCCGGCCGAATGACCAAGAGTATCATTGACCTGCTTCAGGCCGTTCTCATAGGCCTCTTTTGCTTCTAAATTTCCTTTAAGAGTCGTGTCAAGAAAATCGAATCCGATCAGGTTTTCATTTCCCTCTAGCGGATATACATCAGAAACAACGCCATCAGGTGCCACTGCAAAATTTTTGAGGGAGACACCGGTCTCATCCTGTACGGCAGTATATAGATCTTCGGCAACGTTATCAAACCAGGATGTGTCCCCGTCATGCTGCTGAACCATCGTCTTCAGTGTATTTGTCCTGGACATTACACAGTCGATCGTTGTGATTATATGCTCGGCTTCGTTTTTTGCGATATAACCGTAGCGTTCTTTATCGGAAGCGATGTCATGCTGAAGCATCATGCAGTAAAGCGCCATAAGCAGGATAAAACTTATAAGCGTTGTAAGTAAAACAATCTTTATGATGTTATTTTTCTGTTTTTTTGGATTTGTATTTATAGCGATCCGGTTTCCGGACAGGATAAAGAAGGCTCTTTCATATCTGCAGCAGGACCTTAGGGACTGCGGTATGAAGGGTAACTATACAAGAGAAGAAAACTTTCATCTGACGCTGGTTTTTATAGGTGAGTATAAGAACCCGGAGGTTGTGATGGATGCCCTTGAAGGTATTGATTTCAAGGAGTTTAACATTGAACTTGACGGATTCGGTAATTTTGGGGACCTGTACTGGGCAGGGATAAAAGATAACGGAGAGCTTGGGAATATCGTTAAGCGTATCCGGCATGTCCTTGCGGATAACGGGATTCCCTTTGATAAAAAGAGATTTTCTCCGCATATAACCGTTCTCCGCAAGGCAGCTTTTACCGGAAATCCCGACTCCTTTCAGATATATGTGCCGGATGAGGGGATGAAGGTGGACAGCATATCCCTTATGAGATCAGACCGCGGAAAGAAGGACATGATCTATACCGAGATAGGCTGTATACCCTGTTATAACTGAAAGAAACTCAACTCTTCTTCCAGCTGTTTTGAAATACGGTTCAGATCTTCTGCAGAACCGGCAAGCATATTCACCGTAGCATTCAGCTCCTGCATGGATGCGCTGGTTTCTTCGGTGGATGCAGCATTCTCTTCAGATATTGCAGACAGGGAGCTCATGGCATCCACGATCTGCTCCTTATTGGCGTTACATTCCTCTGTGAGTCCGGAGATGGTATTAACGCCGTCTACGGTACCGGATACGTTGTCGATAAGACCGTTTATGATATCTACTGTCTCTGCGAGAACAGATATTACTTCCCGGCCTATCTCGGATATTTCGTTGGTTTTATCCGTAGCATCATTGGCGTGTATGAGAAGCTGGCTCATTTCATCGCGGATCTCGCCTGCTGTGCCGCCGCTCTCGGCAGCCAGTTTACCGATCTCCTCAGCAACAACCGCAAATCCTCTTCCCTGTTCTCCTGCCCTGGCAGCTTCGATCGATGCATTAAGAGCAAGGAGATTGGTCTGTGAAGCAATGCCGGTTATACCGTCAACCTTCTCATTAACCTTGGTAACGGCCGAATTGGTCTCCTTCATTGTATCGGATATTACCTTTACAGCCTCTTCCATGCGGTTCATGTTATCCTGGAGCTTCTTCAGGGCGTCGGCACTCTGTATGGAAGCATCATTCATGTGCGCCGCATTACCTGCAAGATTCTCGGCATTATCAGAAACATTCTGGATGGCGTCTGAAAGCATTCCGATGTTTTCTGTAGACTTCTGTACGCTGTCAGCCTGATCCGTGGCGCCTCTTGCCATTTCCTGTACGGCTTCCGAAACTCCGTCGGCGGTTCCGGACATCTGCTGCGCTGTATCTGCAAGCTCTGTGCTTGATTTCAATACGTTGCCTGCTGCCTGTCCTATATTACCCACTATCTCGGACAGTTTTTCATCAAGGCTTAACGCGCTTTCTGCAATAACACCGAGCTCATCGGTCCTTGAAAGAATGGCAGGATCCATATCGTTGCCGAGTTTTCCTCCTGCGAGGGTGTTAATGAATTCGGCGATCCTGTTCATCTGTTTGGAAATTCTGAGGGCGATCCATATACCTATAATGGCAGCAAGTATAACGGAGAATACGGCAATGCCGGCCATGGTTAATATGCTCCGGGTAACCGCTTTGGAGACGTCACTTGTCTCTCTTCCGGTAAATACCATTCCTACAACGGAACCATCTGAATTAAATAACGGGCAGTAATATCCGAAGTAAGGCATGCCTTCAATTTTTAAATCAGTTGAATGGTATTCCTGTCCGCCTTTCAGTGTGGCGGATATAACAGCATCGGAAGCTTTGGTTCCGACAAGCTTTTCTGTTGTGCCTGATTTATATATGGTTGTCAGGTAACGGGTATCTCCGTAGAATACTGTATAGTCTATGCCGGTTTCTTTGTTCAGCCCGTCTATCATGGCTTCTATTTCATCCATGATGATGCCGTCTCCCTTCATGAGGACATCACCTTCCAGATACCAGTCACCCTCATCATTGAGGGAGGATATGGCAGTATCCAGCTGTTCACAGGTGGCTTTTAATTCTTCGATAATAAGATCATTATATGTTGTACGTATGATATTAGATCCTATTATGGTGATGACAGCGGATACAACGATTATCGCACCCAGAGCAATAGAAATGACGTTAATGAGTAGTTTTCCCTTTTTTTGTTTATTCATGGCAACTCCTCCTGAATAGTTAGATATCTAACTGTTATTTTAACATTAATCGTACCGCAAGTCAAAAACAGCAAGGGTTGATGTTGAATAATAAAACCTTTTGTTCTATTATCATAAACATCAAAATATAGTCATTCCGGGACGGGCAGTATGAAGATCATTCGATAAGTACAATCAGGCAGGGTGATCTGAGAATGCATTGTATCAAAGAGGTGCGATCATGAAGCAGCTGTTAGCCACACATTTGGCATTTAAGAAAAGCATACTTACCAAACTAAAAGAATTTGGGCTGAAAACAGGACAGCCCAAGATAATGTATTATATTGCAACCCATGAAGGTTGCCGGCAAAAGGACATAGCTAAGAACTGTTATGTCGAATCTGCCACTCTATCAGCGGTCTTGTCAAATATGGAAAAGCGCGGCCTGATCGAGAGAAAACGCCCTGACAGTGACAAGCGGGCATACGCCATCTATATAAAGGATGGAGCGAGACCGGTATTTGAGGCTGTTGAAAGAGCGTTTAATGAGGCGATAAAACAGTCATTTGACGGGTTTTCAGATAAGGAAGCAGAAGAAATGATAAAGTATCTCGAAAGAGTGGAGAACAACCTGAAGACCGGGGAATAAAAGAATGCTGAGATATTGTGAGAATTGTAAAAAGGATTTCGAATTTGCGCCATTGGCAGTTTCCGGAAAGGATGACCTTATCTGTCCCGAGTGCGGGGGCATTATAGGAAAAAACAGCAGAAACCCGGGACGCAGAATAGATTCTGACAAAACAGAGGAAGCCATAGGAAATGCGTTTGCGGGGCTTCTTCATATGTCTTATATCTTTTATATGGTAATGGGCTTGCTGGGAGTGGCAGGCTATGTGTTCGGGATAAATAAGCTACTGTATCTGGCAACCGTTATTTCCCTTGCTGCCTTTATAATCCAGTTTATGACCGGGACCCTTTTGTTTATGTCGGGGATCATCTTTCTTCCGCTTGGAGCGGTGGCAGGATATTTCTATTTTAAGGGTATTGAAGGCGCTTGCCTTGGAATTCACATAGTTTTTCTGATAAGACATCTGATCAGGGATATATTCTTTTCCCTTCTGTTTAAGCTGATCAGAATGTCATCTGAATAACTGAAGATGGGGGAAGAGGAATTTATCTTAAAAGGAGAAAGATCAAATGAAACCTGTTATTGGGTTAGTACCATTAGTGGATGAAAATAAAGACAGTTTATGGATGCTTCCCGGATATATGGATGGTATTACGGAAGCAGGCGGAATACCTGTCATGCTGCCTCTGACCGGAGATGAAGAAACGATAAGACAGCTTCTTGACACGGTACATGGGGTTCTTTTTACCGGGGGGCATGATGTTCATCCTTCAGTATACGGAGAGGAGCCGATCCCGGAATGTGCTGCTGCAAGCAGAGAACGCGACGAGATGGAAGGTACTCTGCTGAAATATGCCCTTGAAAAGGATATGCCGGTTCTTGGTATATGCAGAGGGATCCAGTTCATAAATGCATATCTGGGAGGAACACTGTACCAGGATCTTCCCACACAGTACTCATCTGAGGTGGAACATCATCAGAAGCCTCCCTATGATACACCGGCTCATAAGGTTAATATCGTAGAAAACAGCGGGCTGTACGGTTTGCTGAATAAAGGGTCTCTGTCTGTGAACAGCTATCATCATCAGGCAATAAAGGAAAAAGCAGAGAGCCTTAAAACCATGGCTGTTTCAGAGGACGGACTGACAGAAGCGGTTGAAATGCCGGGAAAGCGTTTTGTATGGGCTTTTCAATGGCATCCTGAATTTTCATTCCGGACAGATGAAAACAACAGGAAGATATTTGAGAAATTCATAGAAATTAGCAGGACATATGCCGGTTGACATTCTTTTTAACATAATCCTTATTGCAGCCTGCCTGGGGTTGTTTTATTTTTCACTCAGATCTTTCAGGAAAAATCCGTTTGCATACAGGAATATTGCAATGACCAGTGTGATCATTCTGTTTATTGCCCTGATTACCGGACGGTCTGTATATTCCGGTACATCAGCTGCAGAAGGCAGATCATTAATGGAAATGTCCGCTTCTTTCCTGTGGCAGTTTTCCAGGATCCTGTTTATTCCCATATGTTTTTTGTGTCTGTTCCTTTGTATAAGCAATGCAGTTCTGCTGAAAAAAGAGGGATTCCGGAAAAGTAATTTTCTGGGACTGATATTCAGCGCTTCGTATCTGATAGCCATCAATTGTTTATGGAATACGCTAAATACGGCTCCGGAAATCTTAAGCAGGCTTATGGTTTTCCTGAGACTGTTACTCTGTTATGCGGAATGCACAGTGTTATCAATATGTATTATAGGTTATGCGGTCTTGAGAGTTCAGCCTGTATATGACAGGGATTTTGTGATAATACTGGGATGCTCCATAAGTAAAAAGGGCAAGGTCCGTCCCCTTCTGAAAGCCAGGGTGAACAGAGCTATCCGCTTTGCCTGGGAGCAGGAGATCAGAACAGGAAAGCCTGTGAAATATGTTCCGTCAGGAGGGCAGGGCAGTGATGAACCGATGAGCGAAGGTTCCGCCATGGAAATGTATCTCCTTAGCCACAGTGCGGAAGATTATGAGGTATTTCCGGAAAAGAAATCGAGGAATACCAGAGAGAACATAATCTTTTCAAAAAAGGTGATAGACGGTCAGATGAATGATGCGAAGGTTATGATCGTGACGACAAACTTCCATGTGCTAAGGAGCGGGATGCTCGCAAGAAGAGCCGGTCTGATGAATGCACAGGTGATCGGCAGCGGAACCAAATGGTACTTCTGGCCAAATGCATTCTTGAGGGAAATGGCCGCGATCATACTTATGTTTGCTGGTGTTCATGTGATCACATCAGCGGTTTTTCTGGCTGCATGTTTTATTCTTTTATAGACGGAGAGTATGTGCCCTCAGCTACAGATCTGTCAGAACTGTTATTGTTTCTTAAACTCTTCAGATGCAGCTTCCATCTCGGATGATGTAAACGCGCAAAGCTTCACATCGATATCATACTCAGGATAATCCTCCGTAAACTGCCTGTAAGCCAGTAGACACTGCTTTGCGGATTCTCCTGCGGGGTTACTGAGATTGCCGCCAAATATACCGGAGCTTATCAGAGGAAAGGAAATACTGTGATATCCGTTATTTTTCAAAACCTTCATGGAATTATAATAAGCGTTAAATAACTCCTTAAACGCTTCGGGTGTGTATCCGAAATTCGGACCCACCGCATGAATTATCGCTTTTGCATTCTTCATATTAAACGCAGGAGTTATGACCGCATCCCCGTCTTTCAACGGCGTCTTGTATTTACTGCAGGCGTCTGTCAGTTCTTTCATTCCGGCTTTCTTAAAGATCACGCCGCATATCCCTCCGCCGGCCCACAGGCCGTCGTTTGCCGCATTAACCACTGCATCGGCAGTCTGGTCCGCACATGACGCATTTATCAGTTCGATCTTACTCATTTTTTTAATCCTTCTTTTAACAGACTTTTGTATTCGTCCCAGCTGATCCTTTGTCCTCCCATACTCTCCAGGTGATCGGTATGGAACTGACAGTCGATCATGACAAAATTGTTTTTCTGGAGAAGCCTTCCCAGCATTATGAGTGCCAGCTTTGAACCGTTTTCCATTTCAGAGAACATGCTTTCTCCGAAAAAGCATTTACCCATACAGACACCGTACAGTCCGCCGGCCAGTTCACCATCCACATAGGATTCCAAACTCAGGGCAAGGTCTCTCTTCCAAAGCTCCAGATAAGCCTTCTCCATGTCATCCGTGATCCAGGTACCTTCATTGAATTCCCTTTTTACCCTGCAGCGGTGAACGGTGTCGGCGAAATCCCTGTCTATCTTGAAAATGATCTCGTGCTTTTTTATATATTTTTTCAGCGAATGAGAAATATGAATATCGGAAGGCCGGAGAATGAATCTTTCCCTTGGACACCACCACATCAGGGGCTCATCTCCCTGGTACCACGGAAAGATCCCATTACTGTATGCCAGCACGAGACGCTCCACCGACAGATCTCCTCCTATCGCCAGCAGTCCGTTTTCGTCCGCATACATTGGATCCGGAAAGCTTATTTCATTTTCATCAAGCCGGAATACTTCCATGAATATCCTAATCCTTTATCAGAAATTGTTTCCGTTCCAGCCCCAGTCGTCGGAGCCGAAATACCTGATATACATATGATCAGGTGATATTCCGAAAAGATCCCCGTATATAGCCGTGAGTTCCTTTGTCATACTGCTGTATACATCACGGGACGCATCTCCGAAGATCTTTACCTCGATAAATGCGGTCGGTTCGGAATCATCACCCCTGAAATACATGGGCACATCTCCCTCGATCGCAAGCATAAGCCAGCTTTCACTCTT
>JAIKXV010000122.1 GCA_024683935.1 Lachnospiraceae bacterium | reverse complement strand
GAAGAAACTTCGTGATATAATTGAGTCAAGGGAAGACTACAAAAGTGTAGATGTCAGCACGATAGACATCATAAATACATATACTTCAGCTAATATATCAAAGAAACAGGCGGAAGGAGGTCGAGTTAATATGTGTACAGCGATTCAGGGATTGATTGAGGATGGAAAAATAGAAGGAAGGATAGAAGGAAGGGAAGAAGGAGAAAATATGGTGTTAAAATTGCTAAAGCTCCTCACACCCGGAACAAAAGAATATGATAAAGCCATAAATGGAACAGCCGCTGAGAGAAAGAGGTTGTATAAGAAGTATAAAATTATAGACTGATGATGCATTGGATACCCCGGTATTATGCCGGGGTATTTATGAATCAGGTATAACCCCGGAGTTCATACAAAATTCAGAAGGCAAAATGTCCGGTGGACATTTTGCGCCCCGTATACGAGCACCGAGTGCGAGTGGGGCCGGTGATAATTGAGTCAAGGGAAGACTATAAAAGCGTAGATGTCAGCACGATAGACATCATAAATACATATACTTCAGCTAATATATCAAAGAAACAGGCGGAAGGAGGTCGGGTGAATATGTGTACAGCGATTCAGGGATTGATTGAGGATGGAAAAATAGAAGGAAGGATAGAAGGAAGGGAAGAGGGAGAGAATATGCTCGCAAAGCTTATAAAACTGCTTACTCCAGGTAGCAAGGATTTTGATAAGGCACTTAACGGAACAGCCGCGGAGAGAAAGAAGTTATATAAGAAATATAAGATCATAGATTGATGATACTCTGGATGCCCCGGTATTATGCCGGGGTATTTAATTGGACTCAGAGAAGATAAGTCTGCCCACTACATTTCCTTTCTTTTACAAGTCGTTTTGAGAATTCTAATCTTCTTAATGATAAGAATCTGTAGATACAATTCTGAGTAAATCGTAAGCGCAAAATTAACTGGCGGTAAGCGCAGCCGCCATACTGACTATAGGTACAGGGGCATGAGCCCATAAATATACCCCGGCCTCGAAAAGGGCCGGAGCACATTGACAATTCACATATGGTTAGGATCGGGATCACATAGCATCGAAAACGGACTTCATATGATCCTCATGCATTTTCTTCAGAGCTGCCTGACACTCCGGAGACCAGGGGCAGAGCTTTTCCAGCTCTTCGTCAGGTGTATGTTCCGTAGGGGTCTTGCTAAGCAGGTATTTCAGGTAATGGTATACGTCTATATTGTTTGCCTTGGCAGTTTCAACTATCGAATAAACAAGGGCGCTGGCGTTGGCACCATTCGGTGTGTCGGAGAAAAGCCAGTTTTTGCGGCCGGTCACGAACGCCTTGCAGCTTCTCTCGCTGGTGTTGTTATGAAAACTGCAGCCGCCGTCCTGAAGGTAGGTGGTCAGGAACTTCCTTCGGTTCCGTATATAGATGAGGGCCTTATCCAGCCGGGAGTTCTTAACGGCAGTCTGGGCATCAAGCTGCGCGAAGAATCCATCAAGGACGGGCACTTCCTTTTCGAGGCGGTATTCCTTTATGTCGTCAAAAGTTACGCCCTGTTTTGCATGGATCCTGTCTTCCATGTGAAAGAGCTTGTCGACATAGACCAGTCCCTGTACGGCAGGCTGGGTATGATCGTATTGTCTGCCTTTCGGGATGGCATCGATAAGATACCGCCGGACATGCGCCCAGCATGAAGTCCGGATACAGTCCTTCAGTTTATTGTATCCACCGTATCCGTCAGTCATAAGATAGCCCCGGAACCCTTCCAGGTATTATTCTTTTGGGGTTTCGCCGGCCCTTGTTTCCGAGTAATGGAACAGGACTATCTGTTCTTTATCAAACTCCCCGGACCGGAACACCCACATGTAGGATTTCGTTGTGGCTTTCCTCCCCGGTTCCTTCAGTACCTGTACCGGGGTCTCGTCCGCCATTACGTGCCTTCCTCCTACGAGCCTTCGTCGGAAGTAACTGCAGAGCGGGGCGAAGAAGTCTTCGGCGTTGTCTATGATCCAGTTCGCTATCGTACCCCGGCAGATATCGAGGCCGTAGAGCATTTTGAAATCCCTTTCCTGACGGTAGAGCGGAAGGCGGTTAACGTATTTCTGGTACATGACCCAGGCAACGGTCCCGGCAGAAGCCATACCGTGGAGCATGTGTGGGTGGATATCCCTGCCCTTTACGATATAGGGTTTTTCTGCTTCGGCCTTGCATTTGGGACAGCCATAGCTGACGCTGTAGTATTCGATGATCTTCACGCTGGGCTTTATTATCTCTATCTCCCTGCGTACAAACTCTTCACCGATACGCTCAAGTTCTGTGCCGCATCTGCCGCAGAACCGCTTATCCTCATCAACATCCAGCAGTACTTTCTGGGTAGGGAAACCGGCAAACTTTTCTGCCATGGTAGACTTTTTCTTACGCTTATGCTTTTCGACGGTGATAAACTCTTCTTCTGCAGGATCGGGATCCGTCTTTTCGGCTTCAGGCTCGTTAAAGAGGCTCAGCTGCCCTTCGATCTGGGCATCCCGTTTCTCGCTGGATCTGCCAAAGAGTTTCCTGGTAAGATAGTCGATCTGCTCCTGGAGGACCTGCTCACGCTTTATGTGTTCTTCCTCGCGCTTTTTGGCATCTTCGAGCAGGGCATTGAGGTCTTTGACGGTAACGTTAAGCGTCTTTATGGTATCCTTGAACTCTATGATCTGCTGGTCTCTTAGATCCCTTGCCAAAGCGGGCCTCCTTTCAATGTGATACATTGATTGTATCAGACCGCGGAGCATTTAAACATTGACAAAACGCCGAAACTAAAGAAAAAACGGCCCCGTATAAGGCGATTTAAAAGACGATAGAAAATGTTGCACAAAAGAAGACGGTCTAAAAGTTCAGGCCGCTACAATGGCCTTAGGCTGCTCTATATCGATGCCTGACATGAGCCAGTCAAACTCACGCCAGGTAAGGTTCCTCACCTCATCCTTTTTGCGTGGCCAGCGGTACCGTCCATGGACAGCAGACAGCCTCTTATAGAGAAGGACAAAACCATCCGGTTCTCACATGAGTATCTTGAGCCGGTCAGCCCTCCTGCCACAGAACAGGAAGATGGCACTCCGCCTCGGATCCATGTGGAGCTTATCTTCAACGATAGCACAGAGTCCGTCTATGGACTTTCTCATATCCGTATAGCCGCAGACGATGTAGATCTCATCAGCGGCTGTGATATCGCCGATCATGCGTAGCTCCTTAACAGGGACAGGGTTTTGGAAACCAGTACCGGGTCCGCACCGTTACTTAAGGAAATATGGATATCCCCAAAGGTGATCTCTATCATATGTGAATTGTCAATGTGCGGCGCCGCTCCGGAAACCATTTCCCTTGGCGGCCGGACATCAGGGACGATGTCCACTTTGACCACATCTCGTTGGAGATGATGACGGAGTATATATTGACGGTGGTATAATCTTTTCTTTATCAAGACTGAATGAATACAATAGCTGATAACTTCTTTGGAAGCCATTTTAACTTTTGGACCGTCGGTCCAAAAGTCAGAGATTATATGTGGTAAAAATGTTATAATACGGCAGGTAGAGAGCTTTTCGCTTAAGTATAATCGGAGATTATCGGATGAAAAACCAATATGTTGGGGATGTAGGAGATTACGGTAAATATTCACTTCTGCGGGCATTTGCTGATGCCGGTGTGAAGATTGGCGTCAACTGGTATCTCACGGAGAATGATGGATCAAATGATGGAAAATTTACAACCTATCTTCAGGAT
>JAIKXV010000118.1 GCA_024683935.1 Lachnospiraceae bacterium | reverse complement strand
CTCAAAGATAAGGATAGGCGACATTCAGGAAAAAGAGTGGAAGGACGTTATCGGAAGCGCTGCCATTATCGGAAAATCAAAACTTGTTATAGACGATACCCCTGCCATCTCGGTTGCCGAGATGCGGAGTAAGTGCCGCAAGCAGATGATGGAGGGCGGACTGGACATGGTAATGGTGGACTACCTGCAGCTTATGACTGCCGGCAATACCAGAAAGGATGCCGGACGCCAGCAGGAGATATCCGACATTTCCAGATCCTTAAAGGCTCTGGCACGTGAACTGAATGTACCGGTTGTTGCGCTTTCGCAGCTTTCGCGTGCAGTGGAGCAGAGGCCGGATAAAAGACCCATGCTCTCGGATCTGAGGGAATCCGGTGCGATAGAGCAGGATGCGGACGTTGTTATGTTCATATACAGGGATGATTACTACCATCCCGATACCGAGGAGAAAAATATTGCGGAGATATTGATAGCCAAGCAGAGAAACGGCTCCGTGGGAGTGAGAAAGCTGGGCTGGACACCGCAATATACAAAATTCATGGATATTGACTATGAAAAGCCAGTCTGACGGAGAATAGACAGTGGAAGAAGGAAAATTCAGGGGCGTTGCCGCTTTCCCGGGCAACCCGTCATATAACAGATTCATAGAGAGGCAGAGTTCCCTGTATAAAAGGGAGGATGATATCCGGAGCGAATTTGCGAGGGACTATACCCGTATCCTCCACAGTCTGGCATACCGGAGGCTTAAACACAAGACCCAGGTTTTCTACAACGCGGCAGGTTCGGATCACATCTGCACAAGGATAGAGCATGTGGCTCATGTGGAGTCTGTGGCGGGGACGATAGGAAAATATCTGGGACTTAATCTGGAGCTTATCAAGGCTATTGCCATGGGACATGATCTGGGTCATGCACCCTTCGGACATGAGGGAGAAAAAACCCTGTCAAAGCTTTCCGAAAAGTATCTCGGGCGTACTTTCTGGCATGAGAGGAACGGCCTCCGCTTTGTGGATAAGGTGGAGCTTCTGGAAGACAATTTCAGGCATTATAAGAATCTGGATCTTACCTATGCCGTAAGGGACGGTATCATATCCCACTGCGGAGAGGTCGACGTTAACGCCATCCACCCCAGGGAGGATTTCATCGATCTTGAAACGGAATTTAACAAGGCGGGAGAATATGAGCCCTGCACATGGGAGGGCTGTGTGGTTAAGATAGCAGATAAGATAGCCTATCTCGGACGCGATATAGAGGACGCTGCGAGCCTCGGTATCCTGGACAGAGGACAGCTCAAGACTCTTGAGGAAATGGCGGGAGATGAGACTGACGGGGCATTGAATACCGGGATCATCATGCACGGCATGATAATAGATATCTGCAGGAATTCCGATCCGGAAACAGGAATAACTTTAAGCCGGGAAGCTGTAAAGAAGCTGGTACGGATCAAAAAATTCAATTATGAGCATATTTACAACAGTAACTGGCTGCTCCCCTTTGTACACTATGCGGAGCTTGTGATCTGCGAGCTTTTTATGGCTTTGTCGGATGTATATGACGGGGATAAAACCTTTGTCAGGATACATGAAGCGGGAGAGCATTACCCTAAGCTCATGCTTCCTTTCGGAGACTGGCTTGCCCGTTATGTGACCCTGCCGGGGGCGAGGATTTCCATTGCCGGTTTCAACCGTCCGGAATGTGATAATGAAAAGATATACGGAGGCCTGGAAACGGAAAAGAAGTTTACCCAGGCTGTGATAGACTATATTGCAGGGATGACGGACCAGTATGCCATTTCTTCATATCAGGAGCTTTTGAGGTACTGATATGGGAATCTTTAATTATGATGGACCTTTGGTGGGTTTTCTTGAGCGTGTAGGTGACATTGTATTTCTTAATCTCATATTTCTGATCTGCTGTATACCGGTTTTCACCATCGGCGCTGCCATCACGGCTCTTTCCACAATTACCCAGAAGATGGTGAGAAAGGAAGAAGGATATATTATAAGAGGCTTTTTCAAGGCATTTAAGGAAAACTTCCGTCAGGCAACCTTGATATGGCTGATAATCCTTTTTGCCGGTATCATACTTTTAACGGATTTTTATGTGTTATCAAGGCAGGGGGGTTCTGCGCTGTTTCTTGCAGTCCTGTGTCTGGTTTTTGTGGCGGGGATCATTGCTTTATTCGAATTCGTTTTTGTCTTTCCGCTTCTTGCGAGATTTGACAATACAATCAGGAATACCATGAAAAATGCCCTGCTGCTGTCTGTCCGGTACCTGCCCTGGACCGTTTTACTCACAGTCATTATGCTTGTTCCCTTTATTGTGGGCTGTCTGTATCTTCATATTGGTATCCCCTTCTATATGTTCGGGGGCTTTTCCCTTATTTCACTTCTGTCTTCCCGTATTTTCAGGAGGCTCTTTGATCCGCTTGAACAAAATACGGCGACAAATGGTTAGTTTGTACACCTTTTTTAAAAAAGTTTGGGCAACACTTGCATGGTCTCATCGCCTGCCCTGTGATATGATTTTTTGCGGTGAATTCTTTTTATACAGGAGGATGAGATGGCAAGTTTATCACTGAAGCATATTTTCAAAAAGTATCCGAACGGCTTTGAAGCAGTAAAAGATTTTAATCTTGAGATCGCGGATAAGGAATTTATCATATTTGTAGGACCTTCCGGCTGCGGAAAGTCAACAACGCTCCGTATGGTTGCGGGTCTTGAGGAGATCACATCCGGCGAGCTTTATATAGGTGACAGACTGGTAAATGATGTCGAGCCCAAGGACAGGGATATAGCGATGGTA
>JAIKXV010000054.1 GCA_024683935.1 Lachnospiraceae bacterium | reverse complement strand
TGCTGCTGCTGCTGCTGTTGCTGTTGTTGCTGCTGATTCTGCGTCTGCTGTTGCTGTTGCTGCTGTTGCTGCGCCGGCTGTTGTTGCTGCTGTTGCTGCGCCGGCTGCTGTTGTTGCTGTTGCTGCACCGGCTGCTGTTGTTGCTGTTGCTGCGCCTGCTGCTGTTGTTGCTGCTGCTGCGCCGGCTGTTGATTTACCTGCAGCGACTGGGGAATGATCAACGTGGATGTCTGAGTCTGCTGGATCTGCTGCGGCCCGGCCTGAACAGGTACGCCCTGCTGCTGGTCCTGAACATCAGTAGTAGTCTGCTGTATCGTAGTAGTCTGCTGTTGCTGCTGTTGTTGCTGATCATTTACTGTTTTCTGGCACATATTCTGTCCTCCGAAAAATACGTTCGGATTATATCATCGAGGCATCTTCCTAAACGTTAAAAATTATATCATAATATCATCCGTCCTGTCATAAAAAGCACGGGACACACCGCCGAAAAACGGTTTTAATATACAGGTGAGGTGGCCCTGGCTATATACTCACAACATTTCTCCACTATGTCACCGGGAGCTTTTTCTATAAACCGCGCATCCCGCGAAGAAAGATCCAAAGTTCTTATCTGAAAGCATAGGATCATGCCGGACGTTTTTGTTCGTTTATCCAGAGGAATCTCCAGCGGATATGTTTTTTCTTTAGAAGTAATCGGAAGTATTATATTTATACCTCCCGGAAGAGGAACACTGTTTATTATAAGCACAGGTCTGTAATTCCCCTGTTCGTGCCCTTTTGTCGGATCAAGGTTTACCGATACAATATCTCCTCTTGAGAACATCAAAGGACCTCCCCGCCGACATCATTTCCCCAGTCCATCTCTTTACCGGATCCAACAACATCTGCCGTAATCTCTTCGAAAGGCCGTCCGTAAAAATCTTCAAACATTTTTGCAGTAGAAGCTTCCTTACGCAGGATCATTTCCTCTCCCCGCAGCTCATAGTTCAAAGAATCTCCTATCTCTATACCCAGGGCTTCTGAAATTGCAGCCGGTATACGTATCCCCAGACTATTTCCCCATTTCGAAACTGCAATATTCATTATATATACCTCCGTGATATACATTGTATATCATCCATCAGAAAGATCCAACTGCTTTTTCGGACATATCACATATGATACTTATTCATCTTTCCATTCAGGCTCAGTATCATTTTTACACGCTTCATAGACTCCCATTTCCTTTTCAAGGGCTTCCCTTGCCTCATCGGCCGGAGCCTTTCCGTCAAAGACCAGGCCATGGCTGTTTGCAATGGAATCTATGTAATCCACCGTATCCTGTGTCAGCTTTGTGCCTTCTCTCGCCAGGAAATAATACCAGGCTTTTCCATTGATGATCTCCTGATAAAAATCCACGTCCCAGACTTCCTCCTTACCCTCCGCGGCCTCCTGCATCGTGGCATTCAGGGCATCAATAGCCTCGGAATCATCAATATCTTCGCCACCTTCAAGTTCTTCCTGCTTAGGAAAGGGAAAATCGGGAGAATTTACGGTCAGCTCCGAGATCTTCCTGTAAGTCAGAGACTGATCAGGGGCATATATCTTCGATCCATGCGAGCCGGCGCCATAAGATCCGCCATCAAACACGATCCCTTCTTCATTCATATTAGCCCAGCGCCTGTCCCAGCTGTCGATCGCAAACTTCATCTCCAGTCCATCATCACCGTCAGCAAAGATGATCAATTCCTCCGCGGTGTAACCCAATTCCGACGGATAATAAAGAGTCATTGCATACAGAACTCTGCCATGGATCGATACAGCCGTAACTTTGGCTCTGTCATATTTTACAACCCCATCGCCGATCTTTTTCAGATACTCAAGCGAATAATATTCCCCCTTCATAGGGATGAACAGATCCATTTCGAGCGCTGATAGAAAATCATCTGCAACCTTCGCCGCTCCCTCTCCGGAGATAAATTCATTAAAACTGCGGGCCTTTTTTATATCCTCATCTGCTGCTTCAGGAGCAGGTTCTTCCACCGCCGGCTCTGCCGCTTCTTCTATATAGACCGCGGGTTCTTCAGCAGGAAGCTCGACTGCACTTTCAACAGCCGGTTCTTCTACTGAAGTTTCAATTTCTGTGCTGCCGGAAATAACCGGCGCGTTCTTGTCAGCTTGTTTCAGGCCTTTTATGATCATTACGATCGAAAAGACAAGGATACCAATAACGACAATAACCACCGGAATGGCTATAAGCACCATCTTCGGGATCGTGCCTGCCTGGTTTTGCTGGTTTTGTACCTTTTGTACTTTCTGTACTTTCTGCTCGCCGGCTTCCTGTAAGGTATCAGGATCTTCCCGGTTTTCCGGGTATTTCAGGATCCGGAGCTTTCCTATCAAAGGAAGCTCCTTTTGCTTCTGATTTGCCGCATAAGTTATTCCGATGATAAAGAATACAAAAGAGATCAGCTCCGTTACTAACAGCGATGCGCCATTGTTCAGTAACAGCGATAATATCCCCAGCAAGACAACAAGTATATTGTAGATCAGGGCCTGGTTCAAATAAAAATCCGCGCCCTCGGAAGCTCCGAAATTATATGCTATCACCCAGCCGATAAAGGTCATGTATGATACTATACTGGTCGTCATAACACTCATTTTATCTTTCCCGTGCGTTGAAACCGGCCCTTCATCAATCTCAATGCCCGAAAGATAATTAAAGCGTTCAATGTTTCCGGAGAGAAAATCAATGATAAAAGCATGGTCCGTTTCTTCATCCAGATCATCTATTGTCATGTTTTCCAGCGGATCATTGATATATTCTTCTATATAATGCCAGGGATCTTCATTGACCGCATTTATAATGTAATTATAGTTGTCTATATCAATACAACATGATCTTAAGACACCTGTGGAGATATTCTGTACGGACAGGTTTTCTTCCAACAGATCAGCCAGAGCCGCCTTACTTGCGGCACTTTCATTTACGGCTTCACTGATACCCTTGCCAAAAACCCCCAGGATCTTTCCGCCAAGCCTGAATTTAAAGATAATGACCAGAAGGATAAGGACGATGGGTATCACCCAGACCTTCTCCTCGAGCTTGGTAAGATAAAGAACGACAGCGCCTATTAACAGTAATACAATGAGTGCCGGGATCAGGGCCTTTGTAATACCCTTTGCTTTTTCGGCACGGGCCGTTTTGATATATAAATCCCGCTGTTTTATCACGTCCTTGTAGGACTCTTTTGCATCCAGTATGGTCTCTTCGGCTTCCTGTTTTCCGTATTCGGCGCATCTTCCCAGGAAATCAGCCACTTCTCCGACTATGGTCTCCTCGTCTGCATCCTCACACGATAAGGCTTTCCTGACATCATCACAGCCTAAAAACTGAACTCCTTCATTGACAAGTTCCCGGTCAAATTCAGCAGGAATACCGCCGCACAGAAAGAGCGCATAGCGTTCAACCTGTGTAAAATTTCCGGTTATCGCTCTGAATCTTCCGTACCAGCCTGCCGAATGCATCGGATACTCCTCTGCGACCTCGCTAAAACATTCCTCTGCAGCAGGAAAATCCCCATTTCTAAGATGAGTTTCCGCTTTTTCCAGGGTGCTCTCCTCATCCAGATAATTCCGGTCAGCCATCCTGCCGATATTTTTTATACTTGCCTTAAGATCCTGATGGACCTGCGAGATATGTTCATCCGTCGCCCTGAATTCCCTGGACAGATTGTGTACGGTAAAGATATGGTCACAGGCAGGACAACTCCATTTCTCATCATCTATCTGGGTACATGATCCATACCCGCAATTCGGGCACTGTATTGCCTGCATACCTATTTATCTGCTCCTTCCTGCTTGATCTTTCTTATATTCAGAACCTTCTTTATCTGTGCACAGCGGGAATCCAGCTCCGGCACTGATAAATCGGAGAGCCCGCTTGTCAGCTCCTCAAGTTTTCGGTCTTCCTCGGAGGTTTCGCCATGGCTTACCGGATTTGCATATCTTATGAGCTCTGATACTTCTTTCAGCGCATCGGTATGCATTTCAGGCTCCATCTGACTGAATTCGATATCAAAAAGCTGACGGATCTTCTTAAAATCAGAAAGCCTTTCCTTCTTCTCCGCATCAATGCGTTTTATATATCTGTTAGAGGAGAAAAGAAGCAGTTCCGCTATGATAAATACCACGAGGATCGCTCCCTGAATAAGATATGAATACTTCTGCATACTTTCGGGAAGCCTGATCAGATACTTAAAGAAAACATAGAACTGGACAAACACATAGACGCCGCAAAAGCAAAGCATCGGAACCTTCATCGCAGCCTGATCCTTATCCTGTTTATGATAAACGTAAAATGCAAAAATAAGCTGCAACAAAACTGCGATAATTAAAAAGATATACTTCATTTGTCTCTCCTTTCCCCGCACATAGGGCAGAAGAGCGCTCTCTCCGCCATCTCGCTTCCACAGTTCGGACATATTGCGACTCTCGGGATCTTATAGCCGCACATAAAGCAGAATCTTGCATTCTCCTGCAGCTGCTCTCCGCACTGGGGGCATGTCAGATCTGACATCACTACTGAACGGCCTACAACAGACATATTGTCGTTTGGCGGCGGCGATGAAGCCGGTCCGGTCCCCTGGGGCTGCCCTGCACCCTCCTGATAACTCTGTTTGACCGTCTGGTTGATCATTCCTCCCATGGCCATGGCTACAGGAACCTGAGCCATCATATTCGCGGGATTAGCTGCAAAGCCTTCGTTTTCCGCAAAGGATCTGCTCACATCGAACTGCTGCTCCTGCTGCCAGGTATAGCCCTGGATCTCCCTGGATCTGGCCATTGCCTCGGCAGTATTCACCATGGCTTCATTATTGATGATAGTAGCCGTCTTATCGCCCATGGCCTCGTATTTTTTATGTGCCATGCTGTAATCCAGCTCTTTTAGCTTTTCCAGCTCCTCATCTTGGAATTTTATCCCGCTGACAAGAAAATATGAGATCTCGATGCCAAAAGGTTCGATCTTATTTTTTAACTGAGCCTCCAGCGCTTCAGAGATTTCAACAAGATGCTGGTTTATCACGTTATAGCTGTATTTTTCCAGCTCCACTGAAATATAGCTCTTTACATATGTGGAAACCAGATCCCGGAAATACTTATATACCGTGTCGGTGGTCATTTTGCTTTCGGTTCCGAGATACTTGATAAGGAGCTTTCTTGCATCGGTTATGCTCACCTTAAAGGAGCCGTTGGCTCCGACACTGTAGCTGACACCATATACCGGATCTTTTACGGGTACCATGCTCGAGGTTCCCCAGACAACCTCCATCGCAGAAACCATATTGACAAAATAGACTTCGCAATGGAACGGAGATACTCCTCCCGACACCAGCAGATTTTTAAACTTGGAAAGTAAGGGAATGTTTCCGGTTTCCAGTGTATATCTGCCGGCCTTGAAGGAATCCAGCGCCTGTCCGTCACTGAAGAAAACCGCTTCCTGTGATTCATGTACTATCAGCTGGGATAAGGTATTAAAATCCTCATCCGGATGCTTATATATCAGGGTCTGATTATCTCCCTCGTATTTGATAACGCTTTGGATCGCCATAGAATATACCCCCCTTGGATAAAGGATGAATTGCCGCCAAATGATAGCATACATCAATTATTATGCAACCATACACTGGCATTGTCAACGAAAGACAGGGGACGGTTTTGACGTTTTTTTTCATAACTTTTTTTCTCCGGTTCTTAATTTTTTCAAATGTTATCCGATATATTGTACAGAAATGTATTATAAGCACCATATGAGGTATCAGATATGGGTTCCACGGTTAATTCGATACGGCATAACATGCTGTCCATGTTCTCGGACCGGCAGTATGGGATCACAGTAAACACGCTGGCTTCGTCGGCGGAAAAGCTTTCATCCGGATACAGGATAAACCGTTCGGCAGACGACGCGGCGGGGCTTTCCATTTCCGAGAAAATGCGCAGGCAGATACGCGGCTTACAGCAATCCGTGCTGAACGCACAGGACGGCATATCCATGGTACAGACAGCCGACGGGGCGCTGGCCGAGGTCCACGATATGCTCCACCGCGGAAGCGAGCTTGCGATAAAAGCGGCCAACGGCACGCTTTCCGATACCGACAGGAAGATGATCAATGACGAGATCGAGGAAATAAAGCGGGAGATCGACCGCTCCACCCTGGCGGCAAAATTCAACGAAACCTACCTCTTCTCATCAGAGGGCTGTACGGTCACGCCGGCTTCCGCAGGTTTCACACGTTCCGCGGAATCGGTCAACAATCCCGGATACAACTGGAAAACGGGCAAATTCGATGCCCAGATAAAATTCAACCCTGACGGGAGCATCGGCGATGTTGAAGCTTCCGAAAGAGCGGACTCATCCGGCGGAGTCGGAGGTGCCAGCGGGGCTGCTTCATACTCCCGGCTGGGGGACAAGATAATCAACGAATACGTTCCGAATGCGGTTACACAGATCTTAAACGCTTTTCCCGCACTGGGAAACGGAGTGGACTTTTCGAATTTGGGAATGTCGCTGGAGATCGGCGAGATCGATGGCCCGAGTAACACTCTTGCTTTCGTGCGGGCAGGCTTTATGCTACCGGGCCAGACACTGTCCGGCCTTGAACTTGTGGTGGACATGGCCGATTTTTCTGACAGCAGCATAGACGACGACTCCAGTGTGGCAAAGCTGGAATCGACTCTGGCCCATGAAATGATGCATGCGGTCATGGATGTTGCGACTCCGGCCAATATGTATCAGAACGGTCAGACCGAGGATTATCCGAAATGGTTTAAGGAAGGCACGGCCCAGCTGGCCGGCGGAGGCTTTCCGACCAACTGGAACGCCCGGCTGGAGCAATATGCCCAGGATATGAGCAGTGCCAACGATTCAAGCCAGGACGATAAGATCGCGGCTTATCTTAAAACAGCAACTGTCGAAGGCCGTCCTTACGGACACGGCTATCTGGCCTCAGCCTATATGGGATATCTGGCAGCCGGCGGAAGCGGTGATATAACGGGTCAGAAGATCGCCGATGGGATAAATCAGATCTTCGCTGCAATAAGGGCTGCTCCGCCGGGAACTTCATTCGATTCCATCGTGCAGAGTCAAACCGGGGGAAAATCTCCGGCCCAGATAGCGGATGCGATAAATAACGCGGATCCCGGTGCGGTGGAATTTGTCCGGAAGTTGTCTTATAACGCCACAGGAAACGGCTCAAAGGGCGCAGGTTCTGTGATAACCCCGAGCTTAAGCACAGGAGGCGCCAATATACTTGCGGATTCGGCAACACCGGCAAGCTCTCCGCTCAACATCGATCCGGACAAAGTGAAGGTTCCGGATCCCGAACCGGGCGCCGGCAAAGTAACGGGTGGAAAGAAGGGCGGCATAGCCCTTCATGTGGGCGCGGATTCGCTCAGCAATAATAAGATAGACATGCTGCTCTTCAACGTAAATACGTCAGGACTTCGTCTGACCGAAACGAATACAAAGACAATGAAGGATGCCTACAAGGCCATGGATGAATTCCAGGGCGCCATTCAGGTTATAAGCTTTGTCCGAAGCTACTACGGAGCCATACAGAACCGCCTGGAGCATACGATAAAAAATCTGGGCAATGTTCTGGAAAATACGACTTCAACTGAGTCGGCCATAAGAGATACCGATATGGCAAAAGAGATGGTGAGGTATTCAAATAACAACATCTTAAGACAGGTCGGAGAGTCCATGCTCTCCCAGGCCAACAATTCGAAACAGGGTGTGATCTCCCTGCTTTCGGCGTAGATCATATAAACGGCGGGACATTTCCCGCACAGTAAAAAAGGGGCGGTTCTTTCGAACCGCCCTGCTGTTATCCGGTTTTGGCTTATGCCTGATGATGCTTTGCAAGGATATCGTTGATGTCCTTTGCGGGAACTTCTTTGATGAACTGCTCTGCGTTGGGATCGTTGTACTGGGTCTTAAGCCAGTCCCAGTCAGCCTTTGCGATGGAGAGATCCCTTCCGTCCTTATCCGTAAACGCTACGTTGCCGGCCTTGTCGATCTTATAAGAACCGAACTGTGCTGCGCCGCCGCTTACCTGCTCAAGCTCCGCATCGTTGATAGCTTTCTTAACATCACTCATTTTAATTGTCCTCCTTGTTTATTATTAATTATTAAAAAGTGATCGTTTATCCCGGTTTTTGTACCGCTCTATTATTATATACGAACGGGAATCAAAAGTGGCAAAAAAATTTTTTCCCTCATCCGTCAGCTGCGCTGACACCGGCCTTAGTTTACATAACTCGAACAGGGCCTCTGAGGACTATAATGGCTACAAAGGCTGCGAAGACTCTGAGAGCTAAAATACTGCGGGGGGCGTGGAGGTTGTGCAAAGCCCGGGGAAAGCCCCCTCTTTACCTCTTATCCTTATCGATAAACTCCAAAAATACTATTGTCAGAAACGCAAAGACCAGAATGAACGCCACCAGATGCCCCCAGCTGGACAGGAGATTCTCTATGGTTGCGTTATAATCCGGGTTCTGCGTAGCCGCAGCCAGCTTATACTGGACAGTCTCCCTCATTCCCTGCTCTTCCAGGGCATTCATCGCATCCGCGAGGGTCACCCCCTGCATCAGCTCCACATTTGATGCGGCCCTGAGCTTATTCCAGATAACAACGGCCGGAAGCTCGTTATAATGGCCTATCACGCAGAAAGCCTTCATGCCCCACCTGGTTATCATCAGGTCGGATACCTCCTTAAGATATTCGGGAAGCTGTAAAAACCCCGCAAAAACAAGCTGTACTATCAGCATGAACGGCATGACCGTCATTGCCGAGGTTGTCGAATGTACTATGGCCGAGACCATCAGCGCCAGAACATCCGCCGCATACGTCACAAGGAGCAGTGTTATAAAGAGATCCACCGAAAAACTGGTTGAGATGATCCCCTCCGCCGGGTAATAAACTCCTGTATATTTACACACAAGGACAGTGATCAGCGTCTGCATCGAGCATAAGAAAAGCTGATATATAAGATGCGCGACAACATAAGAGGTTATATGCATGCCGGCACGGTGTTCCCGCTTTACGATCTGTCTTTCCCGGCAGATCACCTGTATTGAATTAAAGCAGCCGTTCCACATACCGACGCAGGCCAAGGCCAATGCCCCCTAAAGCGTGCCCTCCATGGTAAGGAACAGACCCTTTCCCACCGCCATAGATACCATACCGGCGATGATG
>JAIKXV010000108.1 GCA_024683935.1 Lachnospiraceae bacterium | reverse complement strand
ACTTTCTGTATCCATTCGGGTTGACTGTTACTCCTGTACCACGTGAAGGGTGAATTCTCCCGTAACTTCCGGATGGAGCTTTACGGGTATCCTGTAATCCCCAAGGGCTTTTATAGGGTCTTTTACCACTATTTTCTTCTTATCAAGCTCCAGACCTTTCTGTTCCTTTACCGCTTCCGCTATCTCCTTTGAAGAAACAGAGCCAAATGTCTTTCCGTCCGCCCCGGCCTTTATCTGTACCGAAATATCTATCTTCTCGAGCTTTCCTGCCATATCACGGGCCTTTGCAAGCTCTTCTGCAGCTTTCTTTTCTTCATTCGCCTTTTTTAGCTTTGCATCATTAAGGTTCTGCTGGGTCGCCTCCACTCCCAGGCCCTTGGTCAAAAGGAAATTCCTTGCATAGCCGTCACTGACATTTATTATATCTCCCTTTTTCCCCTGGCTCTTCACATCCTGTAAAAGTATTACCTTCATTCCAGTTCTCCTTCCTCTTCCATTTCATCCAGAACATCCCTCAGTTCTTTGCAGGCTTCCTCCACTGTTCTGCCTTCAAGCTGGGCACCGGCGATATTCAGATGACCACCGCCTCCGAATCTCTCCATTATTATCTGCACATTTACTTCATCTATGGATCTTGCACTCACATGGATCTTTCCGTCATGATCCGTCAGGACAAAAGCAGCTCTCACGTCATTGATATTCAAAAGCTCGTTTGCAGCCTGGGCAGCCGTGACGGTAGGCTCATCAACCTCCCCGGGACAAACGGAAATAGCATATTTCCCTCTGAAAAGCTCCGCATTCTGTACGATCTCCGCACGGGCCTTAAATTCCTCAATATCATTACGGAAAAGCTTTCTTACCTTTGTGACATTTGCCCCGTTACGGCGCAGGAACGCAGCCGCCTCAAATGTGCGCACGCCGGTCTTTGTCATGAAATTATTCGTGTCTATCATGATCCCGGAGTAAAGACTGTCTGCTTCTGCCGCCTTTATCTTGATCCCGTCGGAGAAATACTGCAGTATTTCGGAAACCATTTCGCAGGCACTGGAAGCATAGGATTCTATATATGAAAGTGTGGCATTGCTTATCCGCTCGGTTCCCATCCTGTGATGATCCAGCACCACTATGGTCTTTGCCAGTGTTAAAAGCCCGGGACATTCGGTATATGCCGGATTGTTCGTATCTACTACAACGACAACCGTGTTGTTATCGCAAATCTGCTCTGCCTCGCCACTGGAAATGATAAGATCAGAACTGTATTCCCTGTCCTCCGTAAAAGCCTCCACAAAGGGTTTTATTGACTGGGACACCTCATTTATCACTATGCTGCACTTTTTGCCCAGGGAATCGGCAGCACGGAAGATACCGACTGCGGCACCGAAAGAATCTATATCCGTATTCTTATGTCCCATTACAAGGACGTAATCCTTACCCTCTATGATCTCCCTCAGCGCATGAGCCTTCACCCTGGCCCTTACCCTGGTGCTCTTCTCGACCTGCTGGCTCTTTCCGCCGAAATAGCTGATATTTTCGGGAGTTTTTATGACTGCCTGGTCTCCGCCGCGGCCGAGAGCCAGATCTATGGCATTTCTGGCATATTCACTGTCCTGAAGGAAGGACTCGGCATCAAGTCCGAAGCCCAGTGAAAGGGTTACTGACATCTGGTTCCCGATGCTGATATTCTTAACAGAATCAAGAATGGCAAAGCGGTTTTCCTTCATCCTCTCAAAATCAATACGCTTAAGGACCGTAAAATACTTATCCGTTTCCACCTTTTTCACTATAGCATCATAGTCTCTCAGATACTTATTTATCTGCCTGTCGACCAGGGCAGTGAGCATGGAACGCCGCACGTCCTCAACGCTTTCCAGGGCATCGTCATAATTGTCGATGTAGATCAGACCGGTCACCAGGGACTGTTCATGATTTAAGCGCATATAGAGATGTATGTCCGTCTCATCAAAGAAGAATGCGGCAATGAGATTGCCGTCAAACTCCGGATTCCTGCCCTTTCCGCCTTTCATTGGAAGAAGCCTGAGATCAACCCTGTAATCCCTTTTTTCATAATTTATGTCAAAGCTTACAACCTTTGAATCCTTTGGCAGCTTATCCTTTGTGATCTCCGGGAAAAAGGAGGTAATGGAGCTGGAATAAAACCTGTCCTTATGGATAATGGCTGAAAAACCGGCATTACTCCATATAAAATGCCCCTCTTCATCCAAAAGAGCATAGGGCACGGCAAGTCCTTTTAAGAGTCCCTTCTGTACCTGGCCGTAGTCAGTGGCAAAATTCACCATCTCCCGGCGTATGGTTCTTCTGGAACTTATGAGAAAGAACAGAGACAGCAGAAAATAAACCATCCATGCTGCCGCAAGGATCACGGACGCACGACGGCTTATGCCGTATATCATAATGACGGGGATTACAAAAATAACGGACATCATAAGCGGAACTGCGCCTATAAACCTCAATATCCCCTTTGCTTTGACTTTTCTCATTACGGGTTCACCTGAAAAATACTCTTACTGTCTGACGGGAAAATAAGGCTGCCTGACCGAATTTAAGGAATCCAGAAGCTCCGTCACCTTTTCCATGGGAGTATTGGTGTCGTTCAGAACCCCTTCTCCGTCAAACATCGGATGCACCATAACCTCTATCAGGCTGTCATCCGTTATCTTCCCGTCCATAGCTGAAAGATCCCTGTAGGAGCCGAAATAATCCGCCGTGATAAGTCCGCTTCTCTTCAGTCTCCTGTTATAGGAATCCTTATAAATCCTTTTTAATACGTTCATTTTCAAAAACATGTTCCTGCTGAGCCTTACAGATTTAAATCCGTACCTGTTGATAAGCGGCAGCAGTATGATTATCACAGAGCGGTCCGTATGGACATGATGGTGGGAATCAAGATGCTTTTCCGGAAGGCCATAGGAAAAATATTTCCTAATCTGTGCCTCTATCTCTTCTGCCACGGCTTGTGATTCCTGCCGGGTTATGAACAGTCTCGTCATTGTATGCTTCTGAAAATAAGCATTGAAGGAACCGTCTTTCCTGCAGAAGCGTTTTTCCCTCCTGATCCGCTTTGTTAACGGATAGCCGCTGGTGAGATTCAGGTGAAGTCCTACCGCCTCGTCAAAACCGCATTTTTTTGCCATTTCCACGGCATCATCGGCATAAGGCATATTTACCATGAGGGTCGTATTGGTGATAAGTCTCTTTTCGAAACAAACCCTGACAGCCTCATTTACATTTTCGCTGATCCCAAAATCATCACCGTTTACTATCGCTCTGATCATACCGTACTATTTTACCTATTCGTTATTAATTCTGCAAGTGGAGTGGTTCTTTTTCCAAACCGTGCAGGAAAGAAAAAAGCGGCCGCTTCAGCGGCCGCCGGCTGTATTCCGGATCATTTATCCTTCGATGGCAATCAGCTTCTTCTCTTCAACCTTCTTTTCAGGCTCCTTCTTGGGAATATCCAATGAAAGGACACCGTTTTCGAACCTGGCATGTATATCATTTTCAGTGATCTCCTCACCTACATAGAAGCTTCTGCTGCAATGCCCGGTATAGCGTTCCTTTCTGATAAACTTACCTTCTTCTTTATCTTCCTTATTCTCTGCCCGTTCTGCATTGATGGTGAGATAACCATCCTTAAGTTCAGCCCTTATATCCTCTTTCTTAAATCCGGGAAGGGAAATATCGAGCTCAAATCCCTTGTCTGTTTCTTTTACATCAGTCTGCATCATATTGGTCGCTGATGTTAATCCCGGATTCCAGACCTGCTTAAGGGTTACCGGAAAATCAAAGAAATCATTGAATACATCGTCTGCAAAGTTCTCATTGAAAATACTTGGTAATAACATAATAAAGCCTCCTTTTCCATACGGCTCATAAACTTTTGAGTCTGGTGCAGCCCCTGTTTAACGGGGCTTTTCTTGTTTACGATTATGTTATACCACTTTTGTTAGCACTCGTCAAGTTTGAGTGCTAACAAATTTTGTGAAATCTTTGTGAACGTTAATACGGTTCCGGCTTATCTAAAAATTCCTTTACCCTTTCCATTTCCGCGCTGTGCTTTTTCTCCATGGAAGAGCGCTCCTCTTCCAGAGCTTCTTCATATTTAAAGTATTGCACACCGGATTCTTTCAGAAGCTCCAGTCCGAGACCTGTAGGATATTCTCCCTTGAATATAACCTTTTTTATTCCCGCCTGTATGATATGGATACAGCAGAAAACGCAGGGCTGCGTTGTGACATAAAGCGTTGCGCCCTCACAGCTTGTTCCGCGCCTTGCGCACTGGTCTATGGCATTGGCCTCGGCATGTCCCGCACGGCAGAGCTCCAAACCCTGTCCCGAAGGAATACCTCTTTTCTTCCTTATACAATAGCCAATATCGGTACAGTGAATTGCTCCGGCAGGTGCTCCGTTATAGCCTGTGGCTATTATCTGCTTATCCTTTATTATCACAGCCCCCACCTGACGCGACAGGCAGGTGCTCCTCACTTTGCTGTCTTCGGCGATCTCCATCGCCCATTCGGTAAATAGTTTTCTCATATGATCATTCCATCCGGTCCGTGCTAAACGCGTGCCACCGGCACGCAGCACCTTTCCTCCGATAACACATACTTAAGGATGCCATTATCTATGCATTTCTTCCAGCAAGCAGGTTTTCAAGCTCCCTGACCCTTGCCTCTGCTTCATCAGCCCGCTTCCGCTCACGCTCGGTATTGGCGCGTTCCTGGGCTACGCCCTGTTTGATGCCTTCTTCGCGGCCCTCGTCCTTGGCATCCATATAAAGAATCCATTCCTTCATGTACGCTGACCTCCACTCTTCCTTCAATCTTGCCACGTGTACGGCTTTATCTATCTGTGTGGTTAGAGCGTCACTACTCTTTCCTGTTTCCACATATCTGTATAGTTCCCGTAATCCATCAGGCAGATCACTTCCCTGATAAGTGCAATTATAATATATTTTCACTGCTCCGTCATCAAGGATTATGCCATTATCCTCATCACATCTCTCTCTGAATGTATATATCGGCAGTCCTTTTCCAAAGGGATCGAATGTACAGATAAACAATACCGTGCTGTCCGGCAGGGTCTTGTATGAATG
>JAIKXV010000030.1 GCA_024683935.1 Lachnospiraceae bacterium | reverse complement strand
CATTTCCGTCCCCCGCATTTTCCCGAAATGAGTCTGCCTGTTATCAGGATTATACTCCCTGAAGTCAACTCCAAGTCAACTGTTTTTTACCCGGTTCTTGACAGACTGCAGCAATACGGATATTATTTGGCTAATAATCGTTAGCGATTATCAACGGGGAGTAGTATAGATACAGGCTGTTATTGCTGTTCTTTTCTTATGTCTGATAGTCCCTTTATCATATCTGTCAGAGGTGGCAGAATATCAAAATAGAGTAAAGGACGCTACCATTAAGGATATTGATATTGCCGAAGTGCCGGACGGAGTTTATACCGGGGAATATAATGTCGATTTTATTTACGCCAGGGTTGAAGCCACTATTGAAGACGGAATGATAACGGAACTGAAACTCCTTGAGCATAGAAATGAACGGGGAGGCCCGGCAGAGGTAATAACGGATCGTATCCTTGACGAACAGAAAATCGATGTAGATACGGTAACCGGGGCAACGAATTCAAGCATAGTGATCAAAAAAGCCGTTGAGAATGCCCTTGAAAACCATCTTTATTCCTGATATGGAGCTTCCTCCGTCTTACTGAAGATAAGCAGGCCAATAAAGGTAAGAGCCGCGTTCAGAAGCATGATCTCAAAGCCGAACTGATAGCCGGAGAGAAGGACTTTTGAGTATTTATCAATAAAAAAACTGACAACCGGAGAAATTACGGCAATAAAGGGAACCGCCCTGTCATATACCCTTCGTTTCTTCATTGTCATACCGAAACAGAACATCCCCAAAAGGGGTCCGTAGGTGAAACCTGCGATCTTAAAGATAGTCGCTATGATGGAGTCATTATGGAATGGCTTAAATACTACGATTATCAAAAAGAACAGGCAGGCAAACATGATATGAATCCCTTTTCTGATCTTCAGCTTCTTCTCTTCGGTCAGTTCCTTATTTTTCTCAAAATCCAGGATATTGATACAGAATGATGTGGTGAGGGATGCAAGGGAGCCATCGGCGCTGGAGAATCCCGCAGCCACCAGTCCCACCACAAATAGTGCCGCGGAAACCGTGTTGGACAGGGCAATGGTGGAAAAGATGGCATCTGATTTTTCGGGAAGTATGATCCCGTTTCTGTCTGCATAGGTTAAAAGCAGCACTCCAAGGACCAGAAACAGTGCGTTCATCAAAAGCAGAAGGACTGCGGTCAATGACATGTTCTTCTGGGAGCTTTTCAGGTTTTCGCAGGACAGGTTTTTCTGCATCATATCCTGATCGAGTCCTGTCATAGCGATCATTCCGGCCACTCCGCTGGCAAACTGTTTCCAGAAAAAGGTGGAGGATTTCCAGTCGCTGTCATATATCGTCATCATGCCTTTATTTCCTGCATCCTGCAGAGCTTCCGGAATGGATGAACCAAGTCCATTCTTCAGGATCCAGATCGTTCCGCCAAGGGCCATGAGCATAGCCGTAGTCTGCAGCACATCTGTCCAGACCACAGTTCCGATTCCTCCCCGAAAGGTATATAAGAGGATCATTCCTATGAGAATCGCTGTTAAAACAAAGAAAGGCATGCCCGATGCCTTAAAAAAGAATTCATAGAGGATGTAAACAACGATATACATTCTGAGGGCGGATCCTATGAGCCTTGAGATTATAAAAAGCAGGGCTCCGCTTCTTTCGCTTTTAGGACCGAACCGTTCCCTGAGATAAGAATAGATAGAAGTAAGATTCAATCTGTAATAAAGGGGCAGGAGGAGAAATGCGATAACAAAAACTCCCACGAAATTCCCGAGAACCATTCCAAGATATGTAAATTGGGACTCGCGTACATAGCCGGGGACCGACATAAAGGTAACACCGGATAGAAGGGTGCCTATCATTCCATAGGCAACGACTATCCAGGGAGACTTCCTGTTTCCGGTAAAGTAAGTGTCATTTGTGCTCTGCTTTCCGGAGGTGGCCCTGGAAACCAGGATCAAAAGCCCGAAATATACTATAAAAACAACCAATACACCTGTAATCGACATATACTCTCTTTTTCGCCCAGAATTCGTCCTTCCCGGTCTCCGGACCGGCCGCCTCTGTAATTCTGAAAGCGGATTTTAACTCCCTGTACTCACTTCTAAATCAGTGATTACCGCTGTTTTTTCTTCTTCGTTACCGGAAAGCTCATCATAGATCCCGCCGACCACCTTGCCACGGTAATAGATGATGTACTCTCCCATCATTGCCCTGTGGCTTATATCATCCAGTTCCGAAAGCTGTTCCAGTATATATTCCAGATATTCCCTGCTTGTTGCCATATCCCGCTGTTACCTTCACTTAACGTAATTTACGGACTTATTTTCAGATTCAGACCGCATAGATATATGTGTGAAAATAAAGCCTGTGCTCACTTATCGTGGTGTTTGCCATAAGAGGGCTGTTCAGGAAGAGCTTCAGCGCTTCCGGTGACATCTTGCCTTCGCTTACAGCCTTGTAATGGCTCTTCAGAAGATTGATCATCTTTTTGGGCTTCTTGAGTAATTGAATTATGATCCCCGATATTGATACTTTTTCAGATCCACTTTTCCGTCTGTCGTCTCAACGCCCTCTCCCTTAAGGATCTCCGCCTGTTTCCCTGCTCCTCCGAAGGCGTATTTTTCGGCAAGTTTCCCCTTTGAATTTACAACACGATGACAGGGAATACTCCCGGGATCCGGATTTTTATGAAGAGC
>JAIKXV010000022.1 GCA_024683935.1 Lachnospiraceae bacterium | reverse complement strand
AGATCGTCGTCGATCCCTTCAAAGCCTTCAAATCTTCCGGCAGAATCCGTATTGATGGTCGCTGTTACCCTGTAATTCTTTTCTGCCGGTACCTCAGGCTCCTTTACGGTAACAATGCTCTTTCTTCTCCTTTTGAGCTTTGCCGCCTCATGTCCGGAGATTATGGCTGCGATCGCGATAATAACTATCGCAACAGGTATCTCCACCATAAGACGTATTACGGCTCCGTCAATATCTCCCGTCTCCCTCACGTAGAGATATGCCTGAAGAAGGAGCCCCGCTATCGTGGCGATAAGGAGATTTCCGCACCAGATATATGCGCTCATCCTCCCTTCGGAAAGCACGGTATCCAGAAACGCGATCCCCATGGTTATGGGAAAGAGTATCAGGGCACTGAACTCCCCGAGCCTGAAAAAGTACATCCAGGCAAATATCAGTATGTAATTAAGGGTCAGCATTAAAAGAGTCTTTTTTATAGACATGCAGTAACCCTTTCTTATAACCCCTTATTTTACGACCAGATTTATGATCTTGCCCGGAACGTATATTTCCTTAACAAGATCACCGGTAAGCCTGTCCTTCACGGCTTCCTTCGCAGCAGAAAGCACTTCATCCTTTGACGCATCCGCGGAAACGGATACCGTAGCTCTCATCTTGCCGTTTACCTGGACGGGAACCTCTATCACGTCTTCCTTCATTGCTTCCTTATCAGCAGCAGGCCAGGAAGCCTTAAATACGGATTCGCTGTGTCCGAGCTGCTGCCACAGCTCCTCAGCCATGTGGGGAGCGAAGGGTGCTAACAGAATAACATATGTTTCCAAAGTCTCCTTATCCACTCCGGGAAGCTTTGCAAAGGCGTTATTAAACTCCATAAAGCCGGAAACAACGGTATTAAGTGAAAAGCTCTCAAGCCTTGTTGATATCGTATTGATAAGCTTGTGTCTGAGACGTATGAGCTCCTGGTCCGCCTTGATGTCCTTATCCTTGTTATCCATCACAAGGTTCCAAAGCTTGATCAGGAACCTGTATACACCGTCTATTCCCCTGTCATCCCAGGCGCTGTCCTGCTGGGGAGGTCCGATGAAAAGCTCATAAAGCCTCAATGAATCACAGCCGTAATCTCTTATCATATCATCCGGACTTATCACGTTTCCTAAGGACTTACTCATCTTAACGCCCTTGGGCCCGAGTACCATTCCCTGGTTAAAGAGCTTAAGGAAAGGCTCTTCAAAACCGACAACCCCGATGTCATAAAGGAACTTGGTCCAGAATCTGGAGTAAAGGAGATGCAGCACCGCATGCTCCACTCCGCCGATATACATATCAACCGGCAGGTACTTATCAGCCTTTTCACGGCTTATAAGCGCTTCCCTGTTCTTTACATCCACATAACGGAGGAAATACCAGGAAGAACCTGCCCACTGGGGCATGGTATTTGTCTCCCTCTTTGCGTCATGACCGTACTTCGGACACTTGCAGTTTACCCAGGACCCGATGGCGGCAAGGGGTGATTCTCCCGTATCTGTGGGCTGGTATGACTCAACCTCGGGAAGAAGCACGGGCAGCTCATTCTCGGGAACCGGAACAGCTCCGCATTCGGGACAGTGGATGATGGGGATGGGTTCTCCCCAGTATCTCTGTCTGGAAAATACCCAGTCACGTATCTTGAAATTCTTCTTTGCTCTTCCGAAGCCTTTTTCTTCAACGATATGAGGAGCCTTTACCTTGAGTTCCGCCGATTCCATGCCGTTCCATTCTCCGGAATTGATCATGGTACCGCTTGCCTCGGTGTATGCTTCCTCCATGTTCTCTATTTCTTTTCCGTCCTTTGCGATAACCTGCACGATCGGAAGATCAAATTTCTTTGCGAAGGCAAAGTCTCTGTCATCATGGGCGGGAACGCACATGATAGCACCTGTTCCGTAATCCGCCAGAACGTAGTCCGAGAGCCAGATCGGAACCTTTGCTCCGTTCAGGGGATTTATGCAGTAGGAGCCGGTGAAAACACCTGTTTTTTCTTTTCCCTGTAGCCTGTCAACATTGGATTTATTGGCAGAATCCGCTATATACTTCTCGACCTCGGCCCTTTTGTCCTCCGTGGCAAGTCCGAGTGCCTTCTCATGCTCCGGTGCAAGCACCATAAAGGTTGCTCCGAACAGGGTGTCCGGTCTCGTGGTATATACGGTAATGGCATCATCCCTGCCGTCTATCTTAAAATCGACTTCGGCGCCGTATGACCTGCCTATCCAGTCTGTCTGCATCTTCTTAACCTTTTCGGGCCAGTCAAGCTTGTCAAGACCGTCTAAAAGCCTGTCCGCGTATTCTGTTATCTTAAGCATCCACTGACGCAGATTCTTCTTCGTGACATCGCTGTGGCAGCGCTCGCACTTTCCGTCCACCACTTCTTCATTTGCAAGGACCGCACGGCAGTGGGGACACCAGTTGAGGGGCATCTCCTTTTCATACGCAAGCCCCTTCTTAAAGAGCTGTACAAATATCCACTGGGTCCATCTGTAGAATTCGGGATCCGTTGTGTCCAGCTCCATATCCCAGTCATAGACAGCGCCTATCTGTTTTACCTGGCGCTTTATATTTCTGATATTCTGGGCCGTTGAGATCCTGGGGTGCTGTCCCGTCTGTATAGCGTAATTCTCAGCCGGAAGCCCGAAAGCGTCCCAGCCCATGGGATGCACGATATAGTAGCCGTTCATCATCTTGTAGCGGCTCCATACGTCACTTATCACATATCCTCTCCAGTGACCCACATGTAATCCGGCGCCTGAAGGATACGGGAACATATCCAGGCAGTAATACTTGGGCTTTTTCCCGTCGTCGGTATTAACAGGGTTTTCAGCCCAGATTTTAGTCCATTTTTCCTCAATCTCGGAATGCTTGTAGTTTGTACTCATAACATTAACTCTCCTAGAAAATGTTCAGAACCCCTGTGATCTGAATTATCAACTCTCCTGTAAGAAATCAGCACTCCTCAGTTTAATGTGCGGAAGGGTAAAAGTCAAGTTTAATCAACCTTCAGCCGGTAGAGTTCCTCGCCCTCATTATCGGCGACAAGCTCATAATTTGCTTTGACAAAGGATTTTACATCCTCGTCATCAAAATCCCAGATGCGCTCGGAGATGATCCATTTGGGCGTATCATACAGAAGCTTATTCATAACATCAGTTTTTATCCTTGGGTCAAGGTGCAGAAAGTACGGCAGGTTCACCGGATATCTGTTTGCCGGAAGCGTCTGGTTCACCTCGTAATAGATCATGCCGGATTCAAGATTGTATATGTCTTCCCTCTCCCACCCGGGCACCAGATAATAGATCTCGCGGCAGGCAAGAGCCTGACTTTTACCGTTGTCCTCCTCATAGATCATGAGGTT
>JAIKXV010000021.1 GCA_024683935.1 Lachnospiraceae bacterium | reverse complement strand
CAACCGCATCCTGCAGCGATTCATAGCTTGCACTGTTTTCGAGCGCCAGCGCACGGCAGGTGCTCATTTTTATCAGCTTATCCGCAGCAAATACATTCTGCGAAAACAGTTGTCCGCTCAAAATGACACCCGCAAGGAAAGCCGCGAATAACCGTTTTGATTTATGCTGCACTTTCTTCGCTTTCCATGATCTCATAAAAATCGAAAAAACCTCCCTTATCATTACATACAAAAGAATAGATAAGGTTTCCTCTGCTGAATGTATATATATATACGTTGTAATTGTCGTCTATGGCATTAATAATTATGTCATCACTGTAATTTTCCGTGGTATCCATGTTAACCCTGCCGTTAAAGGCCCGTTTTGTCCGGTTCAGGTAATTGATCGCCACGGCTTCAGGCATGATGACCGCGGAATTACCCTCATAAACCGGTTCCCCGAAGATATTTATCAGCTCGTCAATGGCATCCGCCTCATACTTTCCCGACTGAAAAACATCTGACAATACATATACAGCCTGCACCTTTTCCGAATCGTCGGTAGCCTCAGAGTCTCCCGCCGCATAATACAGCGCGTTGATATCCGGCATCATCACGGCAAAGTTGCTTCCCGTATTCTCGTTTTCCTCATACAGGACCTGGTTTCCGTAGTACATCTGCCTTACCTCCTCGGCGCTCTTACCGAGAAGCGAACTGTATACCACCTGATCTGAGGAAAAAGAACCTTCAAATATGGTGTTTCCGCCGCTGTCAAAGAGCCTTCCCTGACCCTCCTTTATTCCGGCAACAAAATCACCCTCATATTCCTCGGATCCATCCTCCCTGTACAGGATACCCTTTCCCTCATAGAGATTGTCATGAAAATTCCCGTTGTAATGTAGGATCCCGCTTTCATAATACTGGGTGCCCGATCCCTCGTAGCGGTTCTTTTCAAAAGTGCCGGTATAAAGGGTTATCCCGTCAGGGGAAAAGAGTGTCCCCTCACCTGTAACATAGCCTTTGCTTACATCACCCTCATATGCCAGATACCCGGATTTACCCTTTATCCGCACTTTATTTGAAGCAAGCCTGAGGAGCACCGAATCATAGGAATAGGTCCGGATACCCCCGTCCTTCATAAACGAAGAAAAGATCTTTGACGTGGCACCGATATACCAGAGACTGAGTATACCAACGACCACAAGCGAGGCATATGCCAGTTTTTTACTGACCATCCAGCCGAATACGGTATAATAATCATTCTTATGCTTCGGCCTTACATCCAGAAGCCCGAAGAAGAAATCACGTATGCCGCCGATGACCCTTGTCCTGATAAAGTTCCAGCTGGTCCACAGACGGAGCTTTGAGACAATGGCCGCAAATTTTGATTTAATTGTGGTAAATAATACGCTGAAAAGATTTTCGCCCATTATTCTGCCTCTTTATTGATCCTTATGGCTCCCGCACCAAGGGGATCCCCATCCCCGTTTAAGAACCTCTCACACTCAAAGATATACCACTTGGCGATCGTATCCTCCGGACACTCCTTTATTATCTCCGTCAGATTGTTTCTTGCGAGATAGAAATCCCTGGAGGCAAAAAGCACAAGTGACTTTTCGAATTTCTCACGGTTGGAGAGCTTTAACTGCCTCTGCTTTGCATCGCAGGCATCCAGCACCTCGTAAAGCATAAGCTTCTTTTTCTCCTCTCCGAGTTCAATGTAACCGATGTAGCGGTACTGCCCCACATTTTCCCTCTTTACGATACTCTCTGTAACAACAAGGGGTATACGCATTTTTTCAAACCAGGACGCATATGCCTCCATTTCCTTTGCATGTGGCGATGTAAGGAAAACAAGGCTCTGGGTATTTACTCCCACAACACCGTATTCAAAAGTATCATAGTAAAGGAAGGCAGATACAAATCCGGAGTCCGCATCAGATGAATTCCTGTGCAGGAACTGGACTGCCCTGTCGGTCACCAGACGGCAGCTCTCCAGAAACAGGAACTGCAGAATGGACAGGGAGCTGTCCTCACTCACAAGTATGCCCTCCTCGCTGTCCGTATAGCGTTCCGTATAGGAAACGATATTCTTAAGACTCCTTATCCTCTTTTCTTCAACGTTCTCATTTTCGGTGGAAACAAGCATCAGGGTTCCCTTAACTTCGGTAACATCCCCGTTATTCACATCAAAGATCGATTCCTTACCCATAATGAGCTCGATATTCTTCGGGGCAAAACGGTAATATCCCTCGAAGATCCGGAATTTATCGTAATTGATCTCCTCTATCATCTTGGTAAGCTCACTCAATGAATTCCACATGGCCTTCATATCCCGTGCCGGCGTACCCGGAACCCTTATCTTTGTCCTTCCGAGAGCCACATCATTTATGGCAAGCTCAAAAGCATGGAGATCCAGTGTCTGCAGATAGGATACAAAAGCAATAACCAGGGAACCGATAATGAATACAATGCCGAAGGCTATAATGACGGCTTTTGACTGGTTCCAGAGTCCCATATAATATTTCCCGGAAAAGCTTAATCCTACCAGGGCATATCTGGAGGATGGCTTTTCAGGCCGTATTCCCGTAGCCTCCAGCTGAAGATAATCCAGACTGATATCATCAATTGCCGTTGATGCATGGCGGACAAGGGCCTCCCTTAACGAGGTCATTTCACCGCCGTACACAAAGGACGAGCTTCTCCTGTTATTTCCTATTCCGGAAACCATTATCATGCCGTCCCTTATTCTCATGATGAATACATCGCGGAAGAAGGAAGAATTATCCCCGCTCTTCATGAATTTTTTGATCTCCTTCGACAGCTTTCCGTATTCTTC
>JAIKXV010000143.1 GCA_024683935.1 Lachnospiraceae bacterium | reverse complement strand
CCAGGGAAGAAGGTAGATATCCACATCACCTCTGTTTACCACTATGGGATCCCTTGTCACTGATCCCGCAACAAAAAGACCGCTGTTTTTTAGCAGATCCTTTAACTGGGAGAGTCTTTCGGCCCCGTCATGATTCCCGGCGATTATAAATACCGGTATCTGAAGCTCTGCACAAATATAGGTAATATAGTGATCATAAAGCTTCAGCGCCTCAGGACCTGCGATACTCTTATCAAATACATCTCCCGAGATGAGTATGCCCTCAGCCTTTTCCTCCCGGGCAATACGGATGATATTATCAATGGCATATTTCTGATCCGGGGCAAATGTGATCCCTCCGCGAAAGGTCATCCCCAGATGCCAGTCGGATGTGTGCAGTAATCTCATCAGTCTGCAAATACGATATTTCCCTCTGACATGGATCTTATCTTAGCCAGAGCATATACATCAAATCCTGCTTCGGTAAGCTTTTTGTTACCGGGCTGGAATTCTTTCTCTATCAGCACTCCTATACCCGCGATCGTGGCATGCGCCATACGGAAGAGCCGTACCGCCCCTGTGGCAGCCTCGCCGTTTGCCAGGAAATCATCTATTATCAGCACATGATCCTTTTCGTCTATCACCTTTTTTGACAGGGTCAGTTCATAGTTTGTACCCTTTGTGAATGAGGTGACCATGGTCTGATAAAGATCATCATTTAAGACCTTTGATGGCTGTTTCTTTAATATTACAAGCGGCAGTCCCATTTCCATGGCGGTCAGCAGTGCCGGTGCAATGCCCGAGCTTTCTATGGTGGCGATCTTTGTGACTCCCTGTCCCTTAAAATGCTCTGCAAAATCACGCGCACACTCTGCCATCAGAGCGGGATCCACCTGATGATTGATAAAGGTATCAACCCGGAGAATATCAGCGTTTACAGCGCGTCCGTCTTTTCTTATCCTGTCTTCCAGTAATTTCATTTTTCTGATGCCGTTCCTTTCTTTTTCGGTATAGGATCTTTAATGCTTAAAACCGGATCGTTTCAGGCTCACCGGTAAATGAACTGAAGGTTGCAGCTGCATCCTTAAAATAAAAGACCTCCGTATTTCCGTCATCAGCGGAGTACATCTTCTGAAGATCAGGATAGGCATCAAGCATGGACTGTCTTGCTTCCCTCCGGTCATCCTCAACAAGGGTTCCCGCTATACGAAGCCACTCCCCGTTCTTAAAAGCACATATTTCTACCTTCGGATTCGCATGGATCTGCTTTGACACATCCTTAACCTTACCGGTCTGGATATACAGCCTGCCGTCAAAAACATTAACCGTGCCGAAGGGTCTTACTCTCGGCTGATCGCCGTCAACTGTTGCAAGATAATAGGTTCCGGCTTCCTTCAGAAATTTTACTGCTCTTTCCATACTCTCTTTCCTCCTGTTAAATATCTCCTGATGTCATCCTGGGCTGATGCGAAGGATCTTTATAATGCAAAACTCATCATCGTGAATTATAGCATTTTTAATTCACCATGTATATGAAACAGCTCAGTCCCGGGATTCAAATAAATAAAGGATCCCGTCTGTCTTTATCACCCCTTCTTCGCCCGCTATCTCATTGCTGATACCGAGGGATGAACCTCTTTTCAGCACAATATTGTCGCCGCTGTACTTAAATCCCGACAGCGACACCGTCACCTCCTTCTCCCCGAAGGGGTAAAGTGAAACATAGGGATAACTGCTTCTCCTTACAACATGCCTGCCGGTGATCAGCCTTATCCTGTTATTCCTGTCTATGATGCAGGCTTCCCTTCCCTTTTCCCGGCAAATCATTAGAAGATCCACTGCGGAAAAGGTCTGATCCATTCTGCTCCCCGTGCCTCCGAGTATCGTAATGCTGCCTTCCATATCAAGGGCCTTTTTAACGGCGAGTTCCAGATCCGTATCATCCTTTTCCGGCGGATGTTTTAACACATTCCCGGAGTTTGCGCTTATCCGCTCCATCTCATCTTCATTAACGGAATCAAAGTCCCCTACTGCCAGATCCACCCTGTATCCGCTGTCCGTCAGGTAGAGCGCCCCCCGGTCGGCACCGATAAGATATGCGCCATCCAATAATTCACTGAAGTCTGCGGGATTCAGGTCTCCTCCCGCAGCTATCACTATTTCGTCCAATCCTCATTCACCTTTCCGCTGCCGGATCAGATCCGCTATCGCCGTATAATCCAGCTGTTCGTATGCATTCCTTATCTCATTCCAGAGACTCTTTTCATCATCGGGAATGGAATATTCTTCCATTATATTAAAGATCGTATCCAACTGTTCCGTATCGAAATCATCAGCGGCTTCCTCCATCTCACCGTATACCTTGTTCAGGTACTCTTTACCGGCCTCCGGCTGATCTCCTTTTTTAGCATCATTCTCCGCATCAATCTTTTTTATTACCGGTGACAGGGCTTCCTTCAGCTCCGTACATCCCGCGATGAAGGATCCGTGGTTCAGCCGGATGATCTCCGTATCCTTTGACATCCCGGCGTATTCCAGTTCCTCCGCCCTGTCTCCAAGCTCCGCTGCTCCGATTATCCTTAGAGAACTCTTGAGCGCATGAACCCTTATCGTAAATTCATCAATATTGCCATCGTTGTAGAAGGATCCCAGTTCCTCCAGGCGTTCATCCGCCGTGTCATGGAAGGTTCTTAAGAGCGCTATATAAGATCCTGTATCTCCGGCATTTTCCATTCCTTTATCCACATCTATACCGGCATCGGAAAGGGATGAAAGCTCCGGCAGAAGCCGGGTATCGTTCTCCGCCGCATCCTCTTTATCAGCGGACTCCTGTACCTTTTCTTCCGGAATATAAGAAAGGAGCAGGTTTTCCAGTTCCTCATAATTAATGGGCTTGGTGAGATAATCCTCAAACCCTTCATCTATATACTGTTCCCGGGCTCCGGATATGGCATTCGCCGTGAGACAGATCGAAGGAGTCTTTCTGTTCGGACCGTCCTTATCCTTCTTTAATTCGTGAAGGGTTTCGATACCATCCTTTTCCGGCATCATATGGTCAAGGAAGATAACATCATACTTTTCTTCCGATGCCCTTTTAATTCCCTCATAACCGCTGTCAGCCGTATCCACCTTAACGCGGGTCTTTTTGATAAGGCTCTTAAATACCATGAGATTCATGGGATTGTCATCCACCACCAGTACCTTTGCATCCGGTGCGGTAAATTTCTCCCTGTACTTCTTGTGGGTATTCTGATGATCATGATATGAGACCTCATAGTCGCCAAGTTCATGCCACGATGTCACTTTCTGCTTCAGGGCAAAGCTGAAGGTGGATCCCACCCCGTATTCACTTTCAACGATAAGGGATGAACCCATGAGCTCCAGCAGCCTCTTGGTGATGCTCATGCCGAGACCGGTGCCCTCTATATTTCGGTTCCTCTTTTCCTCAATCCTTTCAAATTCCGAGAAAAGCTTTGGAATATCCTCGGGCTTTATACCTATACCCGTGTCCTTTACCGACACCTTCAGGATCACGCTGTCGGGTTCTTCGGTTTTCTCAAAGCCAATGCTGAATAAAACGCTTCCCTTTTCCGTATACTTTACCGCATTGGTAAGGATATTGGTTATTACCTGTTTCACCCTTACCTCATCACCCCTTAGGAATCTCGGCATCTTCCGGTCGAAATCCAGATTAAGGATCAGTCCCTTTTTCTCTGCACGGTCAGATATCATATTCACGAGATCGTTGATACAGCTGGAAAGATCATAGTCCACAGGTATTATTTCAATCTTGCCCACCTCTATCTTTGAAAAGTCCAGGATATCATTGATAAGACCGAGCAGCGTCCGTCCGGCATTTTCAATGTTCTCCGAATAGGTGAGAATTGTGTCATCCTCCGCTTCCCTTGATATCATCTCATTCATGCCGAGAACCGCATTTATGGGAGTACGGATCTCATGGGACATATTGGCAAGAAAGTCTGATTTTGACCGGTTTGCTTCATCCGCGGCCTGTTTTGCCGTATCCAGATCATTGAGGGTCTGCAGCAGGTTCCTGTAATCCGGAGTTTCCACTCCTATATAGAAGATATAGAGTCCCAGCACCGCGCCGAAATAATTATATAAGATGCCGCTTCCCACTCCGAAGGTGTTCAGGAGCTCGAAAAGAACGCTTCCTATAACCACGACAAATGCGGCAACAGATGTCATCCTGGCACGGCCGCTCACTTCCTTGCTGAATATGATGAAGAGGGTAATGGCATAGATCAGATAATAGAGCTCATAAACATAACCGAGGATAACCCGGGCAGCCAGCGGAACCATTAAAACAACGTCCTCTCCCCTGTAAAATATAAACTGTCCCGCATAGAATGCAGCCGTCAGTATGATGCCGGATATCATGAGACCGGTATTTATTTTGAAAAACAGTTTTTTGTATTTGAATTCCCGGAAAAAGCTCTCCATATAGAGCGCCATGTAATATGTGAGAAGGATATTGGCCAGATACACCAGCAGCAGGAGCAGCAGCTTTATCCATACCGGTGTCGGAAATATGCCGGAATCCCTGAAGATATTATCAAGAATGCTGATGAAGTTTCCTATAACGATTGTTACGGTAAGTGTTTTGAATTTCAGGTTCTTGTGACTCTGACCATCGTCCAGGGCGCAGACAAGTATGTAGAGAACCACGCTGAAAACAAACGCAGCCAGGCTGAATGAAATATGAAGTAATGTTTCCATTCCTATGATATTGATCATACTATACGGATGCCCAAGAAACCGAATCACCGAATTGCCGTCTGACGCCCAAAGCCGGATGACATATTAAAAAATTATAATGTCATTTGGACTTTTGGCATTTGTATCATTATAATACAAGAGATACCGCAATCATAGACTTTTCTTTACAGTCTGAATAAGGAGATAAAAAATGGCCCTGCTCACTGTCCGGAATCTGTCCCTCGGATATGATTCCCACACTATTCTGAAGAATCTCACTTTTTCCGTAAATAAGGGAGATTATCTCTGCATAGTGGGAGAAAACGGTTCGGGAAAAACCACTATAATGAAAACCCTGCTGGGACTTATGGCTCCCTACGGAGGCAGTGTTGAAATGGGTGAAGGACTGCAGAAAAATGAGATAGGCTATCTCCCGCAGCAGACTGTCGCCCAGAAGGATTTTCCCGCATCGGTATGGGAGGTTGTACTGTCCGGATGTCAGGGGCGGCTGGGACTCAGACCCTTTTATAACCGTGAGGAAAAGAAGCTTGCGGAGGACAACATGAAAAAAATGGGGATCTCGGAGCTTTCAGGCAGATGCTACCGGGATCTGTCCGGCGGCCAGCAGCAGCGCGTACTCCTGGCCAGAGCATTATGCGCCACGAGAAAGATCCTGCTTCTGGATGAGCCGGTATCCGGACTCGATCCGAAGGTGACTGATGAAATGTACGGTCTGATCGCAGAGTTAAACAGGGAAGGAACCACCATCATTATGATATCCCACGATATTGCCGCCGCAGTCCGTTATTCCAGTCATATACTGCATATCGGGGACAATGTCTTCTACGGCAGCAGGGACGAATACCTTAAAAGCACTGCCGGAAAATTTTTCCTGCTGCAGCAGTCACACGATATTCATAATACGATCCAGGAGGACGGTGAAGAAAAATGATAGAAAAGCTTATACTGTATTTTCAACATCCCTTTGTACGTTATGCCCTGATAGTGGGGGTTCTGATCGCTCTCTGCTCCTCGCTGCTCGGGGTCACCCTGGTATTGAAAAGGTTTTCCTTTATCGGAGACGGTCTTTCACATGTCGCCTTCGGCGCTGTCTCCGTAGCAACGGTGCTTAACTTGAAAAGCAATATGTATCTGGTCCTGCCGGTTACGGTAATATGCGCCGTGATCCTGTTACGCACCGGACAGAATGCAAAAATAAAAGGAGATGCCGCTATCGCCATGATATCCGTGGGAGCACTGGCGTTCGGCTATCTCATTATGAATATCTTTTCCGCCTCATCCAACCTGACCGGCGATGTTTGCAGCACCCTTTTCGGATCAATGTCCATCCTGACATTGACGGAAAAGGAAGTATGGCTCTGCCTCGGTCTGTCGGCCGCGGTGGTGATCATTTTCATACTGTTTTATAACCGGATATTTGCAGTAACCTTTGACGAGACCTTTGCAAAAGCCGCCGGCACAAATACCGACGGCTATAATCTCCTGATCGCGGTCATCATCGCGGTTATAATAGTGCTGGCCATGAATCTCGTGGGATCACTGCTTATTTCCGCTCTTGTGATCTTCCCTGCACTGTCGGCCATGCGGCTCTTCAAAAGCTTTAAGAAGGTTACGGTATTCTCAGCGGTATTGTCGGTGATATGCTCCTTTGCAGGAACCATAATCTCCATACTGGCAGGGACACCTGTGGGTTCAACCATAGTTGCGGTTTATGCCGCTGCCTTCCTTATCTGCTGCGCAGCGGACAGAATAAGGCTGATCAGCGTATGACCTTTATATCCTCCGATGACCTGTTCACTCCGACTATCATCTGGGGACCATCCTGCTCCTGCACTATGCACGCTCTTAAGCTTACGGGCACAGGCCCTTCTTCCAGTATCAGTCTGTAATTGATCTTATAAACCTTTCCGTCCCTCGTCTTTTCCCGTATGATCTCCCTTGAAAATACCGATATAAAAAATTCATAGTCATCGGGATGGATTACTTTCCCTATCTGCTCGATAGAATCCATGTAAAAGTCCGTACCGGCTTTCGAAAGTCCCAGCTCCGAAAAATCATCGGACGCGCTGTACTGCATGTAATTTCCGGTCTCGGGGTCTACAGTGAATATCGCTATATAATTACCCATAAGAGCGTAGATCCTTGAGTAGGTGGTCTGTTCCTCCCTTAAGCGCTCCAGGGTTTCCTGCTGTCTCATCTGGGCATCAACGTTATTTACGCCTATGATGATATTCTTGCTGTTGCTTTCCATGCGGACTACCTTCATATTGACGTAGGTAGGAACGTTATCCTTCATCAGCCGGTATTTCAGAACAAAAACTCCCTGCTCATCGAGAGTATTGAGTACATTCTCCCGGGTGAACAGTTTTATGAATTCCGTCCTGTCGCCCTCATAAATATATATCTTTGCATCTTCCCGGCACTGCCTGAAGAAATCCTCACCGTGACGTTCCGCAGACAGGTTTCTGCCCTTGCCGTCATGGGAATACTCAACAAAATGCTCCGTTTCCGTATCCACATAGTAGAGGTATTCGTAGTCGGATGACAGGGCATGAGCCACTTTGGCGTAGGTGAGCTGCTTCTCCCTCTCGGGAGTGATATCTAACACGACCACAGCAAAGGCAGCAACATCCATAACATTACTCTCTGCAACCATTTTGATCATGATGTGTACGGTCGAACCGTCAGCCATCCTGTCATTCAGGAAAATACGGTTTCCTTCCTCTCTGCACTGCCGTAAGGCAAGCACAAAATCATAACCGGGATCCCCTTCTTCTGCCGTCGCCCGTTCAGAGATAGCTTCCTCCTTCACACCGAAATAACGGATCAGGAATTCACGGTATGACCTGTTACAGCGGACAACCTTTGTCGCTTCTCCGTCATATTCGATTATGGACATCGGAAGAGTATTGAAATAGTGCTTTGCTGTCTCATTTTCCTCAGACGATATGGAACTTAAGTCATACATACTAACTGTTCCGACTGCCCTGTAGTACTCTGTCTCATAGGGCTTTTCAAATCCGAGGGTCTCCTCCTTCCTTGCAAACTTCTCCCATATCTCCTCTGCCGGGAGAGGCTTGCTGAAATAGTAGCCCTGCAGCTTTGTACAGCCTATCTCACTCAGGAAATCGGCCTGCTCCGCGGTTTCCACTCCCTCGCATATGGTTTCTATGCCAAGGCTCTGGGCCATTCTCATAAGCTCTGTCAGAACTATCCTTGACCTCGGGTTGTTATCAAACTGCCTCATGAAACGCATATCGAATTTAATGAGGTCAAACTGCATCTCCTGCAGCAGATCCAGCGAAGAATAACCGCTGCCGAAGTCATCCATCCACACCTTGAATCCCAGTCTCTGGAACCGGAGTATCTGTTCCTTCATGAAGTCAAAGTTCTCCCCCACCACGCTTTCCGTGATCTCTATGGTGATAAGGCTCTTTGACACTCCCGCTGCTTCCACCCGGTTATTGATCTCTTCCACAATATCGCAGCTTTCAAAATCAGTTCTTGACAGATTTACGGATATGGGAATTATCTTCATTCCGGATTTTTGCAGATGTTTGATCTTTTCCAATATGATATCCACGATGTGAAGATCTACCTTATAAATAAGCCTGGTATCTTCCAATATCGGGATAAAATCCGCCGGAGACAGCATACCCTTTTCGGGGTCTATCCATCTGGCCAGTGCTTCCTCATCGCAGATCCTTCTGCCCGCTGCCCTGACTATCGGCTGGTAAAATGCCTTTATCCAGTTTTCATTTATGGCTTTATCAATGTTATTAACTATATACTGCCTGTTTAGCTCCATGGCGAGCAGCTTGCTGTCGAAATAATCAAAGCCGGAACTCTTATCGTCCTTTTTGATATTGCTTGCCACCTTTGCCCTGTCGCAGGCAAGGGATACTTCGACCAGGCCCATTGAGTCTAAATATATGCCGGCTCTTACCGGCAGGGTTTTGCCATTGTTTATCTTTTTGGCGTCCTTGAAAAGCTTCTTCAGCTTGTCTTCCAGACCTGAAACCTTGGTATATGCGGCAAAGTGATCCTGCCCGAATCTGCTGCAGCTTTCTTCACCGAAAGTATCGCTTAAGATCAGGGCGAATTCTCTGATCAGATTGTCCCCTTCCGCAAAACCGTACTTCATGTTAAAGAATTTCATTCCCATAAAGTTTATGAAGAGAACCGCAGAATCAATGGCATTATCATGCATGTTCTTCCGCCCTGTCTCGGCAAGCTTAATGAAATATGTCATGCTGGGAAGTCCGGTAAGCTGGTCATAATTCATCTCATGTAAGATATTGACCTCCCGGAACTTTTCATCAACCTTTCCGTTTGCCGAACGGCCTATGCGGTTCTCATTTATCTTCTCAGGGTTCTGCTCATAGTATCGCCGCTTATCCTCATACATCCTTTCGTCTGCATGCCTTAAAGCCATGCGGACATTGCGGCTGTCGTTTTCCACAGCTCCGCCAAGGGCAAATACCACATTTCCGTATTCTTCGCTTACGGTTCTTATAAGCTCTATCTTCTCATTCAGTTCCTGATCCGTGATATCCGTTATGATAACGGAGAACTCATCTCCCCCCGCACGGAATATCTCCTGTTCATTGAATATCTCCCTTAAAACATTTGCCGCGTTTTTAAGGAGTATGTCACCGGCGTTATGTCCTTCCACATCATTAACCGCCTTTAATCCGTTAAGATCCGCAAAAATAACCCCGACAGATCTGATCCTGCTGCTGTCAGAATTGCACAGGCTGTCGACATAGTTATTCATCTCATTACGGTTCATGACTCCCGTAAGCAGATCCTTGGAGCTGAGCATGCGGAGCCGGTCCAGCAGCATATAATTACCGAGTTCCGATCCAAGGATAAAAGTGGTAAGCTCCAGGGTTTCCTTTATCGTACCGGCACGTTCCTTGTCAAAATTCACAGCCCACATATATCCCAGAAGTTCATTCCGGGATTTTAAGGGGAACAGAACAATATTCTGAGCACCGGCAGAAGAAAGAGACTTATACCACACAGGATTCCTGGTCTTTACCACCTCCATATCCTGTTCATCCTTGGCTATCAGGCAGTTGCTCCCCGCTATCGTTGAATTCCAGGATTCGGCTATGTCATAGAATTCCTCATCTAAATAGTTCTGCATCGGAAGAAGGCCGGAATTCTCAGAAAAAGCTTCACCCAGCACATGACAGGAACGGTTGTAGTCATCAAGAGTCAGTATGCAGCAGTGTTCCGCATCACAGAGATCCCGGATACCGGCAACCACATCCTTGATGGTGGCGTTAAAATCATTGGTGCCGCGAAGCCTGATACAGATATCTAAAACGGAGGAAGCTGTCTCTGTAGAAATATCCGACATATTTTCCGATTCTGCCTCAAAGCTGATCTCCATCATATAGAGGCAGTAGCTCAGATTGTCATTATCCGCATCTAAAGGAATAAAGAGCATATTGAACCATAGGTTCATCCTGTCCGGATGAGCATAGGAATGCAGACATTTCTTTTTTACAGCGGAACGATAGCAGAAGTCCTCGAAATTCAGATCCCGGGTAAGATAATTCGTGTACTCGGTATTGGGAGTGAATTTATCCGTCAGCATGGCCGCTCCCGGAGGCGGATTCACAATAGAATCGATATATGCCTTGTTTCCGGTGACTATCCGGAATTTGCCGGTTTTACCATCCGGCAGCGTCTCAACCGATACCACACAGGTCATTGCCGACATTCTGTCAACTATTATCTGAAAATCTTTTTCCTGCATCAATCCTTCCTCCGGGTAGAAAACGAAAGTGGCCTGTTTATATTTTATCCATTGTATCAAAAAAACAGGTAATAATACAATTAAAATAGTCGGTTTCAGGGTGTATAATAATAAGCGTAACTCTATTGATCACAAAGCATATCAGCGGAGATAACTTATGCAAAAAAAAGTAATCGTAGCCGGACATATCTGCATTGATATAACCCCCGCCATGAAGGGCAGGTCCGTGCAGGACATAGGGGACTATCTTTCCCCGGGAAAGCTCATAAATGTGGGGTCAGCCGATATCCATACCGGAGGAGTGGTTGCAAATACCGGCCTTGCCATGAAGCTCTTAGGGGCCGACGTGAGTTTAGCGGGAAAGATCGGTGATGATTCCTTCGGATCCATGATCGAATCCATCGTATCCGTCTATGGTGCCGAAAAGGGCCTGATAAAGAAAAAAGGAGAAAGCACTTCCTATTCCATAGTGCTGGCCATTCCCGGAGTTGACAGGATCTTCCTCCACAACCCCGGAGCGAATGACACCTTCACTGCTGATGACATTCCGGCGGATCTGTTAAATGATGCGGCCCTCTTCCACTTCGGTTATCCTCCGATCATGAAGAAAATGTACGAAAACGACGGGGAAGAACTGGCCCGCGTAATGAAGCTTGCCCGGGATGCGGGAGCCGCCACCTCTTTGGATCTCTCCGCAGTGGATCCGGATTCCGAAGCCGGAAAGGCGGACTGGAAAAAGATTCTGTCCAAAGTCCTTCCGCTTACGGACATCTTTGTTCCGAGCATTGAGGAGCTGGCCTTTATGCTGGACCGGGATATGTATATGAGGGTAAGTGAAAGAGCCGGCAATAAGGACTTTACATCTGCCCTTTCCCTGGATAAGGATATCATCCCTCTGGCCGAACAGTGCCTTAATATGGGAACGGGCATAATCCTTATCAAATGCGGTGCGCCGGGCATGTACTACCATACCGCCGGTGAAGAAAGGATAAAAAAGATAAGCGGCCGGGCAGGACTGGATGCTGCAGGCTGGGCCGGCAAAAGCGGATTTGAAAAGAGCTTTAAGCCTGAGCGGATTTTATCCGGAACCGGAGCCGGCGACACAAGCGCGGCAGCCTTTCTCACCAGTCTGTTAAATGGCTGTCCTGTTGAAAAATGTGCAGTATACGCTGCAGCCACCGGTGCCTGCTGTGTGACCGGATATGACGCTTTGAGCGGCTTAAAGAGCTTTGATGAAATAGATAAAATGATAAGCAGCGGATGGGAAAAAACAAAGGAGGAACTGTATGCTGGTTAATATGAATGATGTGCTCCTTCCCGCAAAGAAGGAAGGATACGGAGTAGGATTTTTCAATGCGGTGAACGTTGAAATGGCAAGAGCCGTGATAGAAGAAGCGGAGGAACTCCGCTCTCCCGTAATGGTGGGAACCGCCGAGATACTTTTACCCGTTACGGAATTGAATGCCGTTGCGGATTACCTGATCCCCATGGCAGAAAGGGCAAAGGTTCCTGTCTGCGTCCACTATGATCACGGCCTGACCTTTGACCGCTGTATGGAAGCTCTGAAACTTGGATTCACTTCGGTAATGTACGACTGCTCCACCGCTTCCTACGAAGACAACATCAGTAACCTGGCAGAGATGGTCCGGATCTGTCACGCCATGGGCGTCACCGTGGAAGGAGAGCTGGGTCATGTAGGGGATAACGAAGGAGCCGGAAAACTGGAGAAGCCGAGCGACTATTATACCGATCCCGACGAAGCAGAGGACTTCGTTCGCAGAACCGGAATAGACTCACTGGCAGTGGCAGTGGGAAATGCCCACGGGGATTATAAGTTCCCGCCCAAGCTGGACTTTGACAGGATAAAGACCATTGCTGACAAAACCGACAAACCCCTGGTGCTTCACGGCGGAAGCGGTCTGTCGGATGACGATTTCAAGACCGCAGTCAGGGAAGGCGTATGCAAGGTCAATATCTTCACCGATATTGACAAGGCCGGAGCGGAAGGCCTGAATGCCGGGATCAAAGCCGGCGTAAAGACCGTCACGGGACTTATCCCCTATGAGATAGAGGCAATGAAGAAAGAGGTCCGTAAAAAGATCATGCTCTTCGGATCCGATGGGCGAGCATAACCGCCAGGGAGATCTTCAAAAGATCCGGTATGATAAAGGGAATAACACATAATGACAGTGCTGCACCGGCTCCTATGGGGCCGGTTTTCCTTGCGTATACTGTCATGAACCAGGCTGTTCCGAAGGCATAGCAGATGAAAAGACCCAATACCATGGATATTATCCTTACGGGAAGTTTTCTTCCGAATAGCTTTTCACCCAGCATATAAATAAGTCCTATGAAGATAAAGCCCAGGATATAGCCGCCCGTCATTCCGACAAGGGCTCCGGGACCTCCCGCAAAACCTGACAGCACAGGAAGTCCCACCGCCGCCATCAGTATATAAACTATTATTGATATCGTTCCTCTTTTTCCGCCGATCAGCTCCAATACCAGAAATACGGCAAAGGTCTGCAGTGTAAAGGGAACCACCGCAGGTATGCTGATCCAGGAGCAGACTGCTGTCAGAACTGCGCAGACTGCTATATATACCAGGTCTAAGGTTTTTGATACGTTTTTTTCACTGATCATTTGCTTTCCTCACACTCACTTCCCCTGATGACAGGGCTTCTTCCGTTCCGTCTTCATACCGTACGATAAGATGGCATTCACTGTCTATATCGAGAGCCTGCGCAGGTTTTACGCTGTTCCCGGACAATACATTGATATTCTGTCCGATAAGGAAGCAGCGTTTCCTGTACTCTTCCTGAAATACGGCGTTGTTAAGATCCAGGCAGAGAGCGGTAAATCTTTTAAGGAATCCGGCCGCAATACGGCTTCTAAGATCGTTTTCCCGTCTCCCGGACACGGCACCGGCTATATCCTTAAGCTCATCCGGAAACCCGCCCTCCGGTTCATAGATATTAAATCCGATCCCCATGACAGCCCATTCTATATTTCCGGACTCCATATCAAGGGATGCCTCGGTCAGTATGCCGCATACCTTTTTCCCCCGGATGAAAACATCATTAACCCATTTGATGACGGGTTTTTCATCCGTGTTTTCCTCTATTGCAAGACAGGCTGCAACGGCCGCCGCTGTGGTGATCCTTGTCGCTGTTCCCGCATCTGTTTCCGGCCGGAGAAGGATGCTTAAATACACCCCCGTTCCGGGAGGAGAGAGAAAGCTCCTGCCCTTCCGGCCCCGTCCCGCAGTCTGGGAGGATGCGATCACGGCATGCCACTTTCCTCCCCCGCCCGGAGAATCCTCACCTGTAAGGCCAGGCGCCTGTTTCTTCAGATAATCGTTGGTGGATCCGGTTTCCTGAAAAACCGTAAGATCAAATAGAGATGCTTCTTCCCCTAAATATTTCCGCAGACTGTATTCACTGAGAGCATCGCTGTTTCCGCCGAGCCTGTATCCCTGTCTGGAGCTCTCTATCTCATAGCCCTCGCCTGACAGCTGCCTGACAGCCTTCCATACAGCTGCCCTCGTAAGTCCCAGTTCCCGGGAAAGCGCACTGCCGCTTAAATACCTATCTCTGCTTTTATCCAGGATCTCAAGGATCTGTTCCTTTGTATTCATAAAGCAGAGTATAGCACCAAAAAGAATTTCGTCAACCTTTGTTTAGATAATCGGTTTACGAAAATATCAGCTGCCTGATCCCGTGAATACCTGCCGTACCGCGCTTTCATACTCGACGGCATTCCGGGACTTATGAACCGTCCTTATTTTACGCTGCTCATCTGCAAAATAAGGATTGTCCTTTATCCAGCCCCATAGCTCCTTCATCTTATCTATGGCATATTTTTCCGCATTGAGATTCTCTGTGTATATACCATAGAGCTTTTCCAAAAATAACCGGAGTTCCGCTTTGTTCAAAGCTTCTCCGCCCTTATATTCTCTGGCGAGAGCCGGATTTCTGATAAACCCCCTGCCTATCATGACGGCTTTGAGCCCCGAATACTTTTCAAACTTATCCCGTATATTTTCGGGGCTTTTAATATCACCGTTGTAAACAACCGGCATCTTCAGCCCCTCGTAAAATGCATCAAAGGACTCCATGTCGGGCTCTCCCCTGTAGAAATCCTTTCCGAGACGGGGATGAACCGTGACCTCGGTCAGGGGATAGCGGTTAAATATCCTTATAAGTTCATGCACATTGCCGTTATCCCTTCTTCCGATCCTGGTCTTTACCGAGATCCCGGTATCCTCCCGGCCTCTTTCTTTTAAGCCGGAAAAAACCTCGTCAAAAAAACGGTCCAGCCTGTCCGGAAATGAAAGAAATCCCGAACCCTTTCCCCGGGAGACCACATCCTTTGAAGGACATCCGAGATTAAGATTTATCTCCCTATAACCCTTTTCCATCAGAAGCTCCGCAGTATTCAGGAAATCTCCCGGATCATTGGTCAGGATCTGCGGGATGAGCTCAACCCCGGTGTTATTATCGGGAGACACATCTTCTATCTCTCTTCTTTTATGCCTCCTCCCCGGCTCCATGGCGGAGATAAATGGCGCATAAAACCTGTCCACTCCCGTAAACATGCTGTTAAACAGGTTTCTGAACATATATCCTGAAACATCTTCAAGAGGTGCAAAATATATCATATACATAAACCGCTGCATCCATTTCTTTTTTTCTCTTGATAGTAAACCAATACCGCTGTTTCGAAAAGATGATAAGCGATGAAAATATGATACAATAGACAGGTCGTTATTATAATGTGCTAAGGGAGTAAAAATAAGTGCACTTTGTAAATGCAAAGGGGATCCTGAATACCAATAACGGGTATCCGGGAATGAATATATACAGGGGCTGTTCACACGGGTGCATATACTGCGACAGCAGAAGCAGATGCTACCAGTTTACCCATCCCTTTGAAGACATTGAGGTAAAACAGAATGCCCCGGAACTGCTGGAAGCGGCTCTGAAGTCAAAGCGGAAGAAATGCATGCTGGGAACCGGCGCCATGTCAGATCCCTATATGCACTGCGAAAAGAAATTGCAGCTTACGAGAAGATGTCTTGAGATCATTTCAAAGTATGAATTCGGTATAACTCTCCTTACAAAGTCCGATCTGGTGCTGCGTGACATCGATATTCTGGATGAGATCAACCGCAAGGCAAAAAGCGTTGTACAGATGACGATCACCACCTTCGATGATGAACTGTGCCGGATACTGGAACCAAATGTATGCCCTGCGGGCAGAAGGATAGAGGTTCTGAAGGAAATGCAGAAAAGGGGCATACCCACCTATGTCTGGATGACTCCGATCCTGCCCTATATAAATGATAACGAGGAAAATATCAGGAACATTCTTGAAGCATGCAGCGACGCCGGAGTAAAGGGGATCATATGCTTTGACATCGGCCTGACTCTCCGGGAGGGTGACAGGGAATACTACTATGAAGCCCTGGATAAACATTTTCCCGGATTAAAGCAGAAATACATTGAACGCTACGGAAACGATTATCATATTCCGAGTCCGAATGCGGGATCTTTAAGAAAGCTCTTCAGGGAAACATGCCGGGCGCACGACATGCTGTATAACCCCGAAGACTGCTTTCAGCAGATCATGGAAATGCCTGAGAAATATAAACAGCTCAGCATATTTTCATTTATCTGATCATGCTTAAAAACGCCTGCAGTATACCGGGCGTATTGAATAAACTGACCGGAAGGAGAACAAAAAATGGATCTTATCAGGATGATCTCGGAGGAGATCAGAGCAAAGGACTGGCAGGTTGAGGCTGCCGTAAAGCTTATTGACGAAGGGAATACCATCCCCTTTATAGCCCGTTACAGAAAGGAAGCCACAGGAAGCCTGGATGACGAGCAGCTTAGAAACCTCGCACAGAAGCTTGAATATTTAAGGAATCTGGAAGCGAGAAAACAGGAAGTCATCTCTTCCATAGATGAACAGGGGAAGCTGACAGATGAGCTGAAGGCCGCCATATTGTCCGCGGATAAGCTTGTAACCGTTGAGGATCTTTACAGGCCTTATAAGCAGAAGAAAAAGACCAGGGCCGATGCTGCGAGAAAAAGAGGACTGGAGCCGCTGGCAGAGTTTATCCTGCGCCAGGATACGGACCACCCCGTTTCGGAAGAAGCCGAAAAATATGTGACCGGAAAGATAACCCCGGAATCCGACAGCAAGGAGGATGTCCTGAAGGCCGCAGAAAAGGAAGTTTCCGATGCTGCAGCAGCAATAGCAGGGGCCTCGGATATCATCGCAGAGCAGGTATCCGACAATGCGGAATACAGGGAATATATCAGGAATATCACGCGTTCTGAAGGAAAACTTAAGTCAGAAGCAAAGGATCCCGAAGCCGAGTCGGTATATCAGAATTACTATGACTTTGAAGAAGGCGTGGAGAAGATCGCCGGACACAGAATACTTGCAATAAACAGGGGAGAAAGCGAAAAGATCCTGAATGTTTCGGTTTCAGCTCCCGTGGAAAGGATACTGAACTATCTTGAAAAACAGCTCATCACCTCCGACAACGCCCACACCACTCCCGTGATAAAGGCCGCCATTGCCGATTCCTATTCCAGGCTGATCGAACCCTCCATCGAACGTGAGATAAGAAATGAACTCACGGAAAGGGCTGAGAGCGGAGCCATAGATGTTTTCGGCAAGAACTTAAAGCAGCTCCTGATGCAGCCTCCCATTGCAGGACAGACTGTTCTCGGATGGGATCCCGCTTTCAGAACCGGCTGCAAGCTGGCGGTGGTAGATCCTACGGGCAAGGTGCTGGATACAAAGGTTATCTACCCCATGGCTCCCCACAACAAAACAGAAGAAGCAAAGAAGGTATTAAAGGCCCTTATCAGCAAATACAGCGTATCCCTCATTTCCATAGGAAACGGGACCGCTTCCAGGGAATCCGAGCAGGTGGTATCGGAGCTGCTGCATGAGATTCCCGAGGCCCATGTCCAGTATGTCATAACAAATGAGGCCGGAGCCAGCGTCTATTCCGCAAGCAAGCTGGCAACAGAGGAATTCCCGGAATTTGATGTGGGACAGAGAAGCGCAGCATCCATAGCAAGAAGGGTACAGGATCCCCTGTCCGAGCTGGTAAAGATAGAGCCGAGATCCATCGGCGTGGGACAGTATCAGCATGACATGAATCAGAAGAAGCTGTCCGAGACCCTGACGGGCGTTGTAGAGGACGCCGTGAACAGCGTGGGTGTTGACCTCAATACCGCATCGTTTTCACTGCTCTCATATATTTCAGGAATTTCTTCCGCCGTTGCGAAAAACATCGTTTCATACAGGGAAACAAACGGTGAATTCCATTCCAGGGCGGAGCTTAAAAAGGTACCGAAGCTGGGTCCGAAGGCCTTTGAACAGTGTGCCGGCTTCTGCCGCATAAACGGAGGGAAGGAGCCTTTGGATGCAACCGCCGTACATCCCGAATCCTATGCCAGCGCCAGGGCACTGCTTCAAAAGATCGGCTGCGGCATCCGCGAAGAGGAAAAGATCAGGGAGTTCAAAAAGAATATCTCCGATAAAAAAGCTTTGGCAGAGGAAATAGGCTGCGGTGAGATCACCTTAAATGACATTTTGTCCGAACTTGAAAAGCCTGCCAGAGACCCGAGAGATGAAATGCCAAAACCCGTACTCCGTTCGGATGTACTGGACATGAAGGATCTGAAACCCGGAATGAAGCTGAAGGGAACCGTGCGGAACGTTATAGATTTCGGAGCCTTTGTGGATATAGGAGTTCATGAGGACGGCCTCGTCCATATTTCAAGAATGTCCGACCGCTATATCAGGCATCCGCTGGAAGTGGTAGCAGTCGGCGACATCGTTGACGTTACAGTACTGGACGTAGATGAGAAAAAGGGCAGGATCTCTCTTTCCATGGTGGATGAAGCCGCAAGGAAAACGGGAACGGCAGCCAAAGGATCTTCCAAGCCCGGAAAACCCGTTCAAAAGACCGGAAACAGCGTCAAGAATAAAAAGGAAGAATACGCTCCGGGAACCATAGGATACATCCTGGCTCACGGCGGATCAAAAAGACATTAAAGAAACACTCACAGGTTTTTGGCGGCGGGTGTCACCTGCAGACAATGACATCATTGTATTTCACAGTGGTGGTTTCAAGGGGAACAATGGCCTCGCCGTCACGGACTATCAGCACCACATTGACAGGGAGGCTTCCCACCTGCTTTCCCTTATATTCATTATCCCCTTCTATCTTTATACCGGTCAGTTTTCCGGCATTATTATCACCCTGCAGTCTGGTGTACTGCTCCACAAATCCTGCTGAGATAATACCGGTGGGAATGGCCACCGCACCCACCCCCAGGAAGGTAATGCACATTCCCATGATCTTTCCCGCAATAGTCACCGGATAAACATCTCCGTACCCTACGGTAAAAATGGTGGCAACACTGTACCAGATGCCGGAAAGTGCGTTCTTAAAAACTTCGGGCTGGGCCGCATGCTCCGCGTTGTACATGCAGAGAGAAGAAGCGATGATCAGCACCCATATTATAAATAAGGATGAGATCAGCTGGTTACGCTTTTCATATATTACCGATGTGATTACATTAAAGGAATCATATGCCGAATTGATACGGAACAGATGAAATATCCTTGCCACCCTTAAGAATCTGAAGGCAATAAACCCGCCGAGGAAGAATAAAGGAAGTATCGTAAACAGATCGATGAGCCCGTCAAATGAAAGCATGAATCTGACAACCGACTTTATTCCTTTTTCGCCGTATAGATACTCTGCTGTCCAGATACGCGCAAAATATTCCACACAGAAGATAAGGGTAGTAACCCATTCCACTGCGCGGAGTACAGGGAAATACGGTGACAGAGGTTCGAAGGTCAGGAGGATAAGGGCAAGTATATTCAACAGTATGGTGCTTACTATGAACAGATCGAAAAGCTTGCTGGGTATATCCCCTGTCTGGCCTATCTGAATAATGTCAAATAATCTTTTTTTATCTATCCTCTTCATGATCAGACCATATTAGAATCGATTGTCTGTCTGATGGCGGATATCAGATCATCCTTTGTAGGAGGCTTTAAGAGATAGCCTTCCGGCTTCAGCCTTAATACAGCCTCTACATGGGCCTTATCGTTAAATCCGGTGAGAAAGATCACGGGGATATCCTTTAACTCTTCATCAGCCCTTATCATTTCCAGCGTCTGCTTACCGTCACAGACAGGCATTTCATAGTCAAGAATAATGAGATCCGGACGGCGTTTTCCTATCGCAGTCAGGGCCTTTGTACCGGAGGTGGCAACGCTCACATCATAGTGGGACCTCAGCATTTCCCTGATGCCTCTTAAGGTCAGGGGATCATCATCAACCACCAGAACATTTTCCCTTAAGGAAGTGGGTTCCTGGGGAGATGAGGGTTCCTCGGCAGCCATCATCCTGTCATCTATTACCGGGATCCTCAGCCGCCTGCACACTGCTGCTACAATATCGCGGTTTTCCAAAGGTCTGATAAGATTCTGGAACTGACCGTCCTCATAGAACCTCAGGAATGATTCCTTCTCTCTCTCGGTTCCTATTGTAAGGACGGGGATACTGTGAAAGTATACTGACAGTATCCTGAAAAGACTCTTTTCGTAATCCTGTGCTCCCACAAGGCTTATCACAGTCAGGTCGGGCTCATATACCCTGATCATATCTTCTGCCGACTCGGATTTCAGATCGCAGAGCTGAACATGGAAATGCGAATTCAGATTTTTATTTATATCTATAAGAACATCATTGAATTTTCCGAAAAGCAGGATCTTTTTCATCATACCTCCTCATAGCATCAGGCTATTGCATTATTAATCCTGGCCAGCACTTCCGCTGCCATATCCTGGTCAAGCTGTGAAACCGCCGCTTTCAGTTCCTCGAACTCCCGGGCGGCTCCCTCCGGCAGTCTGTAGGATGAAAGCTTCTCTACCGCTTCATCCGCAGCATCTATGTCCATTTCCTCCATGGCGTCTTCGATTATCGCAAGAAGCGCCTTCAGAATCTCCTCATCTATATCTTCCTTATCCTCAGGCGCTGTTTCATCCGTATTCAGATATTCCTTTAAGCCTTCCTTGTAGCTTCTCCACTCCCTGATAAATATATCATGCAGACGGTTCACGGTCTCCTCGTCTTCTGCCGCCGCCGCCTTTTCAAGAATAGCCGCCATTCCGGACAAGGGTATGATACCCACGACTGCCGATGCACTCTTCATGGCATGCACCAGTATCCTGTAATCCGCAAAGGTTTCCGGCAGACCATCCTTAAAGCCCTGAAGTTTATCCGCCTGATGATCAATGGTATTATCAAACTCCTTAAGGACAGAATCCAGTATTTCCTTATTCTGAAGCCGCATCATGGCAACCTTCCAGTCCAGACCGAAGATCACAGGGAAATCATAGTTTTCCTCCTCCGGAGCCGGAGCCTTCTGTTCCTGACGCATGTCTTCGGGAGATGCCGGTATGACCTTACTGTCCGGAAGTATCTCCCTTATCGTGCTTTCCAGGACACCGGGTGCAACAGGTTTTGCGAGGAACCCGTCAAAGCCTTCGCGCAGATAGTTTTCCTTTGAACCGGCCACTGCATTTGCCGTAAGCATGATGATCGGCGTATTCGCGCAGGGACCGTTTTTCATGGATCTTATTCTCTTCATGGCCTCTATGCCGTCCATTCCGGGCATCATATGATCCATGAAAATGATATCAAATTTGTCTCTGGAAGCAAGCGCCACTGCCCCCTGTCCGCTCTCCGACTCATCTATCCGGATCCTGGTCTGTTTCAGAAGTGAAACGAATACCTTGCGGTTCATGCTGTTATCATCAACCACAAGTATACGTGCATCCGGAGCCGTAAAGGATCCTATATATGCATGCTGGTCTGACTTCAGCTTTTTAATATTTTTCTCAAAATCACCTACGGGCTTTCTGTCAGCTATGCCCTGTTCCAGATCGAAGAAGAAAAGGGAACCCTTTCCGTAATCGCTCTTCATCTCCAGTTCCGACCCCATGAGTCCCAGCAGTCTCATCGTTATGGGCACTCCGAGTCCGGTCCCCTGTATCGACCTGTTTCTCAGATCCTCTATCCTCTGGAAATTTGAAAACAGCTTGACCATGTCCTCCATACGGATACCTACTCCCGTATCCTCTACCTCAAAATGCAGGACAGCCGTATTGGAGTTCTCATCCTCGTCATTTCCTTCATTAATACTTTTCAGGCTGACTCTTAACCATATATTTCCGCTGTTGGTATATTTCACGGCGTTTGAAAGCAGGTTCATCAGGATCTGCCTTACCCTCACATCATCTCCGATAGGTCTGGAGGGGATATCGGGAGAAACCGTTACCTCAAAGGTAAGCTCCTTATCCTCCGCCATGAAGCGCACCATGTTGGATACGTCATATATCATGCTGGAAAGATCATAGGGTACGGGAATGATCTCCATTCTGCCGGATTCTATCTTACTGAGATCCAGGATATCATTGATAAGGGATAGCAGGGTACGGCCGGCCTTCCGGATATCCATGGCGTATTCCCTGACGGTACTGTCATTACTTTCTCTAAGGATCATCTCATCCATGCCGAGAACCGTATTGATGGGAGTCCTTATCTCATGGGACATACTTGCCAGGAAGTAGGACTTGGCTTTGTTGGCATCATCAGCGATCCTCTTCTGTTCTTCCATCTCCCTCAGATGATTATAATGAACAGTGGAATCCATAAGCACGAATATCTTGCTGCCGTCAAGGGTACTCTTTTCCGGTTTCATCTCTTCAAAGGTATAAACCCTGTCCTCAACGGTGAGAGGCTCGTCCATATCGATCGATTCCCTGATCCTTTCGATAACTCCCCTGCTGTCATCCTTCATTTCCGGGAAGATCTTCATGGCCTTTTTATTATAATAAGCCACATCTCCGCTCTTATCCGTTGAAATGACTCCCGCGGAAAGCTCGTCAACTATAAGCTCCTTTGTGACGGTCTCAATATCCATAAGATTGTATCTGAAGGTTGAGATGATAATAAGCAGTGAGCAGAGAGAAAAACCGATATAATTGAAATCGTAATATCTGCTTATCGGCAGCCTGGTAAATATCGCGATCACTATCTCTATATACAGGGCGATTATGATCACGATATTCAGATTTCTGTTCTGTACGGATTGTCCCTTACGCAGAGATCTGAAAAGAAGAACGAGGCAGATAATTATAACGCAGATAACCAGCGTATCCCACAGTATCAGCCAGGGACCCATGCCATATGATAAGATCATATGATCCCCTTCTTTTGTCAGAGTGATATTTTGATAGAACAGACCTGTTCTGCGGGTTGTCGTGATCACGGCGCAAGTGATAACGGCAAAGATCAGTTCCAGGGTTTCCACCCATTTCGGCAGGGTAAATCTGCAGAGACACGAACAAAGCTGCAAAGAAGCGATAACGGTAAATACTTTCCCGCACCAGGACATACAGTAAGTCATCAAATATGATTCTTCCGTAGTGCAGTATAAAGTCATCAGATAACTGAAGCTGCTGACAAGCATAGAAACACAGAGCATATAAAGAAAGGCATGTACTCTGTTCTTCATATTTCTGATAACTATCAGAAGCTCAGCAACTATAATAATGACATTTATCCACTGAACCGTTACTACAAGCTGATGCATCCTTCTCCACCCGTAATGCAAAAGACCAATACCCGTATGTTATACTATCACGCATTAGCTAAATTCTCAACATACGGGTATATTTGAAGTCATGTAAAATAAGGCATGTACGGAAATGTATGCAATCCGGCACTTTATTTGTTGAGGAAAGCTGCCAGAGCCTTTGAATATTCCGGTATGTCGGGCGGTCTCCTGGCAGATATCAGGTTTCCGTCAACCACACAGGCTTCATCAAGCCATTCCGCTCCGGCATTTGTCATATCGTCCTTTATGCCGGGGGTGCTGGTGACTTTTCTCCCCTTTAGTATGCCGGCGGAAATGAGCACCCAGCCTGCATGGCAGATCTCACCTATGAGCTTTCCCTCTTTATCCATGTGCCTTACGATATCCAGCACCTTCGGGAAACGTCTTAATTTATCCGGTGCCCAGCCTCCCGGAACCAGTACGCCGTCATAATCCGCCGGGTCAACATCATTAAAGGACAGCTCGACTTCACAGGGAACGCCGTATTTACCATGGTACTTTCCGGGCTTTTCCGCAGCGAGATCCACACGGAAGCCCTCCTCCCGCAGCCTCATTACAGGACACCAGAGTTCCAGATCTTCAAAATCATCACTTACCAGCTGGAGTATCTTCTTCATAATGCAAGCTCCTTTCTCAGTACTGTAACTCATTGTAACTCATTTTGGGGCATCAAAAAAGTATTTAATTGTTCGACTCCCCCTATTTCCATGTATTAAAAAAGCCGCTCGGAGAGCGGCTTTGAAGTCTGAGACACGGGGGAGTCGAACCCCCGACAACCTGATTAAAAGTCAGGTGCTCTACCAACTGAGCTAGTATCTCATAATATATACTGCTGACATAGTTCCGTATGCAGCTAGCAGGGCTAGCTGGATTCGAACCAGCGCATACAGCAGTCAAAGTGCTGTGCCTTACCGCTTGGCGATAGCCCCAGACCATAAGGCCAGTCGAGGGTGGAATAAGGGACTCGAACCCTTGATCTCCAGAACCACAATCTGGCGCGCTAACCAACTGCGCCAATTCCACCATATTCACGTAAATCAAAGAGTGTGCCCGCAGGGATTCGAACCCTGGACCTACGGCTTAGAAGGCCGTTGCTCTATCCAGCTGAGCTACGGACACAGACAGCATTTGCCGCGTCCAGTCCCCTGATTTCGCGAAAACAAGTGGTATTATACATCAAAACTATTTCCTTTGCAACAGAAAAATAATTGCCGGTATAACGGGGATTTTTGACTCAGAATGCCCGTACTCAAAGGCGAATCCGTGTTAAAATATCCCTGGAGCATCCCTGTACATTCCCGTTACGGGTGCCCGCATAAAACATGATAAGAGGTGGCTTTGCTGATGGATATCAGGCTTACGGAAACAGAATACGAAAAGGCTTTGGAACTTAAAAGGGATCTGCATATGCATCCCGAGCTTTCAAACGAGGAATACAGGACGACTAAAAGGCTTAAGGAGCTGCTCTCCGGCTTGCCGGGATTAAAGCTCCTGCCCCTTGATACGGAAACCGGTCTTGTGGCCAGATTTGAAGGAAAACCCGGCGGCAGGGAGATAATGCTCCGGGCGGATATAGATGCACTCCCCCAGACGGAGGAATATGATTCCCCATGGAAATCCCGGAATCCGGGCGTAATGCACGCCTGCGGCCACGACCTGCACACGGCGGCGCTTTTCGGGGCAGCCCTGATACTGTCCCGTAATTTTGAGAGCGGCAGGCTTAACAACTCTGTTGACCTCGTTTTCCAGCCCGCTGAAGAGGGCACAAAGGGAGCCCGAAAGCTGATAGATGCCGGGCTCTTCAATCTGATCCACCCCTCTCTTTGCTTCGGCTTCCATAACTGGCCCTCTGTCACCACGGGTCAGATAGTCTGTCATGAGGGTGGTATTATGTCCGCAAAGAGGAACTTTGAGATAAGGATCTTCGGTGCCGGAGGCCATGGTTCCATGCCCCATCTGAATATAGATCCCATCGTCTGTGCGGCTGCCGTAATACAGTCCCTTCAGACCGTGGTCAGCAGAAATACAAGTCCCCTGGAGCAGGCTGTTCTGTCGGTAAACAGCATAGAAGGAGGATCCCCTGCAAATCTCGTGGTTGACCGGGTGATGATGCGGGCCACAGTCCGCTCCCTCTCTGAGGATACTCTGGAAAGACTGCTGGAAAGAGTGGAAACCATAATAAAAAAGACCTCAGAGGCCTATCAGTGCCGTTCTGAGATCCTGTGGGAGGAAAAGATCCCCTCTGTGTTCAACACCCATGAAATGACGGAGATTGCTAAAAATATTGCCAATAAAACCGGATATGCCGTCACAGATACGGTCCCGTCACTTGCAAGTGAGGATTTTGCCCTTTACCGTGAGTTCGTCCCTTCATTCTATTTCTGGATAGGGAGCACTCCCGAAGGAGAGCCGGCAGAGGAGCTGCACAGGCCGAAATTCCACGCAGACGACAGCACCCTTCGCTGCGGCGCAGAGCTCTACGCAGCGGCGGCTTTGTACAGCGGCTGATACGAAAGCGTTATTTCACCTTATCAAACCGATACAGTAAAATATCCTCATCGTAATCCGTTTCCTTAAAATCATCTCCCATGATATCGGTAAAAACATCAGGGGTTCCGCTCATAACCTGATATATATATATGCGGTCTGCCGCCCGGAATCTGTCCGAAATATCAGTATCATCATTTGATACAACATGTACGGCCGAACCGGCCCTTCCGCGCCCGAAATAGTATTCCTCAAAGCCATCGGCATTTGCCCGGTTTGCATTAATGGCAATTACAGCCTCGCCGTTCATCAATCCCTCGTCATCCGATACAGCATCGCAGACATGTCCATACGTATTGTCAAAGGGTGCCGATACCTCATCCTTAACATCATAGTAATAATTTCCACTTCCCAGATAGACCATAATGAATATCACAGTCGTTCCATAGCTGATAATCAACGGCACATCCAGCTTATCGGATATCCTGTCAAGTACTTCTGATAAGAATACGGAAACAGAAATAAGTGCTGCAGGCAGAACAGAAAGAAAATAGCGCAGAACAAAAATCCCGGCTCTCGTATTGATGTGTGCACTGTAAATATAGTCTCCTATAACAAAGAATAACGGCATACAGGCAAGCCCGAAACGCACCAGCCTTTCATCAAAATCCCGGCCATCATTTAAGAAGCTGTCCAGCATCAGCAGAAATGCCACTATCATCGATAGTATAAGCAGTATAAAAATAAGCTCATCCTTGCTGACAATATATCTTAATGCCTGGGGAATGCTGGCGAAGGTCGGGGTCTTCGGCCAGAAGTCATTAAGATCCATGGTGCGGTTCATAAACATAAGAATAAGCCACGGAAAAAGAAGAGCCCCCGCGATCAGATATGAAATGATGAACTTCTTTCCGACCGCCTTTTTTATAAATAATACTGCATCCAAAATAAAGAGATAGGCTATGGTAAGACAGCCGAAATAATGGGAATACGCAAGCCCCGTCATCGAAATTCCGAGAAGGATCACATTTTTCATGCTTTCCTGCCCCGCTTCCTTCAGTCTGACAAAATATCTCCACAACACCAGTGAAGTAAACAGAAGCCAGAAGGCGTGAACCCTGAAAGTAAGACCGCACTTATGCATGATAACTGACGAAATACAGCATAATACAGCCATCAGTATTCCGGCCTTTTCGTTACGGTATTCCTTTGCAGCCTTTATCATTATCACGATAGACAGCGTGGTAAGCAGAACCGTGAGAAGCCGAAGCCACCCTTCCCCGTAAGGAACAACCCTGTACCATGCCGCCGCAATAAGCGGCCAAAGCGGAAGATTAGTCACCTCACTTGTCAGATAATACCGTATGATCTGACTCCAGGGGTTTTTCTTTACGATAAATCCAATCTGGCTTACCTCATCCAGAGACAAATACTGCCTGCCCATAAATCTTAGTGAGAAAACCAGCTGTATAAGGATGAGGATCGTACAGATGATATAAAAATGATTTTTACTCAGAAACTCTGCTGTCCTTTTACGCATTCAATCCACCATCAAGCTGCTCTCCGGACGGTATACGGATACCCTTAAAATGATCGCAGTAATTACAGGCATCCGCATAATCAAGCGTAAGGAATTTCCGGAATTCTTTTCTGAACTCCTTATCGCTCCTTTCCCTTCTGATATCAAAGCTGTCATGGGTGCCATCCATGTATCCGAGGTCTGCAAGGGATGCGGACCGTGCACAGGCATACATCTTTCCGTTCAGCATGGTACGGCAGTAACGCGAGGAATAGCATTTGTCATATTCTATTCCCAGCTGTTCCTGCGTTTTGCCGCGGCAATCCAGTCCACCGGGATCAGCCCAGTACTCTGAAACCGAACGCGCACACGGAATATTGTATTTCCTGCAGGCTTCCATCAGTTCCTCTACTTTTTGTGTCTTTATTCCATAATCGCTTATCACCACTTTTTTGTTCTTCAGGGAAGCAATAAGCTTAAGTGTTTCATCTCCGGGAATGACGGTTGCGTTCGTTGTAAAGGCGACGCACATTACATTTTTAAATTCCCTGACACCTTTGATCACCGTATTTATTTCCGGATACACAAAGGGTTCTCCTCCCAGGAGTTCCAGTTTAATACATATATCCGTGTGGGATAAAAGAGTGGATATATCCTTCAAAACCGTCTGTGCCGGAATATGATAGGGCTCTTTGTAACAGGGCATCAGATTATTGCACTTAGCACACTTTAGAGAGCAGTGGGTTGTAAGAACCGTCACAGCTACCGGATATGTGACCGCATTGGGTTTTACCAAATTCCATATGAGTTTTATCAGTCCGAAAAATGTTTTCTTTCCCGGAATAACATACAGATATTCTCTGATACTGGGCTTAAATACCCTTTTATAATATGATGCCATTATCTTTACCTCCCGAATAATGCATCCAGATAACTGCCTAGTCTTACCCTCCATGGAGAAACTCCGGATTTATACTGCTTATAACGCTTTAACTCACTCTTTGTGAATCTCCAGGTCTGCCCGGCTTCGATAGCATCACCACAGGGGTTACAGCATCCGCACGGCTTGCCCATGACCGGTGTATGACAGATCCAGGTGCTGTCAACCGCATCTCCGTAACCCATCTCCCTTAAGAGTCTCTCTTCATCCGGCTTTGTTATATCAAAGGTCTCCGAAAAACAGAAGTGTCCGAAAAGGAGTTCCAGTTCCTTCGTACTTTTCTCATGGTCAATGGTATAATATGTCCGGCCGCTGTTGTTCTTTTCTTTTGAAAAGCCACCGTTTTCCTCTATACAGAGTCTTAGCTTTGATGTATAACCCAGAGGCTTGACAGCCGAATAGAACATCCGGTCAAGTCCGCTGTTCTTGACGTAACTTGCTATCCAGCAGTACTGGCTGCCAAGTCCTCCCTTTTCTTTAAGCTTCTTGTATGCCTGCTCCACCTCATTATCCTGAGGTATGCTTCCGGCGTCGATCATTTCCGGAGATCTTATCAAAGCCCTTGTTTCCGGATGGGATTTGATCACTTGAAGTATGGATTCCATTGCCCGGATCTCATACTTCTCGGATTTTCTTCCGTTCATGAAGTAATAAGGCTGTATCTCAACCTCTTCTCTGGAATAAATGACCATTGTATATGTGGAATCCAGACCTCCGGTCCACATTATATTATATCTGTTCAACCAACATCCTCCGAAGGACATAAAATGGCTCCCCGTCTGACACTATTGAAAAGAATGCGGGGAGATTTTGTTATTATATAAAGTATATCATAATAAATATAACGGCAACAAGTTGGCTTATGATCATACTGATCCCAAGACACATGTAATGATTCGGACGCCAAAAGTCACATTTTGATTAAATGCGCCCAAAGTTCTTGTCCCCACCACAAGCAAGCTTGTGTGGTGACAATTACTTTTGGCGCTTTAATCATGTAATTAGACATAGATGTAATAACCGATTATACTATACAAATGATGACATTCTAAGGAAGGAGACAGTAAAATAACATGTTCTTTAAGAATCGTAGAAGACTGGGCTTTATTCTTGCCCTGTTTATTCTGTTTTCCCAAAGCTGTTTATCTGTTTATGGAACAGAAATAATAAATGAAGATGATGCTTCTTTTTCCGATGGTGCTGAGTATTCCGGAGAATATGAAGAATACCCCGAAGAGGAGTATGAATTTAATGATGTAAATATCCGGGATGATGACACCGGCGAAAACACTGACGATTATCCCGTTCTTATGTCAGAGCCGGATGCTTCGGAACTTACTGCTTCAGACCCTCCCACAGTGTCCGTTTCGACTGATGGAAAGATACTGAGAGTGAGCTACATTAATGTGGGACACGGCGACAGTATTCTCATTGAATACGGCGGAGAGGCCGTATTGGTTGACGGCGGAGAAAACGGAAAGGGGCAGATAGTTTCAGATTACATCAAACAGAAGGGGTATAAAAAACTGAAGATGATCATAGCCACTCATCCTCATAATGACCACGTTGGCGGCCTACCGGCAGTCCTTTCCGAATTTGAATGTGACAGCATTATCTCTGCCAGGAGCAAGGAGAACAGTCTTAAAAACAAGGGGTTGACCGCAGAATATAAACCCTTTCTGGAAGCGGTAAAAAACAAAGGACTTAACATCGAATATCCGTCAAAGGGCACGGAATATAAAATCGGTCTTTCCGATAATAAAATATCAATAAAGATCCTGGGGCCGTTAAAGGTCAGCAAAAATATTAATAATAACAGCCTTGCCTTCATGCTTACCTTTGGATCAAATAAATTCCTGTTTGTAGGAGATGCGGAAAATAAGGAAGAAAGAGATCTGGTAAAATCACTGGGAGCTGAAAACCTGAAGTGTGATGTTTATAAGGCGGCACATCACGGGATGAACGATTCCACCTCCAAGCTCTTTCTTGATACGGTCAATCCGACATATTCCGTTATCAGCTGTGATAAAAACAGCAAATGGAAATCTCCCGGAAAGTCATGTATAAAGCGGCTTAAGAAAAAGAGTATTAAAACCTTCCGCACCGACAGCAAAGGTACCATAGTGGCAACATCCGACGGAACTAATATCACATGGAATACATCTCCGGATTTTTAAGTGTTAGAAAGAAGAATGTCTGATATGGGTTTATTCAAAAAAATAATAATATTTCTCTCATACTGCGGAGAGAAATTTACTCCTGTTCCCCTGCGACCGGCAATGCTGAAACGGTGGTTCAAAAAATGCAACGGAAGACGCTTAAATCTCGATCCTCCTGTCACATGGTGCGACAAGATCAACTGGATAAAGCTCTACGGGATCACACCTGAAATGACCCGTCTTTCGGATAAATACCTTGTCCGCGGCTGGATAAAAGACAGGATCGGAGAGGAGTATCTGATACCCCTGCTGGGAGTCTGGGACAGTTTTGATGAGATAGATTTTGATACGCTGCCGGACAGCTTTGTGTTAAAAACCAATCATGCATGCAAAACCAACCTCATCGTCAAGGATAAATCCCACTTAGACAGGAACGCTGCGAAAAAGGATTTCCGGCGTTGGATGATGTTTGATTTTTCCTACAGATTCGGCTTCCAGATGCAGTATCAGGGTATAAAAAGAAAAATCATTGCTGAGGAATTTCTGGATAACGGCGGCGGGGAATTATATGATTATAAATTCCACTGCTTTAACGGAGTTCCCATAAGCTGTGAATATATAGGCGGAAGAGGTTCTGATACCCGTCTGGCCTTCTTTGATAAGGACTGGAAGCTTCTCCCCTACAGGACAGCTACCTATCCTCTGTATGAAACCCTGCCGGAAAAACCCGTAAACTATGAAAAGATGTGGTCTCTCGCCACTACACTGTCTAAAGGTTTTCCCTATGTCAGAGTCGATCTGTATCACCTTAATGACGGACAGATAAAGTTCGGTGAAATGACCTTTACCCCCTCCAGCGGGCAGTGTACCTGGCTGCCGGAGGGTACTGACGAAACACTCGGGAGAATGATAGCAATTAACTGAACATGGCTTCACAAGCAACCGCAGATCAATTAAAAAACATAAAAGACGAATCATCGGTAAAAGCTCTTAAAGCCGGGGTCTGGTATACATTTGCCACTTTCTTAAAAAAGGGCATATCCTTTGCCACAACCCCTATCTTCGCAAGACTGCTGACCAAAGAGGATTTCGGTTCGTACAGCAACTTTACGGTATGGCTTTCCATATGCGCCGTTGTATGTACCCTGAATCTGAAGAGCTCGGTCTTCAGAGCCAGATACGACTATGAGGATGACTTTGACGGTTATCTTTCCTCAATAACCTTTCTCGGCACCCTTTCCACCGCTATATTCTATGGCGTGGTGGTTTGCTTCCCCGGATTTTTCTCTGAACTCCTGAAGATAGACATGATCTATCTTCATGTTATGTTCATAGAACTCCTCTTTGCCCCCTCTTTGAGTATTCTGCAGGCAAAACACAGGATAATGCAGGAATACAAGATTCAGGTTGCAATATCGATCTTTGAATCTCTTGCCTGCACATTCTGTTCGGTGCTAATGGTTTATTTCTGCAAGGATAAGCTTTTTGCCAGAATAATCGGCGGAGAAGTGCCCGATATCATAATCTACGTAATAGTATTCATTATCCTTATGGTAAAGGGAAGAAAGCTATACTGTGCTGAATACTGGAAATTCGCAGCATCCTATTCCATTCCCATCATTCCTCATCTGTTATCAAATATCCTGCTCGGATCATCCGACAAGGTAATGATAAGAAATATGATAGGCGCTGAAGCCAATGGTAATTACTCCCTCGCCTATTCCTGCGGAGTTATCGTGGCTACTCTGATGACCTCCTTCAATCAGGCCATGTCACCCTGGCTTACCCAGAAACTCCATGAAGAACAGTCTGAGACAATAAAAAAAGTAAACCGGATTTATGTAGTTTCATTTGTAATAATCGTGCTGGTTTCCGTCCTTCTGGCTCCGGAGCTGATGTGGATACTCGGCGGTGAGAAATACGCCGGAGTTGAATATATAGTGCCTCCCGTGATGCTGGGATATGGCTTTAAATTTGCCTACACTTCCTATGTCAATGTGGAACAGTATTACAAAAAAACGGGGATCGTATCCATCGGAACTCTTCTGGCGGCCGGATTCAATATAATCACAAATCTCATATTCCTGCCCATCTTCGGATATGCTGCAGCAGCCTATACAACAATGGCAGGTTTTATAATGCTTTTGTTCCTGCATTATCTGATCAGTAAAAAATACGGCTTTACAAAGGTATATGACAACCGATTCACCTTTATTGTCATGTTCTTAATGATGTTTATCGGACTTGCCCTGCAGCTCATCTATCCCTACATGATCATACGCTGGATCCTGGCATTCATCATGGGAATAATAGCGCTGTACTCCATGTACCGGATAAAGAAAAAATACTTTTAGAGAACTGTGATCTCGCGGCTCATTGCACTTACAAGATCATAGCCATCCCAGACAAGGTCAAAATCCATTGTCCTGCCGACCGGTACTATCCTGTCGGTTCCGCGGATGCCGGAACGTATGAGCGGCATAAACATCTCCTTTTCACCGATATAACCTGCCGTCTGGCATCTGCTGTCATTCAGAAGCGGTCTGATCTCCATAATATCCTGACAGTCATATTCGAAGAAGAAACCGCTGTTATCCCGGTAGTCCATCAGTTCCGGTGAGGGTTTATCAACGCTGATACGTATTATCAGATTATCCTCATGCTCCAGAACCCTGCAGCCGGGAATTGCAGCCCCGAGAAGAAGAGCGCTGTTCAGCTTATTTACTGCCTGTATCGGCTGAAAACCATATCTTTCTTTAACAATTTTCCTTTCCTCTTCCCAGAATATCTCCTTTGCCTCCTTCACCCTGCCGCCGGTCCAGATGACTATCCTGGGGCTGGTACAGGCATTCTGGTCTGTGAGAAAAGTATCGTTATAAAAATCCTCTGCTATACGCTTTTTATCCTGTGCTTCAAGATAAAAACCGCTGTCTATTACCGCCACGGAATATCTGTCGGCAAATGTGATCTCTGTGGCTCTGGGCTTCAGAGGCGATCTTCTGAGCTCCGCAATTGTGTTGTCTCCGCCCCATATGATCCTTATATCGGCCATTGCCGAAAACAGGTCATTGATCTCCCGGTCCCGCTCATATCGTACGAGATTAATATAACCCTTAAACTCCGGGTGCTCCGAAAGAGCATTATTTATTGCGTCTGCGATCAGGGAAACCTGTTCAAAATCCTTTGACGGAATTCTTACAATATTTATGTTTCCGGATAGGATCCCGGCCGCAAGGGAATATGCAAAATTCACGGGAACATTGGATGGTGCAATATGGAACGCCACTCCCCTTCCGATACGGAACTGGCTGTCATCCTTTATAAACCTGGAACGAAGAGAAAGGACCGAGTTTTTTCGAATCCAGAAAGCAATAGTAATGACATCCGGATATCCCTTGGCAGCCCTGTTTTTCATCAGGAGCTTTGATACATCATTTAATAACGATACGGCTTCATCGGAAAAGGGCGTCATGGGCGGCAGTGTTTTCAGTTCTTCTATGTCCCTGGGATTTCCGGCAAGGAAACTCACCTTATTTAAGCATGTCTGCATAAGTATCACTGCACCCCCTTATCTCCGCATTTTTAAGCCTTCCCGTTATCGAAAAGTATTTTCCCTTTCGTCCACATGGACAGTCGTCTTCACCCAGTATCATTCCTTTATCCTCAGTCAGCAGACTGTGTCCCGGATATGATTCGGGCAGAGATGATACAACCTGAATAATGCCCTCTTCCTTAATATCACATATGGAGAAGTCCAGGGGACGGCGCATTATCACATCAGAAAAAACGGACGCATGAAGATGTCCGCATTCACATTCCATATATATGCATCCCGTCTGCTCCGCCATACCATAGTAATCATGAACACGCTTAATTCCACAGGCATCCTGCAGGGCGCGGTGGAAGTCGTCCCGGGAAACCGCCATGCTGCTCAGTTTTTTCCAGCCTCCGCCATGAATAAGGATACCGTTTGACAGATCAAAGGTAATTCCTTCCTCCCGCAGTCTTAAAAGCTCCATGTAAAAGTGCTGCCACACCATAAAGGTAAACCCGAAAAGAAGTATCTTTCCGTCTTTATATTTCTCAATAAACTCAGCGATCGCTTCTACATTGAGCGTCATATCATCATTGAGAGCGTATATCTTTTTTGATCCGAATATGGAAAAGCCCAGGACGCCCGCTCCCCTTGCAGAAAACATCCGGCGGTCCTTTACGACACTTGGGCAGTCTATAATTATCATGGGGATCCGTTCCGGTCCGAGAAAATCCGAAACTATCTTCACCATGGCTTTCTGTTGATTTGAGGAGGTATTTCTGTCAAGAAATATGCGGCTGACACTCTGTCCCGTTGTTCCCGAGCTGGTAACGGTTTTTACCACTTCATCATCGGAAACCGATTTCAATTCCAGTTCCTTAAACAGTCTTACAGGCAGAAAAGGCGCCTCAAGATAAGATGAGGCGCTCTTGAAACCGATAATATCCAGCATGTCCGAATACTTCCGGCATTTATCCCTGTGATATTCCGTAAGAGAATTTATCCGTTCGCTAAGCATCTGTGTTTTAGCTGCCGCATCGGCTTCATATGGTCCGATATTAAAGAATTCATCCATGGTCATAATAATTCTCCAGTCCGGCGTACTTCGTTTTTCCGGATTCTGTCATCGGGATTTCATCCAGAACGACTGCCTTAAAAGCACTCCTGTGAATATGCGTCATATCAGAAACATATTTTCTGACTTCATCCCCGATATCCTCTGCCGTAAGGAATATATACATATGATCATCATATCCCGCACAGGCTGTTCTAAGTGAAAAGCGGTCCTTTATAAGCCTCTCTGTTTCATCCAGGTTCACCCTGTTTCCAAACATTTTCAGAAAACGGTTTTTTCTGCCCGAAATGTAGAAGTATCCGTCCCCATCAAAATATGCCATGTCCCCGGTTTCAAGCCGGCCCTGTCTCTCATCACCGAGGTTCAGATCATCCTTACTCTCCGCATAACCGGGAGTAACATTATCTCCCTCATAGATCAGCTCACCTGTTACGCCGGGGGATGTGATCACATTCCCGTTATCATCTATCAGCGTGAACTTTCCTCCCGGAATCGCTATTCCCATCGATCCCTTTTTTTCAAGGGATCTTTCAGGGGGCAGGTATCCCATTCTGGCGGTAGCCTCGCACTGTCCGTACATCACATAGAAAGACCTGCCGGTTTCCAAAGCATATGCAGCCATTTTCTCATGCAGTTTCTCGGTTATTTTCCCGCCCGCCTGGGTCATGGACCGGAGCGACGGCAGATCCATCCTGTAAAAACGAAGCTTGTCAAGCATTTCATAGGTATAGGGAACCCCGCCAAAGGATGTGGCTTCGTATTTCCTGAAGAAATCCCAGAATTCTTTCTGCATTATTCCCTTTTCTGTAACAAGTACTCCGGCGCCCTTCATCAGATGGCTGTTTATGATCGACAGACCGTATGTATAATTCATAGGCAATGTGGTTATCGGTCTTTCGCTTTCATCCAGCTTCAGGTATTCCGTTATCGCATGGGCGTTTGACGAGACATTCTTATAGGTCTGACGGACAAACTTCGGACTTCCGGTGGATCCGGATGTTGTAAGGAGCAGGCAAAGATCATCATGAAGCCGGCAATCCTGCTTCACCGCCGATTCAAAAAGGGCATATGAACCAAAGCCGAACACCCTGCTGTACCGGAAATTTTCCAGCATCTCACTCATATCGGCAGGTGCCCAGAAGAAATGGGGTTCATAAATAAGGACGAGTCTCCTGAAAAGGGACTCATCCATATGCGCTGCAAGCATTGCCGGAACAATACCGTGATTCAAAAATGAAACATATCCGATGATGCTTTCAGGCACATTTCTGCATAGCAGAAATACAAGACATCTCTTTCCCACATGCCGTGCAATATCTGCGCCTATACTGTCAACATCAGAATATGTATAATTGTCTCCGTTTTCTCCGGTCAGACAAATCCGGGATCCAAATCTTTCCAGATCCCACATACTGGTTTTATTACTCAAATATCCACACCGTATTTTTTAAGGATCTCGATCCCCTTCTCAAAAGAACCGAATTCCACAATATCATCTGTTTCCAGCTGTATATCAAAAGCATCTTCTATTTCCGCAATGAGACCCATATGTCCCACGGAATCCCAGGTGGGAATATCCTGATACTTAAGACCAGCTGTTTCTTCCTCAGATACATCCAGGCTTTCCTTAAATGCTTCTACATACTTCTCTCTGTTTGTCATTTCAATTCCTCCTATTTCGCACTGATCGAACTGATCTGCTCAAATATTTTTTCAGCAGTAAGGCCATATTTTTCCAAAATATAATCATGAGAACCCGCATGACAATATTCATCCGGAATCCCCATCCTGATGATAACAGGATGCTTTGAGCAGGCAGAATAAAACTCTGCAACCGCACTTCCCAGGCCGCCGACAATACTGTGCTCCTCAACAGTGATAATCGCTTTCGCCGTACTGAGTTTATCTAACAGTACTGTATCAACGGGTTTTATTGTATGGAAATCGTAAACCGACACTTTTTCTGCTTCACTGTCATTCCATCTTCCGGCCGCATCCAGTGCCCGCGAGACCATGGGACCGTTTGAAAGTATCGCTATATTTCCGCCTTCAATAAGAGGTACGGCTTTTCCTATCTCAAAATCATAGTCCTCATTATACACCATCGGTACATTTGTTTTGTCCATTAATCTGATATATACCGAATTATCATAATGAAGGGCGGCTTCCGTTACCTTTGCAGTCTCCATGCAGTCAGCAGGAACCACAACGGCAATATTCGGAATAGATCTTAAAATAGCGGCATCCTCAATACAGCAATGCGTATATCCCAGCTCTCCGTATGCTACTCCGGAGGCCAGTCCGGCCATGATGAGTTTCTGTCCCATATACCCCTGATTTACTCTGATCTGCTCCAGACATCTCATTGCCTGAAACGGAGCAAATGAAGCCGTATATACAGAATAGCCCTCACTTGCCAATCCGGTAGCTATCCCCATCATGTTCTGTTCTGCGATACCTGTATTGATGATACGGTCGGGCATTTCCTTATTCATACGGTCGAGACCTGCGGAATTCACCACATCCGCGACCACCGCCATTATATCATCATTATCTTTTGCAAGCTCGAAGAGAGTCAGTCCGAAGGTGGGACGCTCACCCATCACAGACCAGCGTCTTGCATTTTTCTTATTATACTCCGGCATAACTACTCACCCAGCTCCTTTATTCCTGTCTCATATGCGGAAGATGTTACAACCGCATGATGCCAGCTGTTATCATTTTCGGAAAATGAGAAACCCTTTCCCTTGACTGTATGCATGACCACAGCATTCGGTTTATCGGTACTTCTTATACTAAGAGCCTCTGACAATGCAATAACATCATGTCCGTCAACTTCTGTAACATTCCAGTCGAATGCCTTCAGTTTCGATGCAATATTACCGGGCTTCATCACATCCTCTGTCGAACCGCTGAGCTGAAAGCCGTTTACATCGATCACTGCTGTGAGATTGGAAAGATTATAAGCGGCGGCAGCCATAAAAGCCTCCCATACCGATCCCTCATTGCACTCTCCGTCTCCCAGGATCACATAAATCCTGTTATCAGTTCTTTTCTTTCTGCAGGCTATGGCTACGCCAATACCAACAGACAAACCCATTCCAAGCGAACCATTTGTAAATTCTATTCCGAGCTCCCTGTTTTTAACCGGATGTCCGGGCAGGCTGCTGTTATCATCTTCAAATGTATCCTTGTACTCCGGATCCATCAGGCCGGCTTCCAGAAGCGCGGCATACAGCGCCAGGGAAGCATGTCCTTTACTCAATATACATCTGTCCCTAAGCTCCGACTTCATCCCGGTCTCACGGGTATTCATCACATCAAAATACAGCACTGACATCAGATCAGCTATAGACAGTGCTCCTCCCATATGAGCGGCATGCCCTCCGGCATGATGACCCATATCGAGTATATGACGCCTGATATTTTTAGCATGCTGTTCTAAATATTCACGCTTTTCCGGCATTTCCGTCCTCCGGAATAAATTCCCTCATTACATCAGGAAGGGCTATTCTGAGATCAGCAGACAGGGCATATTCTCCGTTCAGCTTTCCCTCCACATGGCCTGAAGCCACGCCTCTTCTGAAGCTCTTCAGTGTAGCTTCTATTATCAGCGTATCTCCCGGAACCATCTTCTTACGCATACGCAGATTATCAACATTCAGAAACGCGGTTTTCTTTCCCTTGTGCTCCGGTATGGTGAGGAAGGTCATGATAAAGGTTTGCGCCAGTATCTCCATTTGAATAAATCCCGGAACATTCGGCTCATCTTCAAAGTGTGCCGGGAAGAACCACTCGTCATAGGAGAAGTTCTTTTTTGCCCTTACATATTCCCCGGGAATAGCTTCTTCAACCACATCCAGAAAGAAAAGCGGATACCTGTTCTGCTGGTATTTCTGTATTTCGTATGCTCCGATATTGTATATGGGTTCATATTTTGTCTTTTCCATTAAATAATCCCTTCCGAATCCTCTTCTGAATCATACGGATTCTCAGTTAAATAAAAAATCTCTTTTCTGCGGTTTGTATCTATGTCCTGTATAGGAATGCCTGCATACCTGAACACCTCATAAAGGGTTTTCCCATAATGCCCGAAAAGAATCGCGGCGTGGTGGGGATAATGCTTTTCAATAAGCACATGCCTGTAAAACCGGGCCATATCCTTTATGCCGAAAACACCGATGCTTCCAAAGGATCTGGTTCCCACGGGAAGTATCTTACCCTCAGCCATATATGCCTGCAGTCTTGAATCGGCCGTACCCTGAAGCCTGAAAATAGTGGTGTCACCCGGCATCAGGTCTCCCTCCAGAGTACCATTCGTCATTTCCTCAGGGAGCGATCTGGCCATTATGCGCTGGTTCTTGATCTGCGGTTTCTGTATCCTGCAGGAAGCCGTGTTTCCGCAGTGAAAAGCCATGAAAACGTCATCAGGAGAATACTTATAGCCGCCAAAGTCCTTGTTCCTTATGCTTTCTTCGTACATGTCTCCGGGAACGGTATTGTTAATATCCAGCAGAGTCACCGGTTCTCCCGAGATACAGGTACCGATATATTCGGAAAGAGCCCCGAATATATCCACTTCACAGGAAACGGGTATTCCGTCCGCAGTAAGCCGGCTGTTCACATAGCAGGGAACAAAACCGAAGGATGTCTGAAACGCCGGCCAGCATTTTCCTGCAATTGCGGTGTATTTTGATTTTCCCTTGTGGTTTCTGATCCAGTCCCGCAGCGTCAGCTCATACTGGGCAAGTTTTGGCAGAAGAGACGGCATTGTATTTCCGGTCTGCAGTTCATCTGCCATCTCTTTGGCAATATTTTCAATCCTTTTATCTCCTTCATGGCGGTTGAAGGATTCCAAAAGATCCAGTTCGGAGTTTTCCTCTATCTCCACACCGAGGTCATATAAGGGCTTTATCGGTGCGTTGCACGCCATGAAATTGGAAGGTCTCGGTCCGAATGAAATGATCTTTAAGGATCTGAGTCCCAGAAGAGTCCTGGCAATCGGAATAAAGGCATGTATCATATCCGCACATTTTTCTGCCGTACCAACAGGCTTTGACGGAATATACGCCTTCACTCCCCGTAATCCCAGACTGTAGCTTGCGTTCAGCATACCGCAGTATGCGTCTCCTCTTCCGTCAAGGAGATCATTCTGGCTTTCTTCAGCGGCAGCGCAGAACATAACGGGTCCGCTGAATTCCTCTGCCAGCATGGTTTCCGCGATCTCCGGTCCGAAATTGCCGAGATATACGCAGAGTGCATTACAGCCTTCCTTAAGGATATCTTTAAGAGCCCTTGTCATATGCAGTTCGCTTTCAACTATGCATATCGGACACTCATAGATCTCATCCGCATCATATCTGTCCATATAGCTCTGAACCACTGCCTTTCTCCGGTTTACGCTCAGGCTTTCCGGAAAACAGTTGCGGCTGACAGCCACTATTCCTATCTTCACATCGGGGATGTTTTTCTTTGACATACTTTACTGATACCGATCCTTTCAGCTAATTATCCAGTCTTCTTTTTCAGGATCATCGCTGACAGCCCAGTCGAACAGCTCGTCTCCGCCTTCGCTGCAGTATCTGCAAAGAGGCACGCTTTCACTGATCCTGTCAAAAAGAGATGAAAAATCCAGATTGTCATCATAAATATCTATACCGAACTTTGCCGTATCCAGGGGAAAATCCTGGATATTAAAATACTCAATATATCTGTAAAACAGGGCTTCCATCGGACACACATACAATTTCCCGCCCCTCAAATGGGTACAGAAGCTCTGGGCACACACTTCATATGCCTTCTTCTCATCCGAGTTCCCGCTTATGTTCATGGTTTTATAGAATTTCCCTATATTGAGAGTCATCACATAGGGAATGTCGTATTCCTTTAACAGCGCGGTGATCTTATCCTGATAGGGCAGTATCGGTTTATATCCGGAGATGTCGAGTGTAACATTGTTTTTCTTTATACATTCAAACAGCTCCTTCGGCTGCTTCAGTAGGAGAATACCATTGGTAACCAGACGGAGATCCGTCTCCGGCAGGATTTCCCTTGCAGCATTGATATAGTCCGGAAGATCCTTATTTAAGAGGGGTTCCCCTCCCATCATCCTCAGTTCAAACAGATGTATCCTCCGGGATAAATATGAAAGATCCTTTTTGAACTCTGAAATATCCGTTATCTCTGTTGTGTCAAAAAGGTTTGCAAAATGAGCGCAGCCCTTGCAGTTCAGATTGCATCCGTCCACCAGATTGATCTGCAGATAAGGCAGAAACGGCTTGCCCAGTTCATCTGTAAAAACCACATCATTCCAGTCCAGCCTCTGTCCGATCCCGACTCTGTGTCTGAATACACCGATATGTCTTATTCCGGCATCATGAAGTTTCTTTATAATCCCGGATAAGGAATACCTTGTATATGTATAGATATAAACTGCGTCTATCTCTTTTTTATCCCAGCGCTCTTTCAGCCCGGAAAGAGATATGACGGGAACCTTTCCCTCTTTCTGATCCCCGCCGTTTTCTTCACCATTGTCTATCAGGAAGAATTTTACATTTATATCCTCCGGGCAAGACTTCAGAAGAAACCGTCCCGTGTTTTTTGATCCCCAAAAGGCTATATTTTTCATTTACAACTCCAAGCAATTAGTTTACATAAAATTGGGTCTGTCCTGATCCCCATCCGCCTTGAACACTATGATATCCGAACTACTCTTCTGGAACCGGACAAAGACATTCTTTTTCTCAAACGGTTCAAAATGCATCGGAATAATATTGTCATCACCCTGACGCAAAAGCCTGAACCCCGATCTTTTCATTATATCCCCGGGAAGTGTGCCGGCTGTAATATCCACGTATTCATACTGCTGATTCTCTGCCAGCTCTCTCAGCTCTCCGCCGATCTCACCCAGGAGCCCGGTATCCCCGAGATAGTCCACAATGCGGAATACCTTTGAGCCTTCTGCCTCTATCTCCCGTCCTAAGATCACACCCCCATAAGTTCCGTTTCCGGTCACGACACCGTATGCATTGTATGTATATACCGGATGTCTGAAATACCGTTTCTCTATAAATTCGGGACTCTTATAGGCCTGATCATAGAATTTTTTATTAAAGTCATACTTGCTCAGAACGTCACTGAAATCCGCCTTTTCAAGCTTTACAGATCCGTTCTCAAAGGGGAGGTCGGGAAGATCCCCGTTTATCCCGGCTATCTTAAAACTCTTCACGGTAGGATTCAGAATATAATACTGCTGCATCAGCCCCACAGTATAATTAAAGATCTTCTTACCTATCGGGATCATTTTTTCACTGGTGCCCGAGCTGTAGTAAGCATTCGCGGGAACATCCCTCTTAAATCTTTTAACCAACTCAACCCCGCACATAGGCACCGGAAGATCTGCTTTCACCTTTGTGATACAGCTTGAAATGTAACGCTTAAGCGGATCGTTCGAATACTGAACAAAACCGTTAATCCCGACAATACTGCCTTTTTTATCTGTCATCAGATAGATATTTATGGTCTCTTCATCGCCATATTCGCTGTTGCCGTGCTGCCAGAGAAAAAGCTCCCTGCTTTTGGATAATATATGATCCTTCTTCCATTCATCTCCGATGAATCTCATTATGGAATCCGTATCATCCGCACATGCCAGTCTGAAATTGAAATACTCGTCATATTTGTTCATTGCTGTTATCCGGACGTTTTTCGCGAAACAGATCTTACGTGCTATGATAACATAACGCTTATGAAAAAGAAATGTCCAGTCCGCCTATCCGCGCTATCTCCCGTTCAATCCTGTCCAGACTGTCCTTTCTCCAGAAAATGTCCGCATCATATTCAGGAGCTTCATTTTTTCTCCCCATAAGCTCAGACAGTTCCGATGCATTACTGAACAGCCTGGCGTATCCGCTGTCAACTATCGCCCTCATGGAAGCCGCCCTCGGAATATTCCATATATATGTTGTGAGGCCGAACCCCATCCCTTCGTAGATCGCAGTCGAATCCACTCCAACCTGCATGGAGCAGGCGAAAAACAGATCATATAAAGGCACTTTGTTGTCGGCGATAATCTCCACCCCGGTGCCCTTCAGAGAGGTATAGCTGTCTTTATAATCAGCGTATTCTCTGGGATGAAGCTTAAAGATCACGCGTAAATCCGGTCGTATTTTCTTTAGTTCCGAGGCCACTTCCGAAAGCTCCCGGCCATATTTCCTGCTGGACAGAAAGATAACGGCATCGGAAACGTTGTTTTCCTTAACCGCAGGATAATCCTTCATTTGCAGATCATGGTAAGGAAACCCGGCAGACAGGATATGATCCCGTGGAATAGGCGGTTTCATTCCGTCCTTCCAGAAATCACCAAAGGCAAAATACCATTTTGCAAACTGTTTTATCTGCACATTTTCGGGATAATAAAAAGAGATTCCTCCGGCACCATGCTGCAGTTCAATGGTCTCTATTCCAAGCTCATAAGCAAGCTCATTTATTATCTTGGCATCAAAGCTTAATCCCACCACTTCCACTATTACTTTGGGAGAGATCCTTTTTAAGAGCTTATTAAGACGCGGTTTCCTGTATTTATAGAGGTAGTATAATATCGTGACCCTGTCCGCAAAGGCCTTTGGATCCGGATGAAGGTCATAAGTATCCGCCAGATCCCTGAAGGGTATTTCCATATCACGCATGACCTGTTTTTGTATTTCCCGGTACTCTCCCGAACGGAAACACTTGATCAGGTATCTGTATATATAGCTGCTGGTTGCCAGTTTATCCAGAAAGATCAGGTTCCTGCTGTATATCTTTTCTCTTTCGTACTTTCCCAATCCCGATCTCTGAACCGTAACCGAATCTGGGAAATCATCCGAAATCAGATCCGTATATATGCTGACCATCTTTCCGTCTATTTCCTGACGCCTGGGATGGCAGAGAAACATTATATCGCTCCGGTTGATCCCAGAACCATGATCCGGCAGCAAAAGGAGCATAGCTTTTTTGAGTTTACCAGCAATGCTCCCCTTGTCCTGTTCCTTCATATTCTGATAAAAAGCAGGCTCTACATCAGTAATTTCATCACGGAAAGACATGAACATGTCTCTCCTCATATAATTCCAGTATTGGAAACCGTTAATGCATTTATTGTTCAGAAGATCATGACTGATCTCCCATTCATGGAATCCTTCTTTTCCCATTTATCGTCCATTCATAACAGGATATTTTAATGACAGTTTCTTTCAGTTTTTCCTTTTTATCCTGTTCATAAGTCTGCGTTTTTTTGTCCTGAGAAAATAGAAACCCTGTACCATAAAACAGGAAGGCGAAATAAAAAAGGATCTGATATAATCACGTATCGCCTGTTTTTTTAATTTGCCGTCACCGGTCAGACTGGCTCCTTCAAGCAAATGATGGGCTATGTGGAAGACTATGTTGAATCTGGCGGCTCTGCTTTTATCTATGTCCTCACAATACTTTTCATGGATCAGTTCATAGCCCTTTACACATTTCTCCCATTTATGGGACACCTGGCCGTTTCCCTTTTCCTTATAATATTTATACAGTATCTCCCTGCTGCCGGCTGTCGGGTATTTCTTTGTGATCCGGAGCCACATTTCATAGTCCTGCCTCGCGGGAAAGGCCTCATCAAAGCCTCCCACATCATCAAAGACCTTCTTCGGGATCACGGCCTGGGTAGTGGTTCCGATACTGTCACTTTTCAGTAGATCCTCAAAGCTGATATTGTCCCCGCTCTTAAAAGTTCCTATCCTGGGAGGATCGTAGGTATTGTCGATCAGATAACCCTTGCAGTATGAAAGTCCCGCTTCAGGGTTTTCTTCCAGAAGCGCCACCTGGACAGCAGTCTTTTCCGGCAGCCACTCATCATCGTCATCCAGAAAGGCTACATACCTGCCTTCAGCATGGTCAATGCCTGTATTTCTCGCCCTCTGTCCGCCGTGTCCGTTCTCCGTTTTTATAACGGATACATTTTCTTTTCCTTCGGCTATTTCAAGGAGTCCCCTGGAAAAGTCTTCGGCTCCCTCTCCCCTGTTGTCATCAATGATCAATATCTGGAGAGGGGAATAATTTTGGGAAAGCACGCTGTTAAGCGCCCTCTCAACTATTTTTTTATCTCTTCTGTAACTCGTGATAACACAGGTTACCAAGGGGTTGTCTCTATCCATTCCGACCGATCGCCTTACTTGTGCCTCATCCTGAACTCATACCATTTATCGGTAAGAGTAAGCTTATAGTCACGTAATTTATGCTTCCACGCCGGCACCTTTTTATCTTCTTCATAACGCTTCAGGCCGGCATCCGTGAATCTCCAGGTCATGCCGTCCTTTATAAGATCCCTGCAGGGCGGACAGGTTCCGCAGGGTTCGCCGTTTACCGGCCAGTAGCAGAACCAGGTCTTTTTTATCGATTCCTCAAAGCCGAGCTTCTTCATCTCCTCTGTCTCTTCTTCCTTGGTATGGAGATAAGACGGCGGAAACAGCACGTTCTCGAAAAGCCTGTAGAGATTTTTTTCGCATCTCCCGGGATCCAGCCTGAAGTACTCCATTCCGTCCTCTCGAACGGTCTCAACGGCTCCGCTTTTTCTGACGAGATTATTGACCTTTCCATGGACTACTATGGAGATAAAGAGCCCCTCTAACCCCTCTTCCTTCGCAAACCTCGCAATAAAACCGTACTGCTTCCCGAAACCCGCAGTCTTAAACATATAGCGGTAGGCTTCCTGTATCTCCTTATCCGGCTTTATCGCATAGGTGGGCTTTGTGATGAGCTCCCGGATATTAGCCTTTGTCTCCGGATTCTTCCTGATATCAGTTATTATATCGTTTATGGCCTTCAGCTCGTAGCTCTCGGACGGCCTGTTGTCCTTCAGGTAGTAGGGCTGTATTTCCACGGGGAACCTCGAAAAATACATCATCGTATATGAGGAATCCAGTCCTCCCGTAAATAATACGTTTACTCTTGATAACATCCTACAGCCTCCAGTAAAGATAATCTTTGTCCTCGAATTCCTTCCTGTCAAGGAGCCCCTTGACATCGGAAAGCACTTTTATCGCACCTTTCCTGAATAAGGCGGCGATATCCTTTTCCTTTAAATCCTTAAAGGCTTCATGTCCGACAGCCAGTATTACCGCGTCACAGTCCTTTATCTCTTTGATATCAGTAAAATCCACGCCGTACAGTGCCTTTGCTTCGGCGCTGTCCGCCTCCGGATCCGAGATCATGGGTTCTATGCCGTACTCCCGGAGCTCACGAACTATATCTATGACCTTGGTATTCCTGGTATCCGGGCAGTTCTCCTTAAAGGTAAAACCAAGGATCGCAACGCGCGCCCCTCTTACGGGAATATCCGCTTTTATCAGGTTCTTTACCAGGCTCTCGGCCACATATTTTCCCATGTCATCATTTATGCGGCGTCCCGACAGTATGATCTGGCTGTGGTATCCAAGCTCCTCTGCCTTGTATGTGAGGTAATAGGGGTCTATTCCTATACAGTGTCCTCCCACGAGACCCGGTCTGAAGGGAAGGAAATTCCACTTGGTACCCGCTGCCCTCAGTACTGACAGGGTGTCTATTCCCATCCTGTTAAATATCATGGACAGCTCATTCATGAAAGCGATATTGATATCTCTCTGGCTGTTTTCTATTACCTTTGCAGCCTCCGCAACCTTTATGCTCTCTGCCCTGTATACTCCCGCCTTGACCACCAGGCTGTACATATCCGCTATTTCATCAAGGCAGTCTTCATCCATTCCGGAAACTATCTTTGTAATGGTTTCCAGCCTGTGAACCTTATCGCCGGGATTGATCCTTTCGGGAGAGTAGCCGATCTTAAAATCCGTACCGCATTTCAGTCCGGATTCCTGCTCAAGTATGGGTACGCAAATATCCTCCGTAACCCCCGGATACACTGTGGACTCATAGACCACTATGGCGCCCTTTTTCAGATTCCGTCCGACAACATGGCTCGCCCCTTCCACAGGGGAGAGATCCGGTGTGTGATCGTTTTTCACCGGAGTAGGAACTGCAACAATTATAAAGGAAGCATCCTTTAGCCTCTCTTCATCCGCGGTAAATTCCACAGCACAGTTTTTGATACCCTCGTCACCAACCTCGTTGGTGGGATCTTTTCCGGCCTTATACTTTTCTATTTTTTCCTTATTGATATCAAAGCCTATTGTCGGCACATGCTCCGAAAAAGCAACAGCTATCGGCATTCCCACATAGCCTAAGCCCACAAGGGCAAGATGCGATCTCTTTTCGGTGATATCTTTATAAACACTCATTTCAAACTCCTTATATGTGTTTTACTGTTATTCTGTGTGTGGCCCGTAGAATGACCCTGCTTAAATCATCCGTATTTATGGATGATCATATCCTTAAGGATTTGTTCCATCCTTTTTATCGTAAAAAAGGTTCTTATGGCTCCCCTCTTCAGACATTTTATTTCCATATCTATTATAAATCCATTACCTTTCGGGGGAGTATTTTTGATTATACTCCTGTACGGCTCCCGGGAAGTAAGGTCCCGGTATTCCTTAATACGCTCCGCGTACGGCATTTCCGCATCGGGATGGAGGTACAGGAGCTCCGTATATTCCCCCATCAGAACATTTATATATTTCTTTTCCACAGCCTCCCTGAATACTGCGCCCTTTTCATACTTTTCCGTGAACTCCCTGTATGCAGACAGTGTCTTTTCCATAATGGAGACTATACCGGGATTGTAGCGTCTGCTGACGGAGCTTCCGGATATCCTGTAATGATAACCCAAATAGGGAAGGTATGAAAAGCTTTCACAATGCTCAAGAAGCGAAAGGACAAAAACCGTATCCTGACCCTTGATAAGCCCCGGAGTATATTTCAGGTCATTTTCCTTTATGACATCATGTCTGATAAGTTTTCCCCAGGGGGTTCCCACTTCAACCGGACCCAGTCTTTTATCCCCTTTAAGGACTGCCAGCTCCAGATCATTTTTATTCCAGAGCCCGGGATCCGGATTGTCCAGAACCCGCCTCATTTCCCGGTTGGTATAGTTTGTGGCATAGCCAAATAAGAGTATATCCACCGATCTCGTCCGCATTGCATCATATATCGTTCCAAGACATCCCGGAGAAAGAAAATCGTCCGCATCCACAAACAGTATATATTCTCCCCGTGCATTGGAAATACCCGTATTTCTCGCAACACTTGTGCCGGCATTCTCCTGATTTATGTAAACCAAATTATCATGGGATCCGGTATACTCTTTTATGATATTTTCACAGCCGTTTGTGGATCCGTCGTTTACGGCCACCACCTCAAAATCACCGAAGTCCTGGGACAGAAGGCTGTCGAGGCAGGCTCTCAGGTAATCATGGTTTGTATTATATACGGGAATTATTACTGATATCTTCATTAAAATAACGAACGACCATGTCGTTTACCATATCCTTTTTTGACGCTCCACGGTATTATATCATATAATGTATCTGAACGTTTTACGATCTACGAAAGGATCTGTACATGGATACCGCAATAATACAGGATTATTCAACAACAGGATCGATGACTCTTTCTAATATGGGAATAACCGGGTTTACAGAGGCAGCACTGTGATCTCAATGACCTTTACATCCCTTAGTTTTCTTATCTTTATCATAGCTGCAGCTATTATTTATTATCTGACCCCCGGAAAGATACAGTGGATGACACTTCTTATCATAAGTGCTGTTTTTTATTTCCTGGCGGCAACTCCCTATACCATTGTTTTCATTATTATTGCTGCACTGACGGCGTATCTGTCTACACTGTATATTGAAACCCACCGTGATAACAAGGCCGGTGCGGTTACTGCCATAGGCGTGATCATTATAACCGCAATATGGTTTCTTCTGAAAGGCAATGCCTTCTGGATACAGTTTTCTTCCTTTCTTCATTCAAGGATACCGGCTTTTCCGGCCTTGAAAGCGATACCTCTGGCCGCATCGCTCGGAATGGGATTTTATACCTTCCAGGCCATTGCGTATATAATTGACTGCTATTGGAAGAGCGTCGTTCCCCAGAAGAATTTCTTTAAGCTGGTCTTATTCCTGCTTTTCTTCCCTCTTCTTACGACAGGCCCGATCTGCAGGTACCACGAGCTCCAGTCCTTATATGACGGACACAAAGCCGACATTGAAAGGATAGAACGCGGTGCCCAGAGGATATTATGGGGATTATTCAAGAAGCTTGTATTATCGGAAAGACTTGCTGCCATTGTAAATACCGTTGACGGTGATCCGGGCAAATGCACGGGGCTCTGGCTGTGGATCGCCTTTTTTGCCTATCCCATGCAGCTTTATTCCGATTTTTCAGGCAGTGTTGATATTGCTCTCGGAACCGCCGAAATATTCGGGATCATACTCCCGGAAAACTTCGACAGTCCGTTTTTCTCACAGACATCACAGGAATTCTGGCAGAGATGGCACATGTCTCTCGGAAACTGGGCCAGGGACTATATCATGTACCCTGTGCTGAAATCCGAGAAAACCATTTCCTTCAGCGCAGCAGTAAAAAAACGTTTTGGAAAAAGAGCCGGCAAACTGGCTTCACTCGGCATAGGACTGTTCATGACCTGGATGGTAACGGGAATATGGCACGGTAACTATAAATATGTTCTCGGCTGCGGAGTTTATTATTTTGCGATAATGTTTCTGTATGAGGTCTTTACGCCTCAGTTAAAAGCAATTAATTCTTTCCTGCACGTCAATGAGGAAAGCTTCAGCTGGAGATTATTCCGCAGTCTCAGAACATTTCTGGTCTTTTGTGTTTCCATGGTGTTCTTCAGGGCAGAAGGCATAAGCACAGCTTTTTCCATGCTGAAAAACCTTGCAGGATCCGTATCACCGGCAGGCTTTAATCCCTGGATATTTATCGACGGGTCTTTATCCATGACCGGTCTCAGTTCCACCGACTTTTTTATCATACTTCTTTCTCTCGTGCTGCTTCTTCTGGCCGCTCTGATGCGGGAAAAATGCGGACACGCCAGAGAATGGATCGCTTCCCAGGGTATCGTTTTCAGATGGGCGGCATGGATCGCTCTCTTCGTCCTGGTGGTAATATACGGAAAATACGGTCCCGGCTATCATGCGGCTGATTTCATATATCAGGGGTTCTGAATGAATAAACGTAAAGTATTATCTGCTTTTATCTTCATATTGATTATCGCAGCCATTACCTCAGTCATCACATATGTCATGAAGGATAAAAAAAGCTGGTATTACAAGTCCGAATTTTTCAATTCCCGGACAGATTTTGACGCCCTCTACTTCGGAGCCAGCCGTATGCATGAAGCTGTGGATCCCATATATATGTGGGAAGAGCATGGTATCTCCTCGTACAACATGGCCTCTGCCGGCGAATCCGTACAGATGTCATATTATGTGCTGGCAGAAGCGCTCGAACATTGCAATCCCAGAGTCGTATTTATAGACGCTGCCAAGATATCCGACAGTGAAAACGATATAAATTCCGGCTATGGATTCGTCCATGAATCCATTGATTCCCTTCCCCTGAACAAAAATAAATGGGAGGCTGTCAACTATGCCGGAAGCTTTTTCGACGGCGGCAAAATGGCTTTTCTCTCCATGCTCTATGCCTATCACGGCAGATACGACGATCTGAAGGATGAGGATTTCAAGAATGAATCAAATTACGATAAAGGCGCCTACATCATGACCTCCGTCTTCCAGCGCGAAAAGCCCTCTGTTTTTACAAGTGAGGAAAAGGAACTTAAGGACGGCGACGGTGTCAGATATTATAAAAGGATCCTGGATCTCTGTAAGGAAAAGGGCGTACTGTGTGTTCTTACCGACATACCCGTGGATGCTTCCATGTATACGGAAGACAGGCAGCGGCATTTAAATGCAATTATCAGCCTTACGGAAAGATCCGGCGGTAAGAGCATCGCTTTCAACACCATGCTCGATGACACAGGACTTGATTATGATCACTGCTTCGGAGATTCGGGGCATCTCAATTTTATGGGAGCGGAAAAGGTCTGTGATTATCTCGCGGAATATATGAAAACCGAGGCCGGCGTAAAGGATCACCGTGATGATCCTGCTTATTCTGAATACTGGAATGAAGACGTGGCAAAATGGGATAAACAGCGGATTGAAACCCTGGATGACAGAAAGGACGCTGTAGAATATATATTCGCCGCCGCAGGAAATGATACGGATATCACTCTGTATGTAAAAAATATAAATAAGCTTTATAATGAATATGCAATGGACTTCTGCCTTGAAAAATGCAGTATAGAACCTGTTCCCGCAGAGGAGGATATCCTTGGCGGCTATGATATGAAGGTGGAGGTCAGAAGACATTCTGACGGCACATTTTTATCCGAGCAGTATTTTGAGTATAATGACCAGAGCAGATTGTTTACCGCAGAATAAAGATAATTAAAATCCTTCGCTTACCCTCAGGATGATATGCAGGATGAAAGGAGCAGTTCTGATGAAGGAACTGGAATACCCCTTTGACGGGGAGCTGATAATACAGAAGAAAAAATCACTGAAGCGCGAGCTTATGAAGAAGGAAGGCCTGATCCCCTTAAAGATCGCCGTGCTTGGCGGAGCTACAACAAATGACATTGTAAAAGTCATGGAGCTCTTTCTTCTTGACCAGGGCATACGTCCTGAATTTTATGAGTCCGAATATAACCGCTTTTATGAGGATGCCATGTTTCCTAATCCCGAGCTGGAGGCATTCGCACCTGAGATCATCTTTATCTGCACCTGCAACAGGAATATCAATGAGTATCCGGAATTGACGGATACGCCGGAAGAAGCCGCGCAGAAACTTGAGAACGAGTATTCCAGGTTCAGCGGAATGTGGGAACGGCTGGCCTCGGTGTATAACTGTACCATTATACAGAATAATTTTGAGTATCCTTTCTATCGTTTACTCGGAAACCGTGACAGTGCAGACCACCGCGGAAGGGTCAATTTTATCACCAGGCTTAACCTGCGTTTTTCTGAATACGCCGCATCGCATGATAAATTCTTTATTCATGACATCAACTATGAGTCGGCGTCCTACGGGCTGGATAAGTGGTCAGATCCTTTTTACTGGCATATGTACAAGTATGCCCTCTCTGTTCCGGCAATACCGCTTTTCTCCTTTAATGTATCCAATATAATAAAATCCATTATGGGAAAGAACAAAAAGGTTCTTATGCTGGATATGGATAATACCCTTTGGGGCGGAGTTATAGGTGACGATGGAGCCGATAATATCGAAACAGGTCAGGAAACCCCCATCGGGCAGACTTACAGTGAGTTCCAGTCCTATGTGAAATCCCTTGGTAAAATGGGCGTTCTTCTTACCCTGAACTCCAAGAATGATGAGGAAACAGCTCTGCAGGGACTGCTGCGGGCAGATTCCGTACTGAGTCCCGATGATTTTGCCGCAAAAAAGATCAACTGGATGCCAAAGAGCGAAAACCTTGTCAACACGGCCAATGAGCTGAATCTTCTGCCGGAAAGCTTCGTATTTGCCGACGATAATCCCGCAGAAAGGGAAATCGTCAGAGCCAACGTACCGGGAGCTGCCGTGCCGGAGATCGGCAACAAACCCGAGAAATACATACAAATAATCGACAGATCCGGCTTTTTTGAAAACACCGCTCTGTCAAAGGACGATATGGCGCGGAGCGATATGTACAAAGCTAACGCGAGACGCGCTGAAAGCATGAATTCCTTCACGGACTACGGGGAATACCTGCGGTCCCTTGAAATGAAGGGTGAGATACAGAGCTTTATCCCTGCCTATATGTCGAGGATAGCCCAGCTCACAAATAAGAGTAACCAGTTTAATCTGACCACCAGGAGATATACCCAGGGCGAGATCGAAGAGGCCGCCGCCGATGAGAACTACATCACTCTTTACGGCAAGCTTTCCGATAAGTTCGGAGATAACGGGGTCGTAAGCGTAGTCATAGGACATGTTATTAATGATGAATGCCACATGGATCTCTGGATAATGAGCTGCCGCGTCCTTAAAAGGGATATGGAATTCGCCATGATGGATTCCCTTGTGGAAAAATGCAGGGAACGAAATATTAAAAAGATCATCGGCTACTACTACCCCACCGCAAAGAACAATATGGTAAGGGAATTCTACAGGACCCAGGGATTTGAGAAGCTGTCGGAGGATGCTGACGGCAATTCCACCTGGCTATTCCCTGTGACCGACGATTATACACCTAAAAACAATTATATTGAAACCGGCAGCACCGGTAAATGAAAGAAAAGGATCGCATCATGAATGAAGAAACAAAGAGTTTCCTTGATCTTGTTTACGAGTATAATCCCAGACAGAAAAGCAGCATAGAAAAAACAATAGAGACGTATTTTTCTGAAGATGATTTTTTGCAGTTAAGAGATATCCTCCGGTTTTACGGCAAACAATTCAGCACGAAAGAAATAGCAGATGCATATAATCTTATCGTGGAGGATATGGCAACAGAAACAAAGTATTTCATAGAAAACGGAAAATACCGGTACTCCAGCTTTGAAGAAGCAGAAAAACTGGTGTATGAAAACCGCGATTACATGACGAAATATATGGTCGGGCTGGGGCTTTCTGTATACCTCTGGCCTAATCACATAAAAACCTTTCACTGGTTCCGTGATATCATGAAAAATATGTCCGGTGAAAACTATCTTGAAATAGGGCCCGGACATGGAAGATATTTTTGTGAAGCCGTTAATCAAAGCGGTTTTTCCGTATATGACGCGATCGATGTTTCAGAGGCATCGGTAATACAGACAAGCGAGTATGTAAAGGATTATCTTGATCCCGATAAACAGAAAAAATGCAGGATCTTCCGGCAAAACGCATATGATTATGAACCCGGGAAACAGTATGATCTGATAGTCATAGCGGAGGTTCTGGAGCATCTGGAAAAACCGGCCGAAATGCTTGAAAAGCTCCACAGCCTTGGCCGCGAAAACTCATACCTGTATGTAACAGTCCCGGTCAACGCCCCGGCAATAGACCATATTTATTTATTCAGAACCATTGAGGAAGTGGAGGATATTGTCAGCAAGGCAGGATTTGAGATAACGGACCGGCTGTACGCCCCCGGAGGCGATATGAAGCTGGAAAGGGCAATTAAAAGAAATAATACCATCCTGGTAGGATTATTGGCAAAGAAGGTGTAAACTTGAAAGTACATCATGTAGGTTATCTTGTAAAAAGCATTGATGACAGCAGGGAACAGTTCCTGCAGCTCGGCTTTACTGCCGAAACCGAAAAGGAATATGACGGGATAAGGGATATCTTCATCCAGTTTTTCCTTAACGGAGACTACCGTGTGGAGCTGGTTTCCCCGGCTAGTGACGGTTCCCGCTTTTTCCCTGCGCTGAAGCGTTTTAAGAATCTTCCGTACCATATCTGCTATGAAACCGATAATATGGAAGAATCCATAAGGGAGCTGTCAGACAGGGGATTTGCTTTATCACAGACTCCCGAAAATGCTCCCTGCATAAATAATAAACGAGTAGCTTTTTTACAGTGCCCTGAAATGGGTATCATTGAATTACTGGAGGTATGACCATGACAAGAGAAGAAGTTTATGAAAGACTGAATCCGCTTTTCCGCGAATTTTTTGATGACGATAGCATAACAGTAACCGATGCTACCACCGCCGATGATATTGAAGAATGGGATTCCTTTGAGCATATCAATCTCATCGTTGCGGTTGAAAAAGAGTTTTCAATAAAGATTCCCATGGGCAAGGTTACAACGATGAAAAACGTGGGAGAAATGGTTAACATAATTCTGAGCGAGACAGGAGCCTGATCTCCTGTTAACCGGACTGGCCGCGCTTCCCTACATATTCCTGTTCGTTTTGAATTTCAGGGAATCGCGGTTGGCTTTCTTTATAAAGTCCTCGTACGCTATCCTGAAAAGCCTTATAAAGACTGCTGAGGGCAGTTTTTTATACAGGATCTTCTCTAATCTCAGCAC